>JANMHA010000150.1:0-52056 GCA_031374925.1 Pirellula sp. | reverse complement strand
CCGATGGGTCATTTTCCTTTTTCAGTGACTAGCCACTTCAATCCCAAGTGCTTTGGCCAAGCGATCTGCTGTCGCCAGGCGGATATCCCGCTCACCAGACAGAAAACGAGAAACAACGATCTGCGAGATTTCTGTCTCCTTGCAAATTTGGTAGACCGATTTGGGGCTCGATCGGATCGCGCGGCGCAATGCTTCACTGATACAACCAGCTTGTGGAACAGCCGAATCAGTCGGCGGGAATTCCTGCATCACTTGGCTCCGAATCTGCTCGTCAGCCACAATTTCCCCTTCGGTCAAATGTCGATCGCGAATGATACGTCGAAAAGTTTTGCGTTCCATAAAAATCAACTTCGTTCCGTCACGTTTCGCAGTTTGGGGCAATCGATCGACGTCTCGAAGCATCGTTTGCAATGCGAGCTGCTGCTGCTCGAGATGCCGAGGTGATTGGAAATGGCCGACTCTACACAACTTACGTTTCAACGGTAATGATGGCTTCCATGAAGGTTTTCGCGTGACCAGAAAGCAAGACTCTATTCGCCACTAGTTCACACCCGACTTCCCCACCGCGACGCGAGCATTGCAGTGCTCTCAACCAAGTTCGATTGAGCCGTTTACCCCAATACGGAGCAAGCGAACAGTGAGCGGAGCCGGTAACCGGGTCTTCTGGCACCCCAAACTTCGGGGCGAAGAATCGGCTGACGAAATCAAACTCACGACCCGGTGCGGTAATCACAACGCCTCTAAGACCTACCTGGCAAAGTAACGCCATGTCCGGCGCAATTCGTCGTACCGTATCTTCACTCTCGTACACCACGATATAGTCATCCGCTGCGAGCGTTTCAATTGGCTGCTCTCCCAATGCCTTGAGCAACTCAGCAGGAAGCTCGCACGGTGACGGCTCCCTGGCCGGAAAGTTCATCTCAAATCCTGAACCAAGGCGTTTTACGACCAACTCGCCGCTCCTGGTAAGAAACGAAACGGACTGGCTCGAAACGCCTTCATGGTTAAACAGCACATGAGCGGTTGCTAATGTTGCATGGCCACACAAGTCAACTTCCGCCAGTGGAGTAAACCACCGCAGCTCAAATTGCGATCCAGCGGGTACGAAGAATGCTGTTTCCGAAAGATTGTTTTCTTCAGCGATTGCCTGAAGAAGGCTATCCGGAAGCCAAGACTGCAAAGGGACCACAGCGGCAGGATTTCCGCCGAATATTTTTTCCGAAAAGGCATCTACCTGATATTGCTTTATCTTCATGCTTCTTCCTGCGATTAATGTAGCCGATGCGCTCAGCTAGCGGTTTCGCCAACCTAGGTAAACCACCGCAACGAACAGAACGATAACAAATAGGAGCAGTTCCGTTCCTCCAAGTCCAATCATTTGAACTTTCTCTTTCGTACGGTTCGGAAGGCTGGAACAGTACTCGTGTTCACCGGATTTCGGTTATGGGCGTTCGTGAACACTGAACTCTTCCTCCTCCTCCAGTGGGATGACGATTGGTGGAAGTACACTTCCCATCAACGTATAGTCATCACTGCTTCTTGACCAAGGCCAAATCCAATGATCGCGGACGGATTGGTTTTGCTGGGGATCTCGCCTCATCCATCCAGCAATCGAAACAGCGATCAATAGCGAAGAGATAACTGCTGCGATTCCGCTGTAGAGCAGCGTAATCGATTTGCGCAGCAATGGACATTCTTGAGTTGTAATGGTCCCATCTTTCCGTACGTGGATGCGTACGCAGAGACTATCGGTGTTGGATTTGAGCAATGTCATGGCGTCCTCTGCGGGCAGACGCGAGAGGTTAAAGACCTTCTGACTGCAGTTAGTACACGTGCGAACGCAATCATCCCCAGACATGGAATCCCAATCGACCGAACATGGTGATTCAATTCGCACCATGTCGTTTAACGTAAGTGACTTTTTGGGGGACATATCCATTCGATCATTGCCTTAAGTGGGTAAAACGACCGGCACTCGATCCCAATCTTCGTTTTGCAATCTACGTGGAAAAAAACGCGATAGGGAAAAACTTTTTCACGAATCGGCTGCCAATCGTTGCTACAAACATTAGCATACCGACGAGACCTGTGAAAATACTTGTCCAAATCGACGTTAATTCGTCTTTGATTTGTCCCTCAACTAACTTGCCTGGAAAATAGAGTACCTTCAACTCTGTTCCGACCGCATAAGCGGGACTTTCCTCGAGTCGGCTTGAACGGATCTCTGCCGTCCCTTCTTCGGTCTCCACCGAGACCAAGGCTCGATAGTGTAGTCTCGACTCTTGACGCTCAGGGGTGATCACTTCGCGATACACTTTTACTTCCTGTTGTACCGTCGTATTGTGCCACTCCTCATTCAGTTTTGTGACAACTCCAGTGGTTTCGCGGCCAAACGAACGCAACCAAACCGTCCGGGTGGTTGTGATGACTGTTGAGTACATCAGGACAGGCGAATTAATCCAAGTCCAATAGCAGTGAGCAGGGCCATAGTCGCGAACAGCCATGCCGCATAACTCCAACGCAACCCACGCGAAAAAAGTCTAGGAACAAGTACCAAATGATTGATGTATGTGGCAGACGCATAAACACCCACTAAGCTTGTGGTGACGATCACCGCGAGCAAGAACGTCGGGTGGAAGCTGTGAGTCAGACTGAGCCAAAACACCCATACCACAACCCATGCCAGAAGTGAAAACGTAAGATTCCAGTGCCGCAAAGATGCGATCCGCCTTCCAAAAGATTGTTTAAAACAATAGGACACTCGATCACCGTTAGGTTGGACTCATCCCAGCTTTTAGATCACGCAGCGGCGGACTGAGATTCGATGCGCAGAGACAAAACCATGCTTCGATGGCAAAAACCTAGAAAACTACGATGCATTGCTTGTTCTTTCCCTTCCTTTCCTGGATTTCGCTCGAAAGACGCTCTTGTTTTGGGGGTTTCCCGGCTCTATCCTTTATATTAGAGGGTTCTGGAATAATGATCCGTTTCATTCGACTAATTTTGATTGCTTTGGTTGCCATGCCGCAGGGATGGTGCTGCGCCCTGATGGGTTGCGGGACCTGTTGTGTGGATTCGGAAATGGCGGCTACCCAACAGGAAACATCATCCTGCCCCTGCTGCAAACAACTTGATCTGAATATTTGTCACCCCGATTCGAGCAACGATGGGCGGGAACGGTTTCCCAAGTCTTGCGATTGCAAATGTCAATTTCTGATAGCTGCCGCGAATTCTCCACCGAGTGCAATTGCGACCTCGGTTGACTCCTGTTTCGATGAGCCATGTCGAATCGTATCGCAAGGCCATTTGAGGCCAAAGTTTTCTGCCGTCTCTTTCTTTGCTTTTGTTAGGCTGCAGATTCTCCAGTGTAGTTGGCAATGTTGATTCCAATTGGATTCAGATCGAACAATAATGATTCATTGGATTCTGGTTTTTAAATAAGAGAGTAACTTTATGTTCACAAAGATTGTGTTGTTGAGTGCAGCGAGCGTTTTGGCCTTGGTGGCCAGTGCAAACACCTACATGGGAACGAAATCGCAAGGCTGCTGTTCAAAGTCGTCTAGCTGTTGCCAAGTCGATATGACCTCAGTCGAAAGCACCAAGTCACCTTGCGTGTGTTCCAACTGCAGTTGTAGCCAATGTCTGCCTGACGATTGCTGCTGTCCGGACTGTTGTTCTGAGGGCGTATGCTGCGATGGTGCAGGTTGCGATTGCTGTTTGGACTTGGCCTCAAAACTTGTCAGCACCAACTTAGAAACGTGTGAGAGCGGTTGCTGCTCCAAGAAGTAGCGACGTATCGCAAACCGATAATTTCATGATTTAGTCCAGCTTGACGAGATTCGTTTCATCAAGCTGGACTTTTTCGTTATTTTGGAGTGCTGGGATTCATTCCAGCTTTTAGATCACGCAGCGTCAGATTGAGATCAATGCCTACGTTCGCACGGTGATTTGTCGATGAGTTGTAGCGATTCTTAACGCAGGAGGTTCTAAAGGCTCCGATGAATCGGAGCACTCCAAATGTGTTGCAAACTGTTGGATTTCGGTTCGACATCTGGTATTATCCCGTATTCTTGTGCTCATGTCGTTGCTTGTATTAAGGTCTATTTGGCAAAAAACACTATGAAACACTTGCTCTTGTTTGCTGTCGCTTGGCTCTTGATTTCGCCGGTTGCTTTTTCTGCTCAGAGCATAACTGGCAAGCGACCTAACATCTTGTTCATCCTGACCGACGATCAGGGGTACGGAGACATTTCGGCGCATGGCAACCCCGTTCTCAAAACGCCCAATCTCGACAAACTCCGAAGCGAAGGAGTGCGATTTATGGACTTTCACGTCAGTCCCACTTGTTCACCCACGAGAAGCGCACTGATGACAGGCCGACATGAATTCAAGAACGGTATCACGCACACGATTCTTGAACGGGAACGGCTCACGCTCAACGCCACCACCATAGCGCAGGTGCTCCAATCAACTGGTTATACCACGGGCATTTTTGGCAAATGGCACTTGGGTGATGAAGCCGAGTATCAACCAAATCGTCGTGGCTTCGACGAAGTCTTTATTCATGGAGGCGGGGGCATAGGGCAGATTTATCCGGGCTCTTGCGGAGACGCACCTGGCAACAAGTATTTCGATCCCACCCTCCTGCACAATGGCACGTTCGAGAAGACCAAAGGCTATTGCGCGGACCTCTACTACGAACAAGCGACCAAGTGGATCGACTCGCAACGCAAAAAAAACAAACCCTTCTTTGCCTACATTCCTTCGAACACACCTCATGGTCCTTACATCGCCCGTCCAGAGGACAAGGCCGTCTACGAAGGCAAAGGACTGACGCCCGAAACGGAGAGTTTCTTTGGAATGCTTCACAACATCGACCAGAACGTTGGCAGGATTCTTTCCAAGCTTGACGAGTGGGGCATCGCCAAAGACACGCTCGTCATTTTCATGAACGACAACGGTGGCACCGCTGGTGTGAAGGTGTTTAACGCTGGGATGCGTGGTTCCAAAGGGAGCGCTTGGATTGGTGGTACACATGCTAGTTCCTTCTGGCGTTGGCCCGGCACGATCAAGCCCGCGGACTGCGCAGCCCTCACGGCCCATATTGATTTTTTCTCAACGCTTGCGGAAATTGCGGGATCAAAGATTCCCGACGCCGCTAAACCACAAGTCGAGGGACGTAGCCTAGTGCCATTGTTAGAAAACCCAAACGCTCCATGGGCTGACCGTTTTCTGATCACACATCAAGGCCGTTGGCCAAAGCTGGCAGATCCGAACGAATCGAAATTCAAGATGTGCAGCGTCCGCTCTGCGCGATGGCATCTGGTTTCGGAAAAAGGGGCGGCAGAACCCAAGTGGGAACTGTTCGACTTGAAAGCCGACTATAGCGAAACGACCGACGTGGCTGCACAGCATCCAGAGGTCGTGAAGGAATTGGCGGCAGCCTTCGAAAAATTCTGGTCGGAGGCGATCCCGTTGATGGTAAACGAAAAGGCCGAGGGCCCATCGATCAATCCCTTCCAAGAACTGTACTACAAGCAATTCGGCGGAAGTCCGACCGAAGCCGACTTGGCAAAGATGGATCCCAAACGCAAATTGAATTGAAGTGAATTAATTGAAGTTGAAGTGAATCCGATCGTAGCGTTCACGTGTGGCACGCCCAGAGCGCTAGCGGTGGGCGTGGGAAGTGTGGCGCACGTTTCTAGCGACTCACCACGCTCTTCGTAAACTCAGGGACGTGCCACACGATGGATAGGAACTTGCCACGATGCTTGTCAACTTGCGAATAATTTCGCAGTCTATCCGCGAAAGTGCGCCGCGATAGAACGCCTTTGCGGGGCGAAAGGCGACAAAGATTTGCACCTAAACCTCAATGCTACAAAAGCTTCCCGCGTAAACTCTCCGGCAGATCAGGCTGCTGCCAAGCGCTCATTCCACCATCGATGTATATGGTTTGCCCGTGAATGTGTTCTGCGTCGTCGCTTAGCAAGAAGGCCGCCATGGGACCGCATACGGATGCTTCTGGGACTTTGCCGTTGGGTGTATGCAATTGCATCCAACGCAATGCATCCGCGTCGTGATTGAGCACGCTAGTCAATGGAGTTCGTACCAAGCCGGGTGCAAGTGCGTTGACGCGAATGCCTTTCGGTGCGAGCGCAACGCAAAGCGAGCGGACCAAGCTAGAAACAGCGGCTTTGGAAGCATCGTAGGCCGTGTGATCGGGTTCCGCCAACAGGCCATTGATCGATGAGGTGAAGAGGACGCGGCCCAAGTGTTGTCGTTGAATCCATCGCCTTGAAAAGAACTGGGTCAGAAAGTAGCCGACTTTGACATTCAAATCGAAGGTGCGATCAAAGGTTAATGCGTCCATCGCCAGGAAAGGTTTATCGATGAATACGCCAGCGTTGTTGACGAGAAGACTAAGATCAGGTTCGATTTCAATCGAGTGTTCTGCAAGTTCGTATAGAACCGTTTCAAGTGGCTGCCACAGATTGCAGTAGATTGGGGTGACCCGAACGCCGTATGCCCTGCATTTTTCGAGAGTTGCAATCGCACTTTCATCCTCTTTGAGGCCGTGCAATACGAGATTTGCCCCTTCCTTGGCAATGCTCAGGGCGATGGCAGCGCCAACGCCCTGCGTGCCACCAGTGACGAGTGCCGTGTGTCCAGTTAGTTTCATAGCAGGTGACATTGAGTATCGCGTTGAAGTGATTATCGATACTCTACCCGTCTATCGGGAGTGTTGCTACTAGATTGTCGCCTTTCGCTCTGCGAAAGTTGCGCAACTTTCGTGGATACGCTGTGAATCTATTTATCCGAATTGTGGCACGATCGCACTTTCGCGGAGCGAATGGCGACATTGGATTTATTCATCTCGCAAACCAAGGCGGGCAAGCCATCTTCCGCGCGTGCTAGCTTTATTGGATTTCACTTCCTCTTCGGATTGTGGAGGATTGTTGTCATGGTAGTTTCGAGTTTTTTCTTGCAGTTCCAGGCGTTCACGAGCCAGCTTGGCTCTTTCCATGGACATCTCGATTTCCGCTTGCCGCTGCTTTTGTTCCCAATCGTCACGAAGTTCTTTTAGCCGCAGTCTTTCGGCAACAATTAGCGAGTCGGACTCAATCATTTCCGCAATGGCGGCAACACCGATAGACATTCCGTCGTGCGCGATCGACTGTTGTTCGATCAAGGTCTTCAAATCGGAAATCTCCTGATCGCGTCGATTTATCTCGATGGTGGTTTGTTCAACGATCCTTTCGATTTCCAAGACCTTGCGAGGGTCGCATGGAGTTTCCGTATGCGTTTCCGCTTCCAATTGCTGCAATAAGGCTTCCTTGCGTTGTTCCCAGCTCAGTGTTTCGGATTTTTGGCCAGATGCGACTCCCTGAAACTTTGACAATCGCGAGCCTAGTTCGTTGCTTTGCATGCGCAATTCTACCGCTTCATGCCTGGCTTCCAACAATTGACTTCGCAATTGTTCCACTTGAATTCGCAAGTCCGACTCATCCGAACTGGAGTGCATGTTTATTGGTTTGGCTTCTTTCAGTTCGCATCGCAGGAAGTCCAGTTGGTCCTTGAGCTGTGAAACTTCCAGGGTAAGTTCCGTTTCGCGAGCATCCGTTTTTTCCAAAACCCTTTGCGCAATCGTTCGTAGCTCCGCTTGCGACACACCGTCGTCGACTGCTTCGGATTCAATGAAAGCGAGTAGCTCTTGGTACTCAGCGCGTGCATGCAAAAGCAGCGACGATACTTTTGTGTTTTCTTGTTGGGCCTGAATCAGCTTTGTTTCCAGCTCGTGAAAGCGAGCCTTTCCTTCATTCGAGTCGGTCGATGTCAACCGAGATTCTGCGGTTTCAATAGCTTGTCTGAGATGTTCTCGAAGCGATTCTATTTCTAGACGCTCACGTTCAAAGTTTCTCGACCGCTCTATGAGTTCATTGAGTTTGGTGTCCACTGCCTGAGACCAAGCGGTCCCGTTTTCTTGGAGATTCTCGTTTTGCGCGGTCTGGGAGTGGACACCCCAAGCCGCCGCTCCCTCAGAGAGAATCGCATTGTCTATCACATCAACAGTTTCGATTACTCTTGCACCGACCACGTTCTGATTTGACTTAGAGATTGGCGAGATTGGCAAGTCTGTTTGCGGCGAGAGTTTCGGAGGAGCTCCTAAAGCGGCAGCACCGCCAGTCGGACCGGTTGGCGAACCGTTCAAAGGGACCTGCGCGACCCGAGTGGCTTGGCCTTTTTGCCGATAACTTTTTTTACTTTGTTGACGCCTCTCGTTGGCCATTGCTGCAGTGATTGATAAAATGGTTTGGAAACACTCGCTGTCAAAAAATCGCGACGATGAATTAAATAAGTAGGTCACAGCGACTCGGTAAATTGCCGGCTGAGGCTTTTTTTACTCACTTGCAGGGGGGAAACCGCCGACTTTGACGGTCTTAGGGGTCCTATCGCTTACGAAACGAAAGCAGCACGATGGCTCGCATAAAAACTGGCGATACAGACGAGAATCCAACCTTTGAGTCCGCTATGACCCAATTGGAGCAGATTGTCCGAAAATTGGAGGGGAACTCGCTGGGCTTGGAATCATCGCTCTCTGAGTACGCAAAAGCCGTCGAATACGTGCGTTTTTGCCAGCAGCAGTTGACCGGAGCCCGACGGAAAATCGAAAAGCTACGCGGATTGACGGGTCGAGGCGAAGCGATCACCGAGACCTGGGAGGACGAAGAGGAAGTTTGAGGTACGAAGCCGGGAGCATTTGCGGGGTCGACGAAAATGCTTGCTTCAGCCGACTACATTTTTTGTCACTTGCGCTTACAATGTCTCTCGAATTAAGGTTGTCCTCATTTTGAGCTGACTTTCATCCGCTTCTACCGAGTGCTTTGAGACCAACATCAATATTGTGCAAATCTCGAACGATCCAACGAATGAAACATCCGGATTGCTTGGCCGGTGGAAGTCGTTAACTAATGAAGTAGACGCCAAGTTGGAGAGTTGCATGACAAAACTCTCCGAGAGTTGCCCGGCAGTGCTTCGCGAAGCGATGCGATATTCCTTGCTTTCACCAGGCAAAAGGCTTCGTCCAATATTGTGTTTGCTTTCTGCTGAGGCTTTGCGAAGTTCGACCGTTAAGGCAATGGGCAGCGCCGCGGCGGTGGAGATGATTCACAGCTATTCGCTAATCCACGATGACTTGCCTGCCATGGATGATGATGACCTTCGACGTGGGCGGCCAACTTGCCACATCCAATTTGATGAGGCGACTGCGATTCTCGCTGGTGATGCTTTGCAAGCATTGGCTTTTGAAACGATTCTGTCGAGCAACATGGATCCGACCATTGCGGTTCGAAGCTGTTTGGTATTGGCCAAGGCTGCCGGACCGGAAGGAATGGTAGGTGGTCAATGTGACGATCTTCGAGCGGAAAAACACGGAGGAGGGGTTGAAATGCTCCATGCGATCCATGCTAGAAAAACCGGAGCCATGATTCGGGCTTCGGTAATCTTGGGGGGCTTGGCGGCCAACGCAACTCTAGACGAATTGGAAAAACTGTCTATTTACGGAGATTGCGTGGGAATTGCGTTCCAAATTGTAGACGACCTACTGGACGTGGAGGGTACTAGCGAAAACACTGGGAAACGTACTGGAAAAGACAGCCAACGAGGCAAACTGACCTTTCCAGGGATCTATGGTGTTGGGGTAAGCCGAGAGCGAGCCCAGGAATTGGTTGAACAAGCGATTTCGACTGTGGACGCATTTGGTCCGGCCTCTACTCCCCTAAAACAACTTGCACGATACATCACGGATAGGAGCCATTAGAAACTCTATGCACGAAATGCTTGCCAAATTAGAGTCCGCCGAACCGCTTCAACACATGTCCACGCAGGAGTTGGAATCGCTCGGCGTGGAGATCCGGGATGTGCTGTGCAATCTTCTTGCGACTCGGACGGCACACTTTGCTTCGAATTTGGGGGTGGTAGAGCTTTGTCTAGCGTTGCACAGTGTATTTGACTTTCGAAGGGATCGACTGATCTGGGATACTGGGCACCAGATCTATCCACATAAACTGATCACCGGTCGCTATCACGAGTTCAAAACGATCCGTGAACGCGGCGGCTTGATGGGATACCCAAACCCTTACGAGAGCGAATACGACCTATTCATGACCGGCCACGCTGGCTGCAGCGTTTCAACTGCCCTTGGTCTCAAAAGCGGCGATGATTTGACAGGTCAAGCAGGACGAAAAAGTATCGCTGTGATCGGTGACGGTGCCTTTCCATCAGGTATCGTTTTCGAGGCGATGAACAATGCGGGCGAACTCAATGCCGATATGATCGTTGTTTTGAACGACAACAAGATGTCGATTTGCCCACGTGTGGGTGCTGTTGCGAGCTACCTCGATCGTCTTCGCACCAACCCTTTCTATACAGGCTTCAAAAGCGAAGTAGTCCGAGTCCTCAACAAACTGCCCCTCTTTGGCGATCCAACCGAGCGTCTGCTCGCCCAAATCAAAGAGGGAGTGAAAGCCGGTATGGTTGGCGGCATGCTCTTTGAGGAATTTGGATTCCGATACATTGGGCCAATCGACGGGCATGATATACATTTGCTTCGCAAGTATTTGGAGATGGTCAAGGATCAAAAAGGACCCACGCTTTTGCATGTGGTCACCGAAAAAGGAAGAGGCTATAAGCCTGCAGAAAAAGACCCCGTCTATTTTCACACTCCACCTGCGTTTGAGGATGAAGATGGGTGCCCCAAGCCGCTTAGTGCCAGTGACAAACCAGCTTTCACCAACTACGCCCGTGACGCCATCATGAGCCAGATGAAGAGCAACACCGCTGTCACAGTAATGACAGCAGCCATGTGCCAAGGGAACAAATTGGAGCCTGTTCGCGATGCCTTTAGCGATCGGTTTTTTGACGTTGGTATCTGCGAGTCGCATGCGGTTGCCTTTGCGGCTGGCCATGCCAAAGTTGGGTTGCGACCCATTGTCGCAATCTACTCGACGTTCCTGCAACGATCCTATGATCAGATATTCCAAGAAGTCGCACTGCAGAACTTGCCGGTGACATTCATGATCGATCGAGCGGGCTTGACGGGCCCTGACGGTCCAACCCATCATGGGCTATTCGATATCGGTTACATGCGAGTCTTTCCGAACATTGTCATGATGGCGCCGGGGGATGCGACCGAAGTCGAGCCTATGCTTCACTTCGCGTTGTCGCGTTCCGGACCGACCGCCATTCGCTATCCAAAGACCACGGCCCAGACCTTCGAGCGACCGGCCCAACCGATCGAACTTGGCAAATCCGAGGTGATTCACTGGGGGACCGACGGCGCCATCATCGCATGCGGTGCAATGCTACAGCAAGCGATTTCAGCTGCGGAGGTTCTAAAGAAGGACGGATTGGATGTGGCGGTGATCAATGCCCGCTTTATCAAGCCGCTGGACATGGCGATGTTAGCGCAGGTTTTTGAAGAGTGCCGATTCGTGGTGACGGTCGAGGAGGGAGCACTCATGGGTGGATTTGGTTCGGCCGTTTTGGAAGCGGCATGCGCTCAAGGGTGGGACACTCGCATTCTCAGAACGCTCGGAATTCCAGACCAATTTATCGAGCACGGCGATCGCAATGATTTGCTCAAGGAGTTGGGATTGGATCCCTCAGGAATCGCTAGAACCTGCAAGCTGCTCAACGAAAAATACTCCAATGCAGAACATGCAGGAGTTTAACTAGTGAACAATCCTGCGTCTTGGGGATGGATTCGAGATGGCAGATCACGACCCCGCGTGGTGGTTCTGGCTGCCCCGAATCGCCCCCGAGTCGAACAGGAGCTCAAAGGTATGTTAGAGATCATCCAACGGCATGCCGAAATCGTTGCAGTCGACAAGAGTTTTTCCTACGAGTTTGATGCCTGCGAATCGGACCTTGTCGTCGTCCTAGGCGGCGACGGTTCCATTCTGCAGTCGGCTCGTCAAATGCGCCACAACCAGCGCCCCGTGCTGGGCGTCAACTTGGGTAAACTCGGTTTTTTGGCTGCCATCTCAGCTAGTCGATTTGTCGACATTTGGCCTGAAGTCTGCGACGGAAGATTCTCCGTTACCAACCATTTGATGTTGCAGTGCCAAGTCTATGAAGGGGACTTACTGCTTCATTCGATCATCGGACTAAACGAGGCTTCGGTACTTGGGGGGCCTCCCTACACCATGATGTATATCGATTTGTATATCGACTCGGTGCTGGCCACCACTTATGCCTGCGATGGTCTCATCGTCAGTACCCCTATCGGCTCAACCGCTCACAATCTTTCTGCAGGCGGTCCCATCCTTCGCCGCAATCTACAAGCCTTTGTAATCTGTCCGATTAGCCCTCACACGTTGACGATGCGTCCGGTTGTTGACACTGCAGATCGCATATTTGATCTCAAGTTTCGAGTCGATCATCCGACGGCCAGTGTGGTGGTGGATGGTCGGGTGGTCTGTCACTTTAGCCGCGATCTTCGGGTGCAAATTTCGAGAGCCGACGACACGTTTCAGTTGATCAGCATTCCTGGTCACGACGACTACCATGCCCTCCGAGAAAAGCTAGGCTGGAGCGGCAAGCCACGATTGATTGAATAAAAGCCATTGGATCCCGTCAACTTCGACAGTGGCTTTAACGAATGCGGGCGGCCAGTTCAACAGGTTCACCGAAAAGCTCTCGAAGATCGGTACGCAATTTCGTTGAATCGATATCACCGTCATAGACCATTTCAAATCCGCCCTCGGCTCGCTGTTTCATTTCGTATCGAAGAACGGGGTGTTGCCTCATTAGGCGTGTCACTTCCATGCTGTGAATTACAAGACCGGATGCGGTTCGATACTCCATTGGTTCACGTCCTTGGAAGTTCAACAGAAATCGATGTCCGTCGTGCTCGACCAGCGAAGCAAAATCGCCAGTTCGATATCGAAGCAATGGAAGGAAAGGGTTGCGTCCGCCAGTCAAGGTGATCTCCCCTTGCACTCTCGTCGGACAAGGTTGGTCATTCGCATCCAGAATTTCGATATGCAAGTCGTGTGGTAGAATTCGAAGTCCCTCCGGAGTTCGAACGGCAATGATGCCTGCCTCGGTCATGGCATAAAGATCCAATACGGGGCAACCGTAGCGCTGGCTTAACTGGATTGCGTAGCCCTGCGACAAATGCATGATGCTCGACACAATTGCCTTCGGCGCATACCCCACGTCAATCTCTTCTAGAGATCTAAAGGCAACAGGATCACCGAGCCATATCGGCGCCTGCCACTCTTGGATAAACCGACAGCAATCGCTATCGGATCTCCAAGCCGACGGGTGCAAATTGACTCGCACGCAGCCAGCTTCTTGTAAATAGGCGACGACGATTGCCGTGGTAAAGGCACCTGGATATGCGGCAACATTGGTGATTGCCACATGCTCGGGGCCACGCGGCAATTCGATATTATGCAGCGTGCGCAGGGCGAATTCCATGAGCGGCATACCGCACGCCGCAGAATAGGGATGGTGAGGCGTGCGTGTGGGGTATCCTGTTGTTCCGCTGCTTGAAAAGACAATCGTTTGGTTCAACGGTTCCGAATCGGGAACGAACTCCCAAACGCGAGGGGCAAGGTCCGCGCGACTACAAGGTGGAATTTTTTGCAATGAAGTCCCTGGACGAGAACGCTTGCGATAAAATGGGACTTCGTGCAAACAACGTTCCACGTAGGCAGTTAACCAGTCTGGTTCTGACTGAGCTGAACGCGGGGGCTCGTAATTCAACGAATTTGCAAAGGACTTAACTCGATTTAAGCCAGCTTCATCAAGCTGTTCACCATTGGGCCAGTTCCATATCGGAGCATGCGGGTGTTGTCTCATTCGATACAAAAGTTCGCGACCGCGTTGCGTCAGAATTGGAAATCGTTCTGCCTCGCTTAGCTCAGGGTACATACCGTCTATTCTCCGTACCGACTGGCGGATTCGAGTGCTTGCTTCTTGGCCATCGCTTCGCGAACTTCTCTGGCACGCCGTTCCGCGACTGCTGTAGCTCGAAGGATCCCTTCGCGCTCGACACTATCCAGCGTCTGCTTGCGATCGGTCGCCTGTTCGATCGTTTCTCCATTGGGTCGTAAGCCCATCGATTCCAGACAAATGCGTACCAACTCTTCCCTGCGGTCTGGGTCATTGATGCAGTGCTCGGGGCTAACGATTTCAGAGAACTTTTCCATTGACTTGCTGCTCAACCATTGCCAAGAAGCTTTGGATAACTCCGGCCGGTCAAGGAACCATTCGTCATGCAAGAGCCAAGTTGCCACGCTCAAAACGGCCCAGTGCCTCATTGAACTTTTGTTGCTCTGCTTGGCGTTGCCATCCAGTCGTGTCAATAACCTCGTGTTTTTCTTCAATGGATTGGCATCACCAAACTCTCGATAGTGATCGCTCAAAATAGAGATCAATTGGATTAGTCCGGTTGGCGTCTTGCAGGTCTCAATGAACTCGATCGGGCATTCGCTCAGTCGGCGAAGCAGTGTTTCGAGTTGTGGTCCTTCGTTGTCCATAATGCTTATTGGATTATCGCTTGTGGTATTGGATTCGACTGAATTGACGGGCGAACACAAGCAACTCTTCCATCGAGTTGACTAAGTGGACGTTCCATCCATCTTGCTTCATGCGATCGATCTTACTGCTGTATTGGCTTCGAAGCGTCCCTGCATATCCAGGCAGCTGCAAAACATAGGTCGCGCCTCCCCCACAAAGCTGTACAGCTTCGCGAGCGACGTCCCATCCAAGTCGTTTGCCTCCCTTCTCATCCAGCATCGAGAAGATGTCGTAGTCGCTAAGAATGAGGATATGCACAGGATTTGTTAGATGTGCCTTTTCGTGAAACGTCTCGGACAATCGATGGATTCCAAACGAATAGCCTGTTCCTAGATAGTTAACAAGAGTCCTCAGTACCGGCGATGGATGGCGAACGAATCCTTCCGTGGAGACGGACCCTCCAGGTTCTCCCGATAGCACCACTTTGACTTTGGCACCAACACGCAAGGCAGACATAGCGATTACCGCCCCCGCCAACACTGGATAAGAGAGTGTCCATGCCGGATCTCGCATCGATCCGGAACAATCGACCCCAAGATAAAGATCCAACGGCGTTCGCTGCGGTTCTGTTCCAGGCGAAGCCCCCACCAATCGCTCTCGCGTCGTAACGCCTGGAATGACGACCGGACTGGCCGCGAGAGTGCTCATCCAATCAATCCGTTCAATTTCGCTAGACGGATCCCAAAGATCAAGCCCTTCCGGAATTGGATCGGTAGCCGCCGGATTCTCGCGTGCCGGAAATGGTATTAAGTATGGAATGGCCCGTTCACGATAGTATCGCACAGCGACATCCCGCTCGTTCAGCGTGACGCCGGACGCCTTCAGTATTTCGGCATACTCAAACGGATCACGATAGGACTTGATCGTTTTGCGACCTGAAAGTTCGCTCCGGACTCGACCTCTCCCCTGCCCGTCTTGTTCCGAGAGATCAATGGGGTCAAGTCCTGAAAGCGCAGGATCCTCAGCCGGATGGATAGCGCCTGTCAATTCATCATCGTCGATTTCCGTAAGTCCATCCGGACATCCGTTGGCTCCGGCATCGAGGGCATCGCACCAAAGTCTCGCGTCTTTTCTTGCCGCCTCGGCCTCCTCCGAAACGTAGGGCAAGTAGAGGCAAGCAAAGCGACCCCCACCTGCTAGCCAGTCTTTCGAATAGCTTCGGATGAGCCTCGAGCATAACAACGCATCCTGGTTAATACGTGAGTTGACCTCCAAACTAGTCAACGTTTGGCGGGGCAAACTCCATAGTATTTCGTACGTTCGAAGATAAAGAAGCCAAAGCTTGGACTGGGTCGGTTCTTTCTGGATCGCTTGGTAGACGCCCGCCATGTCGCGCCCGCAAGATCGTTGAAGATAATCATTGATGAGGAGATCTGCATACAAGTTTGCAAGCATCGGCGCATACGACTCACAACCAGGTAGGCCGCGTCGAATGCGCGCGAGTAGTCTCGCGTTGTCGGTCAAATCAGCGGGGCAGTAGACATGATGGCCAATTTCGTGCGCGAGTATTTCGGCAGAGAACTTCTCCAAGCCTTCCTCAAGAATCTGTTTCAAGCTGATAACAACGGCATGATCGACCAATCGAATCATCGCAAAGCTGCCGCTCAATGACTCACGTTTTTCGTCCTTCGCGTTGAGACACCATGCCGGCTCATGCAATTGGATATAGGGGCTCCAATCCGCGATCGCTTGCGGCCAAGCGCCAAGCCACTGAGTCTTCAAGCTTTCGAGCGCTTGCGCTTTGGTCATGGCTCGTTCCGCATCTGCGCTGGAGGAACAACCAGTGATGTTCGAGCGAACAAAAACACATGGAAGGAATTGGAGATAGTCACGGCAAGCGTAGTACCATCAAATGCGAAACTAGTGGAATTGGCCATGTCAGGGCGATGCGTTATTTTACCGTCCCATTGAATGGTGCCGTCGTTATTCACGCATGGATTGGACTTCGCGGGGGCTCGATTCTCTTGAAATGGTTCTAGATTAACTCGTTGGATGACCGATCCGTACCGATCCGCAAAGATCTGCCATACTTGTTCGCCGTCACTGACCATCAACCTGCCATCGACAGTTGCGACCGACGGCGGCTTCATCATCAATCCTCCAAAGCCACGAAATGCACCGCACACAGCAACCTGTCGTGCCTCAAGATCTCGCTCATGCGGAGAAACCAACGCGTTGCACCATGGATTCCCCTCAAGCTGGAAAAGGTAGTTGCGAATTCCGTTCTCATCAGCGTCTAGATCAAGACCCAAAAGGGAGGTGACGGTCCGGATGGGAAGCAAACGCGCGGCAGCCAACGCGGAACGCCGAAAGTGCGACATGCCCGAAACCCATGCTGCCACTTTCCCTGAAACAAGTAGCTCGTCTACACTCTCCGCGTACTGGTTCAGTTGGATAAGCAGATTTAGCCAACGCTTGGCAGACTGAGTCGACTGCTGTTCGATTTGGACGAGTGCATTGCTTAAGCTGCCGGCGACTCGGCGAGGGTCTCTTGCCACATGCCGAGCGATTTTCGGCATGAACTCGTCCCACAACGTCGACAGATAAGGTGTCTTGCTTCCATCGCCAAAATGCCCGGCTGCGAATAGCTCCAAAGAAACCTCGTACAACTCGGTCGTTGCGATTCGAGTTCGTTCAGGCAGCACCAAATGGATCGCTTCAATACTGTTGCCGATACGAGTTCGAACATGCTCCGCAAACGCATGAGGATCGATCTTCGCACCTTGTTTGACCCTCGATCGAAAGAGTGCGTTCAGTGCATCCCGTTGATCCTCAAGTGACCGTTGAAAAACGGCTGGGATCGCAATATCCGACTTAGTCATGATCGCGCCTGAACAAACAAATCATGGATCGTGCGCTCCAGTTGCTCCGAAAGCCGAGCGATGGTTCGATAAAATAGGCACTTATGATGGCTCAGGTCGAAGTGCAAACGTTGGCCTTCGCGCGCAATGAGGATAACCGGTTTACCGAGCCCCCACGCGTACCCGACCTCGAGATAAACATTGGGCCGTTCTTCCGTCAAATCGGCAATGATAAACTCAGCCTCTTGAATTCCACAGGTAATTCGATCGATGATGCTCCCTGCGTAGAGCGATTCGTCCACTTTTTCACAAACGTAACCGCAACGTCGAACCGTCGCATAGATTCCAAATTGGTAGACATCTTCGAAGTTTTCAGAAAACGGCATCGCAACGAAAACGGTTTTTCGAGGAGGTGTTACGATGAGTTTGTTCACGGTGCCTTTAGGGACAACGTCGTTCGCGTTTGAGACTGCGGGCAACACCAATTGAACGTCCCCGAGCGCAGCTTGTAATACTTCGTGTCTGCGAGTGTTTCGTTCGACAAAGATGATTTTTTTCAGCGTCGCGATCGGATGCGATGTTAGTCCTTGTTGAAACCCGAGGATCATCGAACGAAAGGATTCTTCAATATCCAAACCATAGCCAGCGCCGTGCACGGTGGTAGCGAATGTTTCGATAGGCATACGTTCATTGGCGAGGAATTCGATGGCTCGTTGAGCAAAAAGCCGGATCTCTCGATAACTGAACTTTCCAAGTCGCGGCGTTCCAAGAAATAACGCATGTTTTGCACCAATCGCACCAAGTGTTGCGAGAAAAGCGGTATCGCCATCTTGCGGACATACGTCGTTTTCGTCGCAGATTCCTTGCTGTACGAGCCGTAAGTAAACAGATTCGTCGGCTCCGTAGAACGATTGAGCATGCTTTAGGACCAACACGTCGGCGTTGATGGAAATGACGTCTTCTCGCGCCAATTCAATCTGGATCATGCTCTACTCCTTCCATGTCAACCATCGCAAGTAGTTGGTATAGCGTTGGTGTAAGTATTTGAGTTTTAGCACATCGTCGTACATGTGGCCGTAGAACTTACGAGAGCCACTCCAGGTCTTCAGAAGCCTTTCGATCTCTACCATGCGTTTTCGCACCTCCCTTTGATCGAGCCCGTCGAGCCCTTTTTCGAACTCGTCACTCAAATTCAAGACAGGATCATCGCGATCCAATTGGAGGCGATCGTACTCGGCACATGACATGTCAAACATACGACGAAGCCAACCGATTTTATCGCTTCGAAAAGCGGCATTGTCGGCGGATTCAAAAAAGGGACAGTCGGGATCTTGGACCATTTTATCGTGAAGGACAAATGGAATTAACTGTCGAAGGTCCTCCAGTTCCACTTGACTCGCACCGCGAAAATACGACATGGCTTTCACAAACATCAGCGTCGTCATCATCGCGCGAACCGACATTCCATTTTTCGTTTGGGCTCCGATATCTTTGAGTTTGTCTTTTCCTGTTTCGGAAGAACTAATCTGTTGCCAATCGATCGCCGATAACTTTACGGTATCTTTCGTCTTGTACTCAAATTGGGAGGCCGCCCCTTCGCAATACTCAAATTGGCTGGCAAAGAACTCAAGCCTCCTTAGGACAGGTGTTGGCACAGGAACTGAACGAATCTCCCGATGAACTCGGTCACTTTCCTCTGCCGTGAAGACGATCTGTGCAGGCATCAGTTCTTCTGGTCGTATTCCGGCTTCGATTCTCTCTAGCAACTCGCCGAGAAAACGGCTATTGAAGTGAAGCGCCTTGACAACGATATCGATTCGGTCTCGCAGCGCTTCGATGACTTGATACGTTCCACCACCCGCGTCGTCGTTGGCCGTGAGATACCAAGCTGCGTCGGGGCATTCAAACGTCTGATCGTATAATTCTGCGTAATTATCCGACATCAAGGTCAACAAAGCGGATTGTGTTCGCGTAGGGATTCGATTGTATTCATCGATAATCTTGACTCGCATGCTCAACCATTTACGCCAAGCGATTCCGATTTGGTCGATACTCTGAGCCTTGATCAAGTCCGAGGGGAGCGGATTTCCAAGCAAATCGGCGATCGTCATTTGAGGCTGCCCTTTTTGTATCGCCCGACGCACTTCTTGGATCGGATAGCCAGCCAACACCCCCATCAAGACCGCACTCGAAGTCTTTCCGCGACCTGGCCCACCCACAAGCAGGCATTTGGCCCGAACAGCAAACGCTAGCAGCGGCATTAAGACGAAGCTGCAATAGCTCTGTCCTGACGGCAACTGGACTAAGTTTCCGCGA
The DNA here is from genome assembly GCA_031374925.1 of Pirellula sp. Lineage (GTDB taxonomy): Bacteria > Planctomycetota > Planctomycetia > Pirellulales > Pirellulaceae > JBKCUI01. The sequence goes on along the minus strand of JANMHA010000150.1, from coordinate 32,353 downwards.
TCACCAAACGGAAATGTTTGAGAGACCCCTTCGTTGTATTCGATGTCATAAAACGGGCTGATGACCGCGTGATTGACGATCCAAAAATAGGCTTGCCGTAGTTTCTCATCCAAAGCAGTGCCGACGGTTGTGTCTTCGTTTACTTCGACCGGTCCGCGGTACAGATCGGCAATATCGAATTCACGAGTCACCGAACGCTGAGACGGATTCGTCGGTGCTTGTGAAACGCGTTTAAAGAAATTCTGCAGCACGTGTCACTCGAGAATCAAAGGATGAAAGCAAGTTGCGAAACGACTGTTCATCAAGAAAATTTTTCGAAAACATGCGTTGCGTGACAATCACCGCAACACACTGGCATCTTACCACATCTTCTTTTCCGAAACATCCAGCCTAGGTCATTCAACTTTTTCACGGTATCTATTTCACCAATCGAGATGCCAAGACTTTGAGATGTAAAACTGCAGGGACTGATTTGCCCCGACTCATCGACAAACAAAAAGCGATCGCCTGGCGAGCAGTCTTCAATCGGAATCGCTACGTCATGGGTCGAGGCGTGCATGCGTTGCAGATACAAAGGAGAACTCCGCAAAATCATCCCTGCTGCAATGCAAGACTTTTGAATCGACTCTAGGTCGATGATAAACCTGCTCATTTGGTCGGTGGTCAGGCGATTGTCAGGGAAATACTCGGGGCGGTCGTTTCCGCCGAGCTGATTCATCGTCAATTCGTCGAATCCCCAACTAGCCATGGTTTCACAAAACTTCCCAAACTCTTCGATGTTGCTCCTGGTGAGGATCGTATTGACTCGAAGCCATGGCTTTTTCTGTGGTCGGCTGTTTTGCAGTTGTTCGACCATCCCCCGTAGGCGATCGAACATCCCAGGAAACCTACGCATTCGGTCGTGGCTTTCAGCCAAGCCATCGATGCTGATCGTGATTTGATCAAACAGTTGAATCGCATCGTCACGAACCTGTTCGGAGCAAAGCGCGATACCATTCGTCGTGATGCCTAAAGCAAGCCCGATTTCTCGAAACGCGAGCGACGTTTCTCGCCATTTCGACCATTGAAAGGGTTCTCCACCTAGCCAGGAGACGAGGATACGCTGATTGCGAGCGGCTTGAAACTCCTGTAAGATTTGGCCAAACTTCGCAAGTTCGCCTCCGTCGATAACCAAGGCGGAACGCCCTAGGTCGCGGCTAAAGCCACAGAAACTGCATCGCAGTGCACATTCGGTGTTCACGCGGACGACGACTACGATATCAAAATTGTTCGAGTGCATAAGTCCGAATGACCATTCTTGAAATCATCGCTGCCATATTTGGTTTCTTGTGTGTTTGGTTCTATATTGTTCGAAGCGTTTGGTCATGGCCAACCGGTTTGGTGCAAGTTTTGCTTCTCATCGCCGTTTTCTATCATGCGAAACTTTACGCGGATATGGCTCTCCACGCTATTTATGTTGGGTTACAGATTTTTGGCTGGGTAGCATGGCAAAAATCACTGCGTACCACTCCTTCCAATACGGCTGGATCGGAGGTTATCTTTGTCCGTTCGCTTACCATGCCAGGAAATATCACCTGTATTTTAGTTTCAATTGTACTGACTGTCGCATTCTCTAGCATGCTCTTGTATTGGACCGATGCGGAACTGCCAATCGCTGACTCGTTTGTGGCTGCAGCAAGCCTGGTTGCCCAGTACTTGCTGGCAACTCGCCGTCTAGAAAACTGGATCTATTGGATCGTCATCGACACGGTTGGGGTCGGCTTATTCGCATACAAGGAACTGTACCCAACGGCAATTCTTTACGCTCTGTTTTGGGTGATGGCGATGGTAGGGCTGGTTGCTTGGAATCGCGCAGCCCAATCCCAGCACGTTGTTTTGACGCGGTCAATAGGAATCACCGCAAAATGAAGATTGGGCTAACTCTCGGCAAATTCGCTCCATTGCATCGCGGTCACCAGAGTGTGATCGAAGCATCACTCAAGGAAATGGATCATACGATCGTTCTGATCTACGATTGTCCAGAATTAGATGTTTGCCCCCTTCCAATTCGGTCCCACTGGATTCGCGCGTTGTACCCATCCGTGGAGGTCCTCGAAGCATGGGATGGTCCATCTGAAACAGGGCTAGAACCCGCCATAACCGCCAAACATGATGAGTACTTAAAGCGTCGGTTCGAAGACCGTTCCGTGACTCACTTCTTTAGTAGCGAACCATACGGTAAGCATGTCAGCATGGCATTGAATGCGATCGATCGTCGTGTCGACCTTCATCGCAATAGGATTCCAATATCAGGTACGATCATTCGGACGTCTCCCTATGAATCGCGCCGTTTTTTACACGCTCGAGTCTATCGCGATTTGGTAACTCATATCGTTTTCCTTGGAGCACCTTCGACGGGCAAAACAACGTTGGCTGAGTTGATGGCTAAGCGACACAATACGATCTGGATGCCCGAATATGGTCGTGAGTATTGGGAACAACACCAGATTGCAAGACGCCTAACCGAAAATCAACTGCTTGAAATAGCAGTCGGTCATCGAGACAAAGAAGACAGGCTCGTCACCGATGCAAACCGCTATTTTTTTATTGATACGGATGCGTCGACGACATTGCAGTTTTCTTACTACTATCATGGAACGGCTCAACCAGAACTGAAACGGCTGGCGAACGAAACTCGACAACGTTACGATTTGTTTTTTCTGTGCGAGCCTGACATACCTTACGATGACACTTGGGACCGGTCGGGAGCAGTTTCGCGGTTAATCATGCACCGCCGAATCGAAGCAGATCTACTTTCTCGCCGAATTCCCTACCATCGACTTACCGGTGGCCTGGACGAGCGAAGTAAAAAGATCGATTCCGTCGTGTCCGCTTATCGCAAGTTTGGCTGCCAGAGAATCTTCGAGTAAGTTAAATCGTTCGAGGCGTGTTCATCGTTTGCCTATGCGCTTCAAACAAACCCACTCCAACCGCTACCGACAGGTTCAAGCTTCGTACCGGTCCGATCATCGGCAGCGACAGGCATTGCGATTCATACTGCTCCCTCACCGAATCGGGCAGGCCACTCGACTCGCTGCCAAAAACAAGCCAATCACCTTGCTGAAACGTAGCATCCGAGTAACATCGCGATGCAAATTTGGTAAAGAACCATGTTCGCTCCATTGGCAACGTGGGTAGCAGGTGGGCCCAAGAATCCACTGATTCCCAATCCAGATGTTGCCAATAGTCCAAGCCAGCCCTTTGCAATTGCTTGTCATCTAATCGAAAACCGGTCGGCCGTACAATCCAAAGTTTGGCGTTAAGGGCGACACACGTTCGACCGATGTTCCCCGTGTTTTGGGGAATCTCGGGCTGATAAAGCACAACATTGAATCGAGGTGTTGTCATTGTCGCCCTTTGCTCCGCAAAAGAGTGATGACCGGGCGCACTTTCGCGGAGCGAAAGGCGACATTCACTTACGTGCTACCATCGCTTGACGACGCTTTGGCATGCATAGGATCGCTTCTACCACCATCGCGACAAGCATACTGATCAAGAACCATCGCCAAATCTCTTGGACCAAGCTTCTAGCGGACGCTCCCACCTCGATGCGAGACCAATTCAACGCACCAAACAAACTGGAGAGCGTTTCGGCTGGAACCAATTTGCCGCTGTCTTCATCCCCAAGCCTATTCTGCGCAATCAAAAGCTCCTCGCTGCGATAAACGCCAGGATGTTGTGAAAACTGATTGGACAAAACAGTCGTATCGCCTGCGGTTTGGGTCGCGTTCTCAAAGAGTACACCTGCAGGCTGACCAACCGTTACCATTCGAGTCGAACCAATTCTTGCCGAACCCGCTGCCAAGACTCGCTGTATCGCGATGTACATTACGATGCCGTCACTGGCAAAGGTCGAATCTCGCAAAGAAGGGGTCGTTGTGCAAACGTAGATTCCATTCTTGGCCGAACCAGCCGCGTCGATCCGCATCAGCAGTGGCAACTCGTCGTTCATCGCCGCCAAAACAGTTCCCTCCGCCTGCAATTTACAAATACGTTTGATACCGAGTTGCCCGACCGGCAATGGAGCACCGTTGAGCGTGTTCCCTAACAGTTCCGAGTCATTTCGCCATTGCTTAACCCTGGCGAGCGATGGATCCGTATCGGAAGACTCAAGTACCAATTTTGGATTTGCGTCCAAACTCTGCCAACCGGTCCATTGAACGCCGAGCGCCTTGGTATCATTGGGAGTTTCCGGCGGAAAGAGCAACACTTGCCCACCTTCGGCAATGAATTGAGTCAGCAACTCCAGCGATCGGCCCTCAGGCAATTGATCGTGCCAAACCACCAAAGCGACCGTATTCCAATCGATCGAGTCCAACTGCGAGGATGCGACCGTTTCGGTCTCGCACTCAATGGCTTGCTCAGGCGAGATGTTCGTACACAATTCGATGGCCTCGATGACGCGAGGGTTGTCACTCACAATAACCGTTCGCCTGGCGGGTGGCTTTTCGTAAACGAAGTAGCTCGTGTTGTCGGCGGAATTGGTATCGCCAGGAATTCGAACTAATCCCCAACCCTTATCAAGACTGGCGTTGTCGTTTTCCGATGATAGAGCAATCCGGTAGTCGTTGACTTCTGCCGACTCCGATTGCAAGTCGACGTTGATCACACTTCGAGCGCCACCCACCTCAACCTCGACGGGAATCTGCAACGCAGTCGGTGCAGTGGAGCCAAGCATTCGTTCGATCTTGAAGCTCAGCGAAAGTTCCACTCCCTGCGTCCCCTTGACACGCTTGGCATTCACAACTCGTATCGATCGGTTTTCATTCGAGGCAGCACCTAGATCCAAAACTTGAAACCGAATCTCTTGTGGCAGTCCGATAAAGCCCTCGCGATCGGCCGCCCATCTGCCATCGCGGCTTCGCCAATCGCTCTCCCGCATGTCCGAACAAATCCAAATGTTGACGTTCCCGGCTCGGTTGTTCTTGATATAGAGCAACGCCCGCTCAAGCATCCCGGGAATGTCGCTGGTCATTCCGTTTCCAACCAAGGAAGGATCGGAAATCATGCTGTTCGGCGATTCGAATTCAATCGGCTTTTCGCGAGCAGAATCGAACACCGCGACTCGCTGCACGCCCAGGGTATTGAGCGTGTTGGAAAGTTGCAACAATGCCGCTTGAAGCTTCGACATACCAGTGCCGGCTTGCGTTTCTTGCATGCTTGGCGAACGATCCAACAGTACGATGGCAACTTCACTCGAGCGGCTACCAAGCAACCCGATCAATCCACTGGCCAATGGCCTAGACGTAAAAAACACGAGGCAAGCGACTGCCAACGCTCGCATCAACAAAATGAGCCATTGCCGAAGCTTGGTGTAGCCACTCGACATGCGACTGGCCTGCATCAGAAACATCATGGCCGCCCAAGGAACCGTTTGAAAGCGCCTCTGATTGACCAGGTGGATGATGATTGGGACCGTAATCAGCGGCAAAGCCAACAAGATCCAGGGCTGAATAAAATTCATCGAACACCCCGTCCACGTGTTCGTCCCACCAGGAACCGCATCATCGGATGCTCGTAGGATTCGCTGGTGATCACGCGGTGGTAGTCGACTGCCGTTTCCAGCACGATGCGATGCAAATCGATCAAGTACGTTTTTAATGCTCGATGGTATCGATCCACAATCTCCGTAGGCTCGACAAACAAAGGTGGTCCACCCTCCATATCCGTAAAGCGAACCGGGCGCGTGAATGCGAACTCCATTTCAAGCGGATCCAGCAAATGAAAGGCCGCCACATCATGCTTGCGGAATCGAAGGTGCTCAAAGCAGCCCTTCAGTACTGCTGGATCCACGAAGAAGTCAGAGATAATGATCACGAGCGCTCGCTGCCGGACCGTTTCGGCCAACTCGTTCAAGATAGCAGGTAGCTGTGTATCGCCTGCTGGCTTGGCATTTTCAAGCGTATCTAGAATCACCTTGAGGTGAGCAGCGGATCGCCGTGGCGGAATATTCTGCACAATCTTTTCGGCAACGCAGGTCAATCCGACGGCATCCCCTTGCTGGGCCGCCAAATAGGCCATCGATGCAGCGATTTGCCGGGCGTATTCAATCTTGGTGGTTTGCCCTTTGGAGGCATAAGCCATCGATCCGCTGGTGTCGACGACAACACAACATCGGAGATTCGTATCGGCCTCAAACTCCTTGACGTAGTATCGGTCGGTTCGACCAAAGGCACGCCAATCGAGACGTCTCAAGTCGTCGCCAGGCACGTACTTTCGATATTCGGCAAACTCCACACTCGATCCACGATGGGGAGAGGAATGCCGGCCAGAAATATTGCCTTGCATGGCGTGCCGCGACATAAGCGGCACGGCAGACAGGCGCGAAAGAACTTGCGGATCAAGAAAAGAACGAGTGATTGGGAGCATACGTTAGGCGTTAGCCTATTCCATTTCCTCAACCAAACGCTCTACGATTTTCTTAGCCGTCATGCCCTCGGCTTGGGCAGCAAAGGTTGTGATAATCCGGTGGGTTAGGACGGGCCGGGCGACCGCCTGAATGTCCTCCATCCGAACCATGTAGCTGCCGAGAAGCGCAGCGCGGCTCTTGGCCCCCAAAATCAAATTTTGAACTGCTCGCGGACCAGCCCCCCAACTGACGTACGGCTTAAGCCAGGCTGGAGCCGTGTCCCCTAGTGGTCGGGTTTTGCGAACCAACCGAGCTGCGAAACTGTAAATATGATCCGGCACCGGCAAGCGTCGAACCAAGCGTTGATGTGCGATGATTTCATCGGCTCCCATCAATGCATTGAGTTTTACTAGATCGTCACCTGTGGTGGTACGGGCGATTTGGATTTCCTCTGCTTCACTTGGATAATCCAACTCGACCAAGAACATGAAGCGATCGAGCTGGGCTTCTGGCAGTGGATAAGTGCCTTCTTGTTCGACTGGATTCTGTGTTGCAAGCACCATGAACGGCGAGGTGAGCTCAAACGACTTGCCGAGGACCGTTACCCTTTGTTCCTGCATGGCTTCGAGCAACGCCGCTTGGGTCTTAGGTGGAGCGCGATTGATTTCGTCCGCTAAGATGATATTCGAGAATATTGGGCCTTGGATGAACTGAAATTCGCGGCGCCCCTCCTGCGTTTCTTGGAGGATGTCGGTGCCGGTAATGTCCATCGGCATCAGGTCAGGGGTGAATTGAATGCGACTGAATCCCAGCGACATGGTTTCTGCGATCTTGCTCACCAGCAGCGTCTTTGCTAGGCCGGGTACCCCCATCAGCAGCGCATGGCGACGAGCGAAAAGGCATATCGCCAATTGTTCGATGACGGCTTTTTGCCCGACAATGACTTTTCCTAGTTCGGCTGCAAACTGGGAATAGGCCGTCCGCAGGTGGTCGATTGCCTGCACATCATGATCCGTAAGAGAATGGGCAGTTGCGGCACTAGGCACGGCAGAATGATTCATGGAAAAACGATTGTGTGAAGGAATGCAGACAGAAACTACCTCCAGGTTTAGACCAAGCCAAAGCAGATTGCAATAGGCCGTGTCGCGTTCTCTAACATAAGGAGGTTGTACAGCTTAGCCACCCTCCCCGAGGAGGCAACGCTGTGAAGCATTTCCGTCCGATCGGAGCTTGCCTCCTACGGACGCCGTTTTGTCTTAGTAAAAGTGCGTCTAAGACCTTAAATTACCGCACTCGGCTCCCGCCTCGCCCGCTTTACGCGGTCGAGGGGGGAGCGGAGTGCGGCGGTTAGCGGGCAGTTACGTAGGACGCCAAAACAAGGTTGAGGGGAGGCTAGCTCCCTCTCAACCCAAGTGAATTGTTGGTTAAAATGCTTCACAGCGTTGCCGAGGAGGGTGACTTACTTGAGAAAACCCTGGCCAATTAGGTGTACGACCTCCAAGTCATGGAAATCTATTGATTTCCAACGATTTCCAAGGCAATTTATCGGGATTTTCCATTTTTTTGATGTTGTGGATTTTGAGCTAGATTATTCGTTGGAAGGCGGGCATCTCGTAGACGCCTCGCTAGATGCCTCTTTGGTTTCCTCTGTTGTAAGAAAAGCTGTTTCGATGTTCGCTGATCCTAATTGCACCAGGCCACCTAGCGTGCTCACAGTCGCTCAAATTCGACAGGTGGATGCCGTTGCGGTTCGGGACTTTGGCATGAACAGTCTTGTCTTGATGGAGAACGCCGGTCGAGGCTGTGCGGATTTCATCGACGCGGGACTGAGTCGATCTAGCGGAATCGTCGTCTTGTGTGGGCCGGGAAATAACGGCGGGGATGGACTCGTAATAGCGAGACATCTGCATGCGATGGGGCATCAAATTAGTCTCTGGATGATCGCTGACCTGGAAAAACTATCGAAGGACGCCGAAACCAACTTAAGAATTGTCGAACAAACAGAGATCCGTATAAGCTGGATCGGAGAGGGGCTTTCTACGCCGGAAATGGAACAAGCCAGGCGTCAATTGCAATCCGACTGTGGAAGCCACGTTGTCGTGGTTGATGCTCTGTTGGGAACCGGCGCGACTGGCAAACCGCGAGCTCTCATGGCAGACGTACTGCGACAGGTCAACGCGGCTAAACGACTGCAACGCGTCGCGATTGATATTCCCACTGGTCTCGATGCGGAAACAGGAAAGCCTTCAGATCCCACGTTTCAGGCCGATACAACCTTGACTTTTGTGGCCAAAAAACCGGGGTTCGCGGAATCCAGTGCGGCCGCATTTTTGGGAGAGGTTCGAGTACTGCCGATCGGGGTACCGCCGGAGGTCTTTGATCGCATTTAGGCGAACGGCGATATGAAAACTACCAATCCTAACCCGAAACGACCAATCCTAACCCGAAACGTAAGTGAGGGACCTGCGGAATTGTCCCTCGCTTACGCATCGGGTTGGGATATTCCAATCTGCCGATCGCTTTAGTGCATTGAACTTGACCCCAGGGCGATTTTTCCCCTATGGTCCAGCTTGCACGTCCGATTACGCGTATGCGTTAATGCGTCGGTGTACTTTTCGTCGATTCATAGTGTTTGGAATAGGTGATAGATCGCCCTGAAAAGGTAGTTAAGGTTGCATTGATGCGCATGAGTAAGACCCGCGAAATTGCTTGTGCGATGCTCTTTTTCGGGATATCGATACCATTTGCTACAGCCCAGACGCCGACCGCACCGGCAAGCCAGTCCCTTTATATGGTTATTCGAAGGGATGTGAACGTCCCACCATCGCGAGCGGCTTACGTCAAAGATTCGCTCACGAGTCTCTTTCAAAAGTACGTACGAGTTGACCCGGTGAATGCAGACAAACTTGAGTTGCTGTTAAATTCCGGGAGAGCAACGATCGAGTTCCTCGCTGCTGAGAACCGTCTGCGAATTGAGGGCCCAGAAGCCCTGGCCAGCGACATTGCCAATCTGGTCACCACTTTTACCATGCTTCGCCCCGAAGAAGCGATACGAATCCTACCTCTGCATGACAATGGGCGAGCGTCGTTATCAAAATTCTCGAGTCTGACCGCATCCACCAAAAACAACCCAATGCGATTCGCGTCGATGCAACAAGAAGTGACGCCACCGCCTCTGCCAATAACTCCTGCTCTGCCAATAACTCCTGGGACGCCAAACAACGCAGCCAATCCCGACAAGGACAAGTCCAAAGCTCCGACCAGCTTACCCCTTCCGCAATTCGAAGGGGTCCAAATCGAGATGTTGCCAGAGATCGATGCAATTATCCTGCGAGGACGGGATCAACAGCTGTCGGACTTGACCGAAATCATCAAGCGATTGGACGAAGCCAGCCGCCTAACACGACCGGAGATAGAGGTCGTCGCATTGCAGCATGCCGGATCGGCTGCAATTGCAAAACTAATCACAGCCATGCAAGAAAAATTGGTCGGCTCGGTACAAGGCCGGGTGTCGGTGACGGCGCTTGGAAAGCCGAACTCACTCTTGCTGATCGGTTGGGGAGAAGCCGTGGCTGCAATCAAGGATCTGATCACCAAACTAGATCAGCCAGCTTCGCCAGACGCGCAGTTCGAAGTGATTCAACTGCAACACGCGTCGGCGACTGAGCTACAAACCCAATTGCGGACTTTTTTTCTCAATCGCGATGGACTCGCCCCAGTCATTCAGTCCATGGTGGACAATCGAACCAATGCGATAGTCGTGCACGCACCACCACGCGACCTTCTTGAAATCCGTCGGCTCATCTCCCAGCTTGACGTTCCGAAAGGCTCGTTGATGCAGCAAGCACGCATTTTTCCGTTACGACATAGTTTAGCTGCGGACATTGCGAAATCGCTTCAGCAAGCTCTCACAACGTCTGCCACTGGGCCGGGAGCCAGTATTCAGCTTCTGGATCAAGACGGTCGAACGGTAGCCACCAGCGGCACCTTGGGAACAAACCAGATCACGGTAAACGAACGCAACAACACGTTGTTGGTGTCTTGTCCACCTGCCACTTTACCACTGATTGCACAGCTCATTGAACAACTCGATACTCCGGGAATGGTAGCCAAGATCAAGATTTTCCCTGTCAAAAACGGTGACGCGGCCGCCTTGGTGGAGACACTACGAGCTTTGCTCCCCGCCCAAGGGACTGGGACGCCAACCGCGCCACAGCTCTCCAGCGCGCCCGACGAGACGGCGCTGATGCCACTTCGGTTCACCGTCGATTCACGTGGCAACAACGTCATCGTTGTCGGATCGGAGGGGGATTTGAAAATCGTCGAAGCGTTGATTTTGCGGCTCGATGAAGGGGACAAAATGCAACGCAAAAGCACCGTTTACCAACTCAAAAACTCACCTGCGGTCGACGTGGCGCTTGCCATCAACGAGTTCCTTCGAAGCAAACGCCAAGTCGAGATTGCGGCCCCTGGTGCCAACAATCCCTTTGAGCAGATCGACCGGGAAGTCGTGGTGGTTCCGGAGCCCGTGCAGAACAAATTGATTCTCAGCGCTACCCCCCGCTACTACGAAGAAATCAGTCGCTTGATCGAGCAACTCGACCAGCAACCTCCGCAAGTGATGATCCAAGTGGTGATCGCGGAAATCGCGCTCAGCAATACACGCGAATTTGGCGTTGAATTAGGGCTACAAGATTCAGTTCTTTTTGACCGTAGTCTCCTGGGTACAAACCTCAACGTCCCAGGTTACAACTTCAACTCAACTCTGCCGCTAGGTAATAGCGGTTCGGACAAAGCGCTCGCGAATTCCAGTGCGGTTAGCGGGCAGGGAATCTCAAATTTCTCAGTGGGGCGAGGCAATACAGAACTAGGATTTGGGGGATTGGTTCTTTCGGCCAGCAGCGAAAACGTAAGTTTTTTGCTGCGTGCACTCCAAGAATCGAAACGATTGGAGGTCTTGAGCCGACCGCAGGTACTGACGCTTGACAACCAACAGGCGTTTATCCAAGTAGGCCAACGCGTACCTCGAATCACGACCTCGAGCGTGACTCAATTCGGCACAACGAACGGACTTATTGATGTCAATGTCGGTCTCATCATTGGAGTGACGCCACGTATCAGTCCAGAAGGTAATGTAGTTATGGAGATCGACGCAGAAAAGTCAAAGGTAGGGCCCGAAATCGAAGGAATCCCAGTGTCAACATCCAATAGCGGGACGGTAATCCGTTCACCACGCATCGATACCATAACGGCTCAAGCGACCGTGAGCGCGGCGGATGGCGAGACAATCATTCTCGGTGGCTTGATCTCGCGAAGCACGAAAACCGTACATCGTCAAGTTCCTTGGCTCGGAAGCATCCCCGTCTTGAAGTATCTATTTAGTTACGATTTGTCCGACATACAGCGAACTGAATTACTGATCATACTAACTCCTCACGTAGTCCGCTCTCAAGGTGACATGGAGGGTCTCAAGCAAGCGGAGTTTGCCAGAATGAGTTGGTGCGAAGCGGACATCTTCGAAATTCACGGCGATGTCTATCCGCGAAACGGCATGGCTATAGATAGGTTGCCGCAAGACGACTTGGATGTTGTTTACCCCGATATCGATCCTAGAGGCTCACAGTTGCGTCCTTCGAATGAAGTACCTTCTGTAGGACCAGCCTTGATGAAAGATCCTGCACGAGGTCCGCTCCGCTCTCCTGAGCTGATTCCGTCTCCAGTTAAGCCCGCAAACTTTCAAGCAAACGGAAATTACTCACGCAACCAAGCTTCGCGCGGTCAACTGAGCACTGATACAACAGGAGTTCGCTGATGTTGCTGGCGAAATACGTCTCGAAATCAGGAATTGGCAGACTGTGCTGGCTCTCTTCAGCGCTGCTTATTTTTAGTTCCGGCTGTCAGTTTGCACCGAAAACTTCTACGACCGCATGGCCCTGGCAAAAGGACGTTGCCCAAGCGATCCCGGATCGCATTCTACCTGTTTGGACCGATTCGGTACTGCATCAGCCTAGCCAACCAGGTGTGCGAGGCTTTGGTGGACGAGTCTATTTTTATGGGAAGGAGAATACGAATCCAGTTGAAGTCGACGGCAGTTTTGCTGTTTATGTCTTTGACGCCGACGATAACGTATCGTCCGATCAAAAACCACTACGCAAGTATGTCTTCACCGCGGATCAGTTCAAAACACATATGAGCAAGACATCGATGGGACCTTCTTATAGTGTTTGGATTCCATGGGGTGAGGTAGGGGGGGCACCTCGTCGACTGAGTCTCATTTCGCGCTTCGAAGGGCGTGAAGGCGGAACGACCATTTCGGATCCTACGATCAAAATGTTGCCAGGCATTCCAATCAATAAGGAAATCGCCAAAGGTCAGGCCGATTCAGCGAAATCTATCGAATCAACAGTTGTCCTGGCAGGGCACGCCGAAATCATTCCTCCGGCTCGGCACAAAGATCAATCTGCGGAGAAGAGCAAAATCGAATCCATCGATTTGCCACCCGCGTTCCAACGTCACTTGCTAGTACCTAGATCCGCGGTCGAACCTTCGAAAGCTTCGGACGCCAACATGCCGATTAAGCGAACGGACAGCGATTCCGCTGCAGTCCATGCAGTCGATCCCACGGAAGCTTTGACGGCTCCATTAGCGACACAGGTCTATGACTATCGCACACGGGGTCATCAGCGCTCTTCAACCTGGATTCCCTCGAAGCAGTCCAAAAACGACATTCGGGACGGACGTTGGATTCAGTCGATTTCAAGAAACGACAAACACAACTAGAAATTCGCTGACTTGCAATCGGACGCTGAAGGTAAGTTGATATCAAAATCCAAAAATGGGACGTTCGCCACATTGTGCCGAACGTCCCTTCGCTTAACTATTTGGTTGCTCCATACACAGTCCGAGTAGGAACACCACGCCGATTTTGGAAGCTTAGTATCGATCGCGTCGGCCACCGCCGCCACCACCGCCACCACCGCCACCACCACCGTAACCGCCGCCGCCGCCACGACTGCCGCCGCCGCCGCCACCACCGCCGTAGCCGCCACCACCACCGCCACGACTTCCGCCGCCACCGCCACCACCGCCGCCGCCTTCGCGAGGACGAGCTTCGTTGACAACGATTTGACGACCATCGAGTTCAGCGCCGTTCAATGCACGGATAGCTTCGTCAGCACCCGATTCCATTTCCACAAACGCAAAACCTTTGGAACGACCCGTTTCACGGTCGTTGACGACCTTGGCGGATGTAACCACCCCGTACTGAGCAAACGCTCGTTCGAGACTCTCGGACGTAGTGGCCCATGCAAGGCTACCCACAAAAATGTTCTTACCCATCAAATAACCCTTGAACTTAACCTGTTTCCAAATCACCGATCGCTACCACAACGGCAGCATTTTAAACAAATCGCGACTAGGCCAATCCGCGGAAACCACTCGGACAGACCATCCGATGCTTGCGGCAGAACAACTCAACGGCGGACGAAACTGAAAAGTACGCGACGTCTTCGAGAAACCTGTTGCTTACATCTTGTTGACGTTGGAGGGCTCTTTGCAGCTCCCAAAACCTCGGCCAACGCTACAAACTTTAACCACCTCACGCGAGAATAGCAACGTTAGTTGCAATAGCAAAACCAGGTAATAATCAGCAATTCAAAAGATTTCCGGCTTTCTGCCAGCTTTTCAATCGGCCAACATTCTAAGCGACAGTTGTAAATCCAAGCCGATAGTGCCAGACATGCCCAAAATCGTTGGGACGAACGGAGTAGCTACCCATGCCACTCGGAAGTCGCTTGAAGTCTAAGCGGTGGAGTGTGCATAATGGCGTTTCTGTTTTTACACGCCCTTAGGCGAATTCCGAATCGCTCTTTTTCACCAAGTCACCACACAATGCCCATCACGCCGCTCATCCCATCGAATTGGTCTTCGTTTCCAGAGGAATTTCGATCGCGATTAGGTACCAATGTGGGACGACAGCGAGTGATGAAGGCGGACGATGATCTGCTGGTTGTTGCGCATGTGGTCCCAGAGCACGACGAAGCGGGACGACGCGGAGTGCTTTTTTGGCGGGATGGTCAAGGCGAATGGCGATGCAGCAATGGTGACCCTGGGAAAGTTGCCTTAGCGATGCATTTAGATCGCTACGCTAAACGAATTGACCTCTACGAACATCAAGAAACCACCGCCACCCGAGCCGATGACTATTTGCCATTGCTTGAGGGACTGGCGCCCCTCGTTCGATCCAGTCGCAATCTGCTGGAAGCGTTGGAAGAAGCAAGAAAAGCCCTGCCAAATGATCGCCCCTTGATCGATCATCGCGACCGCGCCTACGACCTAGCGAGGCAAGCGGAATTGCTCTACGAAGACGCCAAAAACTCAATGGATGTCGCCGTTATTCGTCGAGCGGATGAGCAAGCCAATGCGACACACCAAATGACGGTGGCAGCGCATCGTCTCAACATGCTAGCCGCCATGTTTTTTCCGTTTGCAACTCTCGGCGCCATTTTCGGAACGACGTTAACGGACAATTGGAGTTGGTCACATTACCCACTGCCCTTCGTTCTGTTCCTGATCACCGGACTGCTGATCGGTCTGGGGATGGCTCAATTCATCGCCCGACCAGCAAGAAAAGGTTAGTGGCTGTGGCTGAGCGAGGCCCTCGCTCAGGTTGGACTGGCACCGAACGAGCGAAGGGCCTCGCTCGTCTACAACGGTGAATTCGTCTTAGCGAGGGTTCGTCACCAATCGAGGCTTGCCTTGGATGGACTGCTTGGTATTCGCGGTCACCGGTCTGGCGACGGTCCTTTTTGATGGCTCAGTTACACCGCTCCCGATGGCAAGTCGTTCGGGGGTAGTCTCGTACCGATACATCGCGTTTGCGTCGGGGACGGGTGTCGGTGCAGCGCTCGGTGCAGCGCTGGGAACGCGTTGTGGTCTTGGTTTTGACGCTGGAGTCGGTGACCGCGTGGTAACTGCTTCGGTTGCCGGTTCAGATACCATCGTTCTTGGGGGCATTGCCGCGTAAACTTCTGTCGCGTTTCCAGCATGGGTGTTTCCGGCGCATGTTGAGCACGAGCCTGAGCTGTATCGCGAAGTAGTCGTTCCGCAGGAAGTGCACTCGCCACAGTTCGATGGTATGTAACGATAACCCCAAAGATTTCGCAATCGACCCAGTGCCGTGGGGCAACCTCCGTTGCCGCTGCATTCAAAATCGTTGTCGCAACCACATGGGTCACACACCGGTGGCTCGTTGATGTGCTCATCCCAGTAAATCTCACCGCAACCCGAACCGCAATTCGTACCGTGAATCCGATTAGCGATTCGCGAACGGAGAGTGCTGAATGCGCCGATCTCCTCGCAGCCCATGTCACCGCTGCATGAACCCATTTGGCATCCTTCGCCAACAAAGCGTATGGTGCAGCAGCCCATATGACTTGCCAACAATCCCAAACCAATCAGCCAACTGAACAAGACAGATTTCATTTCCGTGCGCCCCTGAAGATTTGCTCATCTGCACAACCAATGGATTCGTCGCCCCAATCGAGAGCAAACCGTCCTTCTGTTGGTTTCTATCGGCCAGTACAATCGATACAATCAGCAAATCTTTCCAACTTTATTTGCTAGCAATTTTGAGCGTCAGGAATTCGATCCAGCAGATGACTATAGAAACCATCCTTCAATCGCGATTGGTTGCGATTCTGAGACTTGACGATTTGTCGACAGCTATTCCGATTGCTGAGGCCCTTTTCCAGGGAGGTATTCGGGCGCTGGAGTTTACGCTCACCAATCCATTGGCCCCCGCAGTCGTTCAAAAACTGCGCAACGAAAGCCACGCGGTCCTGTCGGGCAAGGCAGTTTTAGGAATCGGTTCGGTTCGATCTTTGGAAGAGGCAAAACTCGCGATTGATTCTGGGGCTCAGTTTGTGGTCTCGCCTATCACTTCTGTCCCGATAATTGACTATTGTCGAAAGAACAATATCGCAGTCTGCCCAGGAGCTTACACTCCAACAGAGATTGCGATGAGTTGGGATGCAGGAGCAGATATTGTAAAAGTGTTCCCGGCTAGGAACTTGGGAGCAAACTACATTCGTGACGTACTTGCACCGATGCCCTACCTCAAGCTCATGCCAACTGGCGGAGTCGACTTGAACAACATGGCCTCGTACTTTGCAGCCGGTGCGGTGGCTGTCGGAATCGGCAGCCAATTGCTTGATCCGACTGCGATCCGAAATCAGGACTGGGATGAAATAACGAAGACTGCTTCTTCCTATATGTGCGTCTGCAAATGGGATAGCGAAGTATGACTATTCCAGTTCCGACCGATGCTGTCAGCCAGACCGCTTATGATGTCGTTACTATCGGCGAAACGATGCTGCGACTGACTCCGGATAGCACCTTACGACTTGAACAAGCCGAGAGCTTACAGGTGCATGTGGGTGGCAGCGAGTCCAACACGGCAGTGGGACTGGCTCGGCTTGGCAAGCGCGTTGCATGGATTTCTAGAATGACGGACAACCATTTGGGAAGACGGATCGAGCGCGCGATCGCATCTCATGGAGTGGATACCCGGGACATCGTCTGGACTGCCAATGATCGTGTCGGGCTCTATTTTTTGGAGGCCGGCACTCCTCCTCGAAATAGCCTCGTTATCTATGATCGAGCGAATTCAGCTTTTTCAAAGTTTGAGCCAAAAGACCTACCAGAGGGCCTCTTTGTTCCAGGCAAATCCAAGTGGTTGCACATTACTGGTATTTCGCTGTGGCTCGGAGATTCCATTCGTGGGACCATTGCCGAAGCGGTAAGGCAGGCAAGATCGGCCGGATGGCAGATTAGTTTTGACGTCAATCACCGCACCCTACTGTGCAATGCAAAACAGGCCCATTCGTATTGCAATTGGTTGTTTGAGACAGCGGACCTTGTATTCCTGCCGCGTCGGGATGCGAATAATCTTTGGGAAATGAGTGTCGCCGACAGCGATGCAACAGTCATGACAAAACTGATAGCGATGCGAGCAGGAAAGCCAACGGTGATGACTTTGGGGACTCGCGGAGCCATGGCCAGCGATGGTGAATCGTGCGTTTTGCAAACCATTGAGCCGGTGGAGCCGATAGGAAGACTTGGAGGGGGCGATGCCTTTTCGGCCGGTTTTTTATCCGCTTGGTTGGAAGAACAAGATCTGGAACGATCATTGAAATGGGCCACAGCCACGGCCCGACTCAAATATAGTATCTCGGGCGACCTCCCGCTGATTTCGAAAAGTGAAGTGGCCAATCTAGTCGACGGTAGTTTGCGAGAAACTCTCGTAAGGTAGAAATCGTCCGTCCCAGTTGACTCAGTGACGGGCGCATTTCCTTTAGAGGAGTCTCGGCTATAGCTAAGCATCATACGGAAAATAAGTGTCCGAACGTGGCGGATGCTGCCAGCATCCGATCCGACGCTGCCAGCATCCGATCCGACGCTGGCAGCGTCGGCCACGACAGTAATTTACCGCTCGATGCTAAAGCGTTCATCTAATAAAAAGTCCCACCGATCATCGCACCAGCAAATGCCTAGCAACTTGGCTGTTGAAGTTTGACACATCGCACTAAAAAAACAACCACAACTCAAATGCAAATTAGCGTGTTCGCAGTTCTACCTCGACAACCTCCGTTCCCTCGATGCGAACGTCCCGCTTGAGAAGGACTTGAGTCCCTAGTCGGGGATCTTTGCCGATGAGTTCCAATGTCCATTCGCCGGGCCAAAGCTCAGGAAACAAAAAGGTTTGCCCGTCAATACAATTTTCAATTTCCGACCATAATGAAGTTCCCGCGTTTAGGATGCTGATACCCGTTGGAAGAAGCTTGAGCCCTTCACGTCGGATGCGGACCCGCAATGTTGCTCCGGGTTGGAACCGAATGGCGTTCGCCAGTACTTCTGTTTCTCCAAATACGAGTTTATCGACTCGAGCCCACCCTAGCTGTGGATTGTGAAGAATGCATGTGTCCGGATTGCGTCGCGGTAATAGAATCGAAATCGTCTGTTCCAATTCACTCATCTTGATTTTCGATTGCATCGACGTATCGGCGATTAGAAAAACGGTGGTGGTATGATCACCTTCATTCCAGTTTGTTGCGACGGGTGCGGTGCTGCCTACGTCTGTCTTAGTCACAACAAAATCGTTCGAATCGTCAGACTGTTCGATAATAATTGGTTGTGAATATCGAAGTTGTGAATATCGAATTGAATAACTTTCCCGGGCTCGTTGATGCAATCCAGCGATATCCAGTCCCCGCAACATTTTGTCAGTAAAATCGAGTCGAAGTGTTCGTTGCCTGAATTCCATAGTATCGAGGTTCTTTTGCATGAAAATCGCGAATCTCGCTTCAATGAATTGGGTGGAGCAGCTTGAACGGAACTGGACCCTCGCATCGTATTCGCCTGGCGACAGCTGCCTGCCTAAAAAACGAGTTGGCGTTTCAACAGAATTCGAAGCGGGAGCAAAGTGCTGGCTTAGTCCTACGCGTGAAAAGTCCAAATCGACCCATCTCATTTCCGAATCGGATATGCCAACCATTTCGACCATGGGTATTTCTTCAAAAGACACTTGAGTTGCCTTCTCCGCAGCAACGATGATCTCAAAAGGCTCGCTAATACCGGAGGAAGTCGAAGGACCGAGTTCGTGGCTGCCGCTTGGAACGTGGTCAACACGGAATTCCCCTCGGTGATTCGTTCGAAACCATACCCGCCTATCGTATTGGGAATCACCGAGATAGAAACAGCGAAAGGGGATCGGTAGTCCATCTTGGCCTTTGGCAACTCCGGAAACATTTCCGGTCGATGGCAGCACGATATCTTCAGAATCAGACAGCTCGTTTATTACTGCCACTTGACGCTGGTTGACCAAGAAACCATTGTACTTGGTCAACAACGTGTACATGCCTTGCGTCACGTGTTCGAATTGGAATTCCCCTTGCCCATTTGCCTGAGTCTGCGATGAGTAGAGATTTCTATAGAGCGAACCACCGGGAAACAAGGACTGATCGTGATGTAGCAATTGCAACTCGACTGGGACACCTGCTTTCCCCTTGGAAACTTTCCCCCGAAGTGTGGTGCCCTTAGGAAGTGTTATCGTCTGGTCTTGAAAGGACATTGGCTTCGAAGGGATTGGGAAATCTCGTCGAAAGAGGCCATGGCCTTGTCCTCGTGCTGAAATCGCAACGATCGGGTTCTTTCGACGAAAAAGAAACGCTCCGCTCGAGTCAGAAACATGTTCTATTTCCGAGTCGCGATGTTCTTCATCGTTGTTTGGCGAGTCGACACGCATATAGGAATCGCTCACTGGCTGACCGTTTTCATCCACAACGCGCCCCGAAAGGACATAAGGGTAAATGTCGATTGGGATCGTGATTTCTTTGGCGTCCGTGACCTCAACGAGAGTATGGTCAAACCAGCCGTACTTTCTAACCTCCACTACTTCATGCATTGATTCGTCAATGAATATTTCGAAATTGCCCTGGTCGTCGGTCGTCGTGTACAACTCATGGCCGCGATTCGACCAACGGGTCCGGTCAGGCTGAGAAATGTCGCAGTCTGCAATTGGGCTGCCGGTCTCGCGGCATACTACTTTGCCTGTAACTCGCCGTGCCTTCTTCAATTCAATCGAGATCGGATCCGCAATGGAATCCGGTACCACCGAGTGCTCTTCGTAGTGTGAATGATAAGCTAACACTCCACACTTCGCATCCAAGTTGCGTAATTTGAATCGTCCAAGTTCATCGGTCAGTACCAGGTCATCGGTCAGTGCCCACGAGTCGACTTTCGAAACTTGAACAACGGCGTCTTTGATGGGCTTTTTAGTTTCACGATCCATGACAACTCCGTCAAGCTGCTGGCCTTGCGTCATCCGGATCGTAATCGAGTGTGAGATTTCAGGCAGAACCAATTGGGTATGCTCAGTCCGCGCATATCCACCGTCCAAGTCGATGGCCCGGATGGCCAAGTGGGTTTCACAATGTTCTGGAACGGGCAAGACCAAAGTACTCGCCCCTGGATGTTCCGTCCACTCGCTCCAATGTTGCATTGGATCAAGAAAACCGGGCTTTGTGTTGGAAGTAATGATCTCGGTGCAATACTGAAATCGCGATAGACGCGTTCCAGAAGCTGAGTCAACCACGTCTACAAAAAGATGCGCGCGCAAGTACTTTCGCCGTTCGAGCAAAGCACCCAAACAGACCGCCATCGCGGTCGTCACGATGAAGAGCGTTCGCAAGCGAAACTTGAATCGTGGCGAGAAAGTCATTCGTGTTACCGTCGAAACTTCTCAAATGTCTTGCCGTTGAATTTGTAAGCCCCTCCGTTGTGCGTCCCAAGCCATAACTTGCCTTGATTGTCTTGATAGACTGCGAACACCTCAATCGCGGTCGGGCCTTCCTTGATTGGGTAATGAACCTTCTGCTTTCCGTCGTATTGGAACGCGCCTGCCCGCAACGCCGCCGTCCAGAGTTTACCGTCGTTGTCTTCAACGATCGACATGCCGTCAACGATGTTGCCTTCCATTCCATCTTGAAACTTGCCAAAGCCATTTACCGTCCGGAATCCATCGAAGGTGGCGTGGCCAGAATAGGTGAACCAGAAGTTACCCTTCTTGTCTTCGAGGATGGACCGAACCGGGGCCTCTAGAAAGGTCTCATCGGTGAGCCAGTCGAATGACTTGCCGTCGTACCGACACACGCCGATGCAGGCACTGCCGAACCAGAGGTTGCCCTTTCTGTCTTTCAGAATGCAGTACACGTCATACGGACTGTAAATCGCATTCGGGAATTTCGAGCGAGGCATCTTCGCAAAGTGTTCGTCGCCGAGCTTGGTCTTCGGGAATTCCAAGCGATGGAGCGAATTGCCATCGTAACGGAACACGACACCGGCATCCGGAGGCCCGACAAACCACAGATCGTCAGCTTGTTTCTTCCAATCTGTCGGAGAGGAACGCGTCGAAACGCTCAGCGTCGTGAAGGACTTCCCGTCGAATTTGCTGATGCCCTCATATGTCGTGAAGTAAATGTTCCCCGAGTCGTCTTCTTGGATCCCCCTAATCCGATCGCTACACAACCCGTCCTTCGTCGCAAAGTTAACAATGACTTTCCCGTCATAACGGTACACGCCTCGGTCATTGCTCCCAAACCAATAGTCACTGTTCTTTGCCTGAAAAACATACATCACACTCTTGCCCAGTTCGGAAACGACCTCACCTTTAGCATCAGAACCGTTTGATTCATCGCCGTTGCCATTCTGCTGCGGTAACCTGGATGAGTTCGGGTCCTGCCCGGAGGCAACGGCGATCGTGACCGCTAGCAGGACGGTCAGCAAATATCCTGACCGGCTAAGAGCCATAGCCAAGTGTCGTGCTCGCAGGTTGTTCACGACGCTGGTTCCAATTGTTCGATTTTACTCATCGTGACGAGGGGATATACGTGATGCCGATACTTTCCATCGTCGTCGCGAACAAGAACGACCGTTGCCGTAGAACTGACTGTAACAAACTCACGGTTCGTGATGTCAATTGTATCGCCGCTGTTCATGGTAATTCGGATCGGTCCTTGCCTGATCCATTGATTCAATTCTTCGCGATCCATAATCAACCCTCCTCACATACCTAGTTCCGATTCACTTTAGTGTACGTGGGGGTGACTTCAAATGGAAGCTAGAGAAGCGTTCCAACTAAGGCAGGCAGGAAAATCGGCAATCACAAATGTGTTCCAACTTCCCCTCGCAAAATCCACATCGAAGCGAGAAGCCGCAAGGATTACGATGGGCTTCGAAAAATTTCCGTCATCGTGGTTCAACATTCTGTTGGACCCGTGATACGTCAACTGCGGACGCATCTGACATCGGAATTGGTACATTCGATTCGCTTGGAAGTCGATAGAAGCCGATGGTGTGATGTTGGAGTTTGCAGCCGAAGGGCGATGGCCTCCATCGGACAAACCGCTGCGACGCTATCACGCAGGCCGCAATACAACCGGATGGCACTCGAAGGAAGTCGATCCGATGCCGCCTCGCGAATGGACGGTTGTTACCTGCGATTTATGGCAGGACATGGGGAACTTTACACTCACAGGCTTGGCTCCAACCGCGATGGGAGGTTCGGCATTATTCGATCGCATTGAATTATTGCAAGGGTTAGACCCACGATGAGTGCTGGGATTCATCCCAGCTTTTTGATCCCTAAGCAGCGGGGTCTAGAGCATGCATTGCCCGCGGACCATGTGCCCGCATTGCCGCACACGAGATGCGAAAGACCAACCCAGTTTCTACCATCAGGAAATTCTCCATATCGCTCGAGACTATGTTGATTTGCTCAAGACGTGTATCAGAACGATCGCAGAATGACAAAGCGTCTCAGCGTCGGTATTCATCCACCTCATCGTCGTTATCCGAACCAACGATGAACTCTTCGCCGCCAACTGAAATGCTATCGCCAGGTCGAAGTTTCTTGCCCCGGCGCGTTTCAACGACGCCATTGACAAGAACCGCGCCCGATTGAATCAAATGCTTGGCCTGTCCACCGGACTGGGTTACTTCCGCTAGCTTTAGAAACTGGTCCAGTTCGATGGTTTCCATTTCTGGTTCGGGTTCGTTGGGTTCAAGCATCGCGAGCCACTTCAATTCCAATTGAGAACATGTACGGGAATCTTGTAAGCACGCCACTGTAATCCATTGCACGCAGAGTGCAAACCGCTCAATTCGCTAGCAATGAAATTGCTCTCAACATCCGCAAAATCGGCAGCGTCGACGTATTCGGCTTTATTTTCCTTCGCAACCTACCGATGTTTCAACAAAGAAGTCTAGAGCTTGAAGCAGTCGACTTGGCTTTCATTCGAAGTAATGAATTGGGTTTTCACGTCCTAAAGAAATCAGTAGGGGCTATGTTTCTTCGGATCAGCAGAAATTCAGCGCGAATCATTGCGATCCTTTCCCAGCATCGCAAGCCGGCGCAAATCGCATGGGGAATCGCGATTGGGATCATGCTTGGACTGATCCCAAAAGACAATCTCGTTGCATTGTCGCTCATTGCAGCCCTGGCTTGCCTGCGCGTCAATCAACTTGTCGCATGCGGAACGGCGGCTGCGATTAGCCTTTTAAGCGGCTGGTTTAGTCCAACAACCAATTATGTAGGTTGCATCGTACTTGATCAACCGAGCATCGTTGGCTGTATTACATACCTTTATCGGTTCCCGCTGCTCCCTTGGTCCTGTCTGGAAAACTCGCTCGTGTTGGGTGGCATTTGCGTGGGTCTTGTCACACTACTACCGACCTATGCCATTTGCTGGCGATCGTTTTCCAAGGCACAACAACAAATGGAAAGTATAGCATTGGAACAGGTTGCGAACGAAGCGATAGAGTATCGAAAATCCGTCAGTGATCAATCCAGAACACGGAAGGAGAAACCATCGCCCGCGCTCAAACTTCTCTCCGACGACAATTCGGATGCGATTGAGGAACCAACACTTCTTGTTGAGCAATCCTCGGTTAAGAGGATGCCACTTCTATCGCTCGCGAAGTCGGAGTCGGTGGATGCCAAACCGTCAAACCCAGAGTCCTTCCCAAGGATGGAACACAATAGTAAACAGAGGACCATTCCTACGCTCTTCACTGGCGAGATCATTCCGGATGGAAATGACACTTTTCTTAGAGAAACCGTCATTGAAGTAGTTCGATATCGGCGGCCTGCCCATTCCACAGGGGAGTCCAGCAAAAGCAAACATGCCCCCCCTATATCTTCTCAAACACAAGGACTCTCTATGCCAGTTGGAAACGCTACGACCGTTGATTCCAGAGACACGTCAAACAAAGGCCTTGCGGCTTCGAACAAGGCCAATCTGCCTGAACAGTCCATTGCCTTCGATTCGGGGCACACGCCTAACCTTGCGAGCAACCGCGATGAGTCGTTGCGATATCTGCTCTGGCACATTAATGGTTCTCGAGAGAGTGTTCGGAAATCTTCGGAGAAAACCGCATGACGATTCGTCGTCGATTGTTAATCGCGACCGTGACATTAGGTGGCGGAATTTGCTGCTTTCAGCCTATTATGCGGACTCGCATGGAGTCTCGGATTTCTGAACTCGTTGGCGGAAGAGTCGACATTGGTTCGTCAAAAATATCTTTAATCGATGCTACTATCGCGTTCAGCGACATTACCGTCCACTCAATGAGTTCACGCCAAGGAAGCATCGAACGCTCCCCAGGCTCCCTCAAAATCAAAAATGCGGCTTTGAAGTTCAACTGGAACAGTCTGCTCTACCGCAATCTGAAGGTCGAAAACTTCCTTGCCACCGAGGTTCATTGGAAACTCGCCGATCCAAGCCGAGATGTCATTCCGACAGCAGATGAAAGCAATCTCCCTAAAACCTCAACGCAGTTCGACGAAAACGAAGCGTTGGATTTTAGTATTGATTCTATTGTTCAACCGATCAAACAGAGGATTGTTGAAGAGGCGGCCAAGCAAAACCGCGTTCACCAGACTGTATCCTCGCGAATCAAGTCCGTGTCGGAGCGACTGACAGAAGCCACGCCAAGTGAAGGATCGCTGAACGTTCTGAGGCAACGCTACGTCGTAGAGGATGCAAATAAGGAACTTGCCATAATCAAGCAATCGATTGCCGAAGCCCGCATCGCTCGATACGAATCGGACAAAGTGATGAACTCAATGAGGCAATCGGCTCAGAAAAAACTCGTGAAGAGTTTAGAAGACTTGCCTGATCTTGGATCCGTAAAGGCCAAGCAATCTGCACTTCAACTCGCCAAGATCGCGGTCGCGAAGGAGTGGAACAGAAACCGGCCGATTGTCCAAGCGGCCATGCAATCACTGACTGCCTTACAACAAATCCCAACGATTCCACAAAATAACGACGAAGAAGAAAACCGAGCCGGGCCACGAAACTCCAGTTCAGAACTCCTTTCTCAACTCCCAGTCGGCTTTACTCGTATCGTTGCCGGCAAAATCAACGGGACAATCCACCTTCCGGGCGCTTCTTTCAAGCCGACCGAAGTGACCTCTGGTTTCGAATTTCATTTCAAAAACCTATCCAGCCGAGACTTTTCGGATCGAGAGAAAGCCGCGATCACGATATCCATGATCGATTCGACCGTTCAACACGAAGCGCCATGGCTGATTTGTTCTGCCCAGCAGGTTGGCTTGCCTCAGTCGGGCACAACCAAATCCAGGTCGTGCTCGAAAGAACCCAAAGCGGGCAACCCCAAACCGTCACCACCATCCAACACGCAAACCAAGGTTGGGCGGCTTCGTTTTCATTGCCAATCCAAAACTGCTTCGAATTTTCATCGAATGAAGCACCGTCCATCGAGAAGGTCTCCCCGACCGAGAAAACAAATATTGTTGGGAAAATGATTGGAACGACACCCGCCAATGGAAACGAGCCACACGCACTCTTAATTGATATTGACGAATCGAGCTTGGCGGCAGTCGAAGCCATTCTGTCTCCAAAATTTCGCCAGGACTATGATAAGAAACGCTCACAAGCCTCGATTCGGAGTACCGAACTCTTAACAAGCGAGATGCTTGAGATATCCAAACGGTGGGATCAATTGGGGGACGAGCACTCTCGCACCCACGTTAGTTGGGAAACGAGTCTTACCGAGCTGAGCAGTCAGTTGGAGAGTCTTGACACAGCCTTCAAAAGAACTTCTAGTCGTTCGATCGGCATTGCTCGATAACGTGTGGCTCCGATGCTGTCATCCCTCGCTCACACGTTTTGAAATGGCGCCATTGTGATTGGGGCCGAAGGCCAGTTAGTTTGCCTAGGTAAATGGTAAGGCCTTTGGCCCAAAAAACGCGCAACTTCAAAATCTGGATTGACGCTTACCTAAAGCCACAACTCGGAAGTGTTACGTCACACTAAACTGGGGTTTAGTTACCCTCCCTCTCCGGCCAACGCTGCGAAGCAATTTCACCAACAATTCGCTAAGGTTGAGCGGGAGCTTGCCTCCCCTCAACCTTGTTTTGGCGTACTACGTAATGCCCGCCGACTACCGTACTCCGCTCCCGCCTCGACCGCCTTAGGCGGTCGAGGCGGGAGCCGAGTGCGGCGGTTAGTGGGCATTACGTAGTACGCCAAAACAAGGTTGAGGGGAGGCAAGCTCCCGCTCAACCTTAGCGAATTGTCGGTGAAAATGCATCACAGCATTGTATTGTCGGGGCTTCATCGGCATGCTCGCGATCAATGGTTACGCGGATGGCGATGAAATTCGATAGTGTCTCGGAATCACTGAGCGAGAACATTCCGGGCGTCGATTACGAGCACCAGCACCGCGATGCTTAGCACGAGAACGGAGAAATTCCAGCATGAGGAGCAACTAACGACATAGTGTTTTCTACTTTCACGCTCGGTCGGGCCGTTCGCACCCAGGCATTTGCTGGGTTTCTTGGTGGTCGGCACATGTAATGTGACAAGTTAGTACGATAACTTTTGTTTGCCATTTCGCACTCCAAAATTCCAAACTATGTTCACAGATGCCGGTTATCACGGTTTGCTAGTCGGCCAACTTGGTTTACTATTTCCCTTTTGGAAATACAGAACCTCGTAGGATTGCTATCTTTCATGGAGAAAACCAGGGTCGCCATCGT
Source organism: Pirellula sp. (assembly GCA_031374925.1). GTDB lineage: Bacteria > Planctomycetota > Planctomycetia > Pirellulales > Pirellulaceae > JBKCUI01. Next base: position 5,345 of record JANMHA010000150.1, on the reverse strand, counting down.
TGGCATGGGCACCGTGGGGACCGGTGTGGCCCGATTGCTTTTAGATCACGGCGATCGGCTTGCGAGGCATGCGGGGCGGATTTTATGGCTTGAAAAAGCCACGGTGCGGGATCTCTCAAAGGATCGCAACATCGATTTGCCGGCCGGGATTCTGACGGACGATTTGGAATTGATCCTGAATAACCCCGAGATTGAGGTGGTTGCGCACTTGGTCGGAGGCCTGGAACCGGCCCGAACCATCATGCTGCAATTGTTGGAAGCGGGCAAAGATGTCGTGACCGCAAACAAAGCCCTTTTGGCTGAACATGGCGAAGAATTGTTCGACCGCGCTCGAGCTTTGGGGCGCACGATCGCATTTGAAGCCAGCGTGGGTGGCGGGATCCCGATTATCGCCAATATCAGTCAATGTTTTTCGGCCAACCAGATTTTGTCGTTGCGTGGTATCCTCAATGGAACCAGCAACTACATCATCTCGCAAATGGAAGAGCAAGGTGCGGACTATGCTTTCGCTCTAAAACTGGCGCAAGAGTTAGGCTATGCCGAAGCCGACCCAACGATGGATGTGGATGGGAGCGACGCAGCCCAGAAGCTCGCTATTCTTGCACATCTGGCCTTCGGCGTGAGAGTGCGTTGGCGAGATATCTATCGTCGAGGGTTGGAAGCGTTCCAATTGGAGGACCTCAAGTACGCATCCGAACTCGGTTATCGTATTAAGCTGATTGCGACGGCCCAGTTGCGTCCGGAGGGTTTAGAATTGCATGTCTCACCCACGTTGATTCGCAAAGGACGACCGCTGGCCGAAGTGCGTGGAGCGTACAATGCCGTGACAGTCGTCGGAGACGCGGTTGGCGATATGTTCTTTCACGGACAGGGAGCGGGCCAAATGCCGACAGCTTCGGCGGTCGTGGCGGATATGATCGATACCGCTTCAGGGCGAACGGACATTACATTTCGCAGGCTTGAGCTGTGGTCCGATCGCGAGTCCAAGATTGGAATACTCCCGTACGAACAAACGACAGGCCGGTATTACATGCGATTTTTTGTTGCGGATGAGCCGGGTGTGTTGTCTCAAATCACCGGTATCCTCGGCAAGCACGGGATTTCTATCGCGTCGATTATTCAACATGAGCCAACCAGCGATCAACAACCTCGCAAGGTCCCACTGGTCATCATGACGCACGAAGCCAATGAGCAAGCGGCCGCAGCAGCCAACGACGAGATTCGAAAATTACCAAGCGTCAGTAACGAATGCGTCAAGCTCAGGGTCACCTAGGTTGACAAGCACCGGCTGTTGTAGACTTATGCTACGCACGACAATTTACCGATTGAAAACTCCAAAGGACGCTCAGCAATGAAATGGGTCATTATCATCCCGGATGGATGCGCAGACTATCCGATCGAAACATTGGGCGGCAAGACGCCATTGCAACAAGCCAACATCCCGGCCATGAATGAGATCGCTCGACTCGGGTTGGTTGGTCAGAGCGACAACGTCCCTCTGCACTTCCCAGCCGGCAGCGAAGTTGCAAACATGTCCTTGCTGGGCTACGATCCGAATCAGTATTTTACGGGTCGGGCTCCCATCGAAGCAGCTGCGCAGGGTATTGAATTGGGCCCTAACGATTGGGCGATCAGGTGCAATCTGGTCACGGTTCAAAATCAAGTGATGGTCGACTTCACGGCCGATCATGTTTCCACCGCCGAAGCCATTCAATTGCTTCGCACCGCTCAAGAAAAGCTAGGAAACGACTCTCTTGAATTCATTGCTGGCGTCAGCTATCGAAACTTGCTCATTTACCGAGGCAAGCCAGGAGTGCCCTCTCCATTTTCGATCGACTCCAGAACCAGTGCTCCGCATGATCTGACCGACGGAACCGTATTGGACGATTTTCCGAAAGGTCCAGGTTGCGATTTGCTTTGCAATTTGATGGAGCAGAGCGTGGCCTTGTTCGTGGATCATCCTGTGAATCTTGCCAGAGTCGCCAGTGGCAAACGACCAGCCACCAACCTTTGGCTTTGGGGATTGGGGAAAACGCCGCAATTGGAGTCTTTCGATTCACGCTTTGGAGTCCGCGGAGCGATGATCACTGCGGTCGATTTGCTTCGAGGCTTGGCCGCACTGATTGGATGGGATCGCATCGAAGTGCAGGGTGCCACTGGATATCTGGACACGAACTACGCTGGCAAGGGTGCTGCTGCCATTGAAGCACTCAAGACGCACGACATCGTTTGCGTGCACATCGAGGCGCCCGATGAAGCAAGTCACGAGGGGCGTGTCGACGAGAAGATCAAAGCATTGGAAGCGGTCGACCGTCATGTAGTCGCTCCTATTCACCAGGCCCTTATGCAGCAAGGAGAATATCGCATTCTGGTCATGCCGGACCACGCTACGCCAGTTAGCACCAAAAAGCACTCCCATGGTTGGGTACCGTTTGCTGCTTGCGGCACAGGAATTTCACAAGATGCGAGTTTGACTTATGATGAGTTGTCAGCTGCCAGTTCAGGACTATCGTATCCACATGGTTGGGATTTGATTCCCAGGCTCATGCGCGGCGATTTGCGTTAGAAAGTTTATTGTCAAGGTTTTGCGAAACCTGTTTAATACGGCGATCGGCGGTTCGCATTATCCCAACCCGATGCGTAAGCGAGAGACGATTCCGCATGTCCCTCACTTACGTTTCGGGTTATGATTGGTAGTTTTCACGTTGCCGCTCGCCTAAGGATCAGAAATGCCATTGATTGTTCAGAAGTTCGGTGGAACAAGCGTAGCGACACCAGAAAAAATCCAAGCGGCCGCCCGCAAGGCGATTCGCGCTCAACAAGAGGGCAATCAGGTCGTGGTGGTTGTGAGCGCCATGGGGCACAACACCGATCACCTCATCGAACTGGCAAAGGAAGTCAACGAAGAGCCCCCGGCTCGCGAGATGGATATGTTGCTCAGCACGGGAGAGCAAGTCAGCGTGGCCTTGATGGCGATGGCCGTGCATCGATTTGGCCATAAGGCGGTTTCGTTAACTGGGGCGCAAATGGGAATCCGAACCGACAATTCGTTTACAAAAGCCCGGATCAAGACGATTTCAACTGAGCGCATACGTCGCTTGCTCGACGAAGGGAACATCGTTATCGCGGCCGGGTTCCAAGGGGTCGACGAAGATCTCAATATCACAACACTGGGACGTGGCGGAAGCGATACGACAGCGGTTTCACTGGCCGCGGTTTTGAGAGCCGATGCTTGTGAGATCTACACCGATGTCGATGGTGTGTACACGACCGATCCAAGGCTGTTGCCCGAAGCCAGGCAAATGGGGCAGATCAGTTACGACGAGATGTTGGAATTGGCCAGTCTCGGCGCGGGGGTCATGCACAACCGCTCGATCGAGTTTGCGAAGAAATTTGACGTACCAATTCGGGTCAGGAGCAGTTTCTCGGATGCACCGGGATCGATGATCGTTTCTAATCCGGAGTCATCCACGGTACCGGTTTGCGGCGCTGCGCTCACCAAGGATGAAGCTCGCATCACGATCCTAGGTGTGCCTGACAAACCCGGAACCAGTTTCGAGATCTTCAAACGATTGGCCGATCGCAAGGTGACGGTCGACATGATTGTACAGAACATTGGGCAGGGTGATTTAGCCGACATCTCCTTTACTGTCCCGAATACGGAATTGAAGGACGCGTTAAAGGCGGTCAACGAAGCCGCCAAAGTGGTCGGAGCGACAAGTGTGACGCACGACGACGAAGTTGCCAAAATCTCCGTGGTTGGACTAGGGATGGCAGCCCAAACTGGGGTTGCCCAAAGGATGTTTGAATCATTGGCCGACGCTGGCATCAATATCCAGATGATCACAACGAGTGAGATTAAAATTAGCGTTTTGGTGAAGCGATCGGAAGCGACGGCAGCATTGCGAGCGGTGCATCAAGCATTTGCATTGCACTTAAAACCTGCGGATGCCAATCACTGGCAAATTGGTCAGAAGAACATAAGCGATTTGAGCGCCAATGAGATCATTGAGCGATTGCGCAATTCGAACATGGAGCAATTGACGTTGCTCGACATTTCGATGGTTGGTGATCAAGCGCGTGTGACGTTGTCGGGTGTTCCGGATACACCTGGTCTGGCCCAAAAGGTATTCAAAACGGTTGCTGAAGCTGGCGTCTTTGTGGACATGATTGTCCAAAGTTGCGATGGATATCAAGGCGAAACCAGCCTTAGCTTCACGGTGCCGGAAGCGCAAATGGAACACTGTATCCAAGTGCTGAAGACGATGGACTGTAAGTTTCGCAAGATCAGTGGCTCGACTGAAATCGCCAAACTTTCCGTCAGTGGGATCGGCCTGAGAAGTCATACGAGTGTGGCGATTGCAATGTTCAAGTCACTTGCAGACTCCGGAATCAACGTATTGATGATCAATACGAGTGAACTGCGAGTCAATGTGGTCATTGACGGCAAGCAAGGCCAACAAGGACTAGAATGCCTTCAAAAGACTTTTGAAGCATCGTTGCTGTAAAACGGTTCTAGCTTCAACAAAAGTTACCCTCCCTCGGCAACGCTGTGAAGCATTTTCGTCCGATCGGAGCTTGCCTCCGACGGACGCCGTTTTGGCGTACTAAATATGCGGCTCAGACAGTAAATTACCGCTCTTCGCTCCCGCCTCGACCGCCTCAGGCGGTCGAAGCGCGGCGGTTAGCGGGCATGCGTAGGACGCCAAAGCAAGGTTGAGAGGAGGCAAGCTCCCGCACAACCTTAGTGTAGATGGCACTTCACCCTCCCCTCGCTTCGCTCGACCCTCCCGAAGGGAGGGTAACTAGGCCGGAGACATGCCAACCACTGTTCCGCGAAATCGGATTTCTTGTTCGCAACTTCCATGCACTTGAACTACTATTTAACGCAGAACTCTTCCCGTTTTCAACGAGCGCCATTCATGAAACTCCAATCGAATCCTTGTCATTTCTTTGCCGTTCTTTTGTTGAGTCTGTCTGTTGCGATATTGAGTTCGCACTCGCAAGCCCAAGCTCAAGCCAACAAGGGGGATTTGGCGTCCGCAGGATTAGTGGTTCATTGGGAATCGAATATTGGCGGAGCTCCGCTGGCCAACGGTTCGCAAAGCTTTGTGCTTTGGTCTCACACCACCGAAAAACGGGAGTACGTAACGGTACGTAGCGGCGGTCGCCTGATCGAATGCATCCGCGGAGAAGAAGTCGATCTTAAGAAGTTGGAAGAAGCGGTCATTCAAGGTGAAAAACTGTTGAAGTCGCCGCGGCTCGGTCTCGAGGGAGCTAAGAAAAAAGCCGAAAAATTGGTCGCCACGTACAAGACACTCGGCCGAAAAGTGGAAGTCGAACCG
>JANMHA010000135.1:0-6827 GCA_031374925.1 Pirellula sp. | reverse complement strand
GGATTGCAGGCGCCAAATTCGTGATGTTTGAAAATTCATCCCACTGTTCCCATCTTGAGGAACCCGAAGCCAACATGCCCTGCGTTTCTGGATTCCTGGCCGAAAATGATCCCTGACCGCGAGCCGCAAGAATAGGTTGGGCGCAACCCACCCTCCCGTATGTGGCCTCAAGCGAGCGTAGGGTGGGTGCAACCCACCGCCCCGTGCGCGACCTCAAATGACGCGTCGCTCCTTCGCAACCCGCACCAAGGGCCTCGCCCGACCTCGGGTCGGCGCACACCGCCTCGCCCCCTTGATTTATGGTGCAAAGTCCCTCGATCGCCCCGCGCCTTGATAGGGTGCATGCGTGTATCAAGCAATCTTGCAGTCAAGCGGCAGACCACTTGGGGAGTGTCGGCTAGATGAGCTCAACCTTTGGCCCAAGTGCCCTCGTGCACGGCCGTAGCCTCTTCCTCCAGCATCGGACCGATCACCTCAACTTGGCGCTGGCCCGCGGCAAAGACGATGCGGCACGGCAGATCGAGGGTGGGGTTTTCAGAATGATCGCCAGTGATCTCTTTCAACCGATGTTCGGACATCCCGTAGACCACACGCTTGAGCCCCGCCCAGTAGATCGCCCCCGCGCACATCGCGCAGGGTTCGCCCGAGATGTAAATGGTGCATTCCTTCAACAGTTCCATCGGCAGGCTGGAAGAGGCACGGGTCATCAGCACACGTTCGGCGTGGCCGGTCATGTCGTGATCTGGCATATAGGCATTGTGCTGGACCATTAGCACTTTGCCTTCAGGACCGACCAAGATCGCCGCAAAGGGATGCTGGCCTGTCTCCCGGGCCTTACGAGATTCCTCGATTGCGAGGCGCAGCAGCGCCTCATGGTCTGGCGCCAATTGCGCAGAACGCGGCGTTGAGGTGTTGGACGACATGGAGATTCTCCTCATGTTCGGTTCAGACGCCAGTTGCGTCATGAGGGTCAGCATGCGGCGCTTGCCTGCCTTAAGTCCCGTCGTGAGGGTTAAAATTTGCTAATTCTTCCAATGGCAGCCATCGACTATTGAGGAAATCCGGCGCGCCGCAGTCCTTCTGCGATGGCTCCGAACCGGCTGGGAATCCGCGACGGCTGAGCAGCCACTATGCGAGAAATGCTGACGTCGGGGACAATCTCGAGCAGCGCCTTGAGCCAAACATGCGCCTGATCAAGGCGACCGAAATGGGCATTGGCGGCGATCAGCATCCAGTATGTCGCGTCGTATCGGTCGTTGATCACCAAAGAACGGCTGGCAAAATCCAGTGCTTCGGCGAAGTTACCGAGCACGATGTGCAGGTGAGCGATCCCCGTCAGGGCAAAACGGGCGATAGGGTCCGTTCGGCCCAACCGCAGAGCGCGATCATAGAATTGCATCGACATGTCAAGATCACCGCAATGCAGGTTCATGACACCAGCGACTGTCAGCACGTAAAGATCGTTGGGATTCTGCCGAACGGCCTGTTCGATAACGTCCATGCCGCCACTATAGTCTCTGCCGGGTTGGATCAACGCCAAGGCGCACTGCGCCATGACCCATGCGTCACCTCCGGCATAGCGAATGCCGCGCCGAGCATACTCAACACAGCGCTCCACATCATCAGATCCTATCGCCGGCCAGCCCATCGCGCAGCGATGTTCCAAAGCCCAGGCTATTTGTGCCAGAACCAAGGCGTTGTCGGGCTCATGAACCAGCGCTTGGGCAAGGAGGGCATGTGCAGTCGCGTTGCCTTCTTCGGACTCCTCATCAATAAGTGCCTTCGCACGCAGAAGGAGATCGTAGGTTGTGATGCTTTCCGGGCGTTTCTGGCGGGAAAGAGCCAGCTCGGTCACCTCAATAGCGGGGGCGACAAGTGTGGCCACACTTTCGGTGATACGGTCCTGAAAGTCGAAGACGTCGGCCAGACTGCCATCAAAACGATCGGTCCAGAGCGTGACACCGCTATAGCCCTCGACCAGTTGCGCAGTGATGCGTAGCCGCTCGCCAGATCGGCGGACTGAGCCTTCCAGCAAGTATTCCGCGCCAAGCGTTTCTGCCGCGGCGCGCGCGTCGACGGTGCGCCGCTTGTAGACAAAAGAAGAATTGCGAGACACAACGGCCAGTTTGCGAAAACGCGCCAGCGCCGTGATGATGTCTGCCACAACTCCATCCGCGAAATAGTCGGAATCTGCGTCGCCGCTCAGGTTTTCGAATGGCAAAACGGCAAGTGTCGGGCGCCCAGCCTCTGGCTTCTCAACCGGCAAGATCTGCGGCAAGACCAGCCGGTAACCCAAGCGCGGAATTGTGACGATCCAGTCCTGCCCCTGCGGACCTGGGCCAAGCAGCTTACGCAGTCCGGCTACCTGAACGGTCAGATTGCCTTCCTCAACCGCCATCCCCGGCCAGACGGCCTCCATCAGCTCGGCCTTGCTGACCTGCTTTCCTTCCGCCTGCGCCAGGGATTGCAATAAGGCACACGCACGTTGGCCAAGCTCTTTGACTTTGCCGTCGCGGGTTAGCTTGCGGCGGTCTGGATCAAGGGTAAGGGGCCCAAACCTGATAGGTTGCTGCGGCATCGTATAATGATAGCAGGAAATGGAGCCATTTCAAAATCCCCAGTTTTCAATCTAGGGTTTGAGACAAAGAGATGCAGCTCAGCACGACCTCGCACAGAATTTAAGGACCCAATGAGGGCAGCATCGGTTGAGTTTGGCTGAAGGTCAAAAGTGATGATGGAGAAGCATCCACCTCGGCCGACCGCGCATCGAACGGGAGTTCCGCCAGGAAAAGCTGCCGCCCTCAGAACCAATCCCTTTCGCTGATACGCGAGAAACCTAAGACTTCGCTCCCATCGGGCGGGATGCACCGACCAGTTCCAGCCCGCGGACGCAGCCATTCCTCTTCGGCGCGCAAGCTCGCGTGGCGGGCGGGCATCGTGCTCACGACATCGGACGGCGAGGGGACTGTCGAGAGCATGCGGCGGACGGGCATGGGCGTTGTTCAGAGCGAACTGGATCAGCAGGCAAAATCAGGCAACCTTGAAGTCATACGGCAGCCCACTTGGGGAATGTCGGTCGAAGAGACATGCGCGCAAATCTCTTGGATAAAGTTCCATCATTTTCTGGTATAAAAAGGAATTGTCGTTCAGAGGGATTTTAGACCCATGCCTGAGAAGAATGAAAACCTAATGCCTGTTGCGCTCGAACAGCGCAGCGTGAGTGTCGACCGGCGATTGTTCTCGCCTTCGGCCGCACGAAATTCGGCACCGATCCTTGAGATCCTGAAACGTGTTCTTCCGACACCCGGCGTGGTGCTGGAGATCGGTTGCGGGACTGGCGAGCACGCCGTGTGTTTTGCGGAAGCGATGCCCAGCCTCACCTGGCAGCCGAGCGATCCGGATTCCGACTCGCGCGCCAGCACAGCCAGTTGGATCAAATTTACCGGGTTGAACAATGTGCTCGCGCCACTTGACATAGATGTGTGCTCCGGATCATGGGGTGTCGAGAAAATGGCGCCGTTTGACGCCATCGTGTCGCTCAACATGGTCCATATCGCGCCGTGGGCGGCAAGTTTGGGATTATTTGCTGGCGCCGGCCGTTTGCTCGGCGCTGGCGGGCTTCTTGTTATGTACGGCCCATTCATGCGCGACGGCGTGCACAGCGCCCCCTCGAACGCAGCTTTCGATGAGTCTCTAAAGGCACTTAACCCATCTTGGGGTGTTCGTGATATTGCTGATCTTGAACGCGTCGGAGGAGCCTCTCGACTCCGTCTCCGCGAGACGATCGAGATGCCTGCCAACAATAGGTTGCTTGTCTTCTCCAATGGAGGTGCCTGAGCGACATCGGGCGCAGCCGTGCGGGCGCCACCCGCTGCCCCTCGTGCCTGATCGCCGGAGAGCAAGACTTTGGCGTCTCCCCTGAATTGCTGAAGGCCCTTGTCGCGCAGATCGCCACTCTCGAAACCCATGTCGTCCCGGTCACGGTGGACATTGCCACGAACAAGGATGAGGCGCCGGCGGGCCTGACGCCAAAGGCGCCGCTTTGGGCAATCTCGATCATGAGCGGTGGGGCGGCGGCCTTTCCGGCACCGGAAAAACTGGTGCAATGAAGAGAGCTACGGAACAATGGTGAGCGAGAGCCCCATGTTTTCATAACGAAGAAAAGGCAGTGGTGGGTGAAAACCCACCACCTCATGCAATTCGTCGTAAGCGGTGCGTCGGCCCCGTGGTTTCGGCCTAAGGGCATTTCGGGCATGCCGCCCTGCAACTGAGTTTGCGGGAGGTTTGCAAATGGAGCACCAAAATGAGCACCGGATGGAGGTTCCCAGTCGCAAGGGAGTTTCTCGGATCGAGGTTCTGGATGGGCCGACGGGACGGCGGCGTTGGCCGGATGAGGTCAAGGCGCGGATTGTGGCCGAGGGCTTGGCTCCCGGGGCGCGGGTTTGTGATGTTGCCCAGAAGTATGGGCTGATCGCCCGTCATGTTTCGCAGTGGCGTGGCCTTGCCCGGAAGGGGAAGCTTGTTCTTCCGGGCGATAACTCCCCCAGTTTTGTGCCGCTTGTGGTCGAGCCTGTGACGGTGCCCGGGCCGGTCATTGCGAAGATCGACACCGTGGTGATCAGGATCGAGATTGCCGGTGCGGTGCTGCACGTCGCTTCAGACTGCAATCCGGATCGAGCAGCGGCCTTGGCGGCTGCGTTGAAGAGGGCACTGTGATCTTTCCGGATCATACGGTCCGGATCGTGATCGCGACGAAGCCAGTGGACTTCCGCAAGGGTCACGATGGGCTGGCGGCCATGGCGCAGGCCGAGTTGGGCTTTGCGCCCAAGGCGGGCGTGATGGTGGTGTTCCGATCCAGGCGTGGTGACAGGGTCAAAGTCCTCTTCTGGGACGGCAGTGGGATCGTGATGATTTACAAGCGGCTGGAACAGGGTGGCTTTGCCTGGCCGAAGGTCGGCGACGGGGTCATGCGTCTATCGCGGGTGCAATTTGAGGCGCTGTTTGCCGGGCTGGACTGGCGACGGATCCATGCACCACGCCCCTCCATTCCCACTGCGACAGAGTGACTCGCATCGCCTTCAAATATGGGCTTTTATGGGGTGATGCGGTATGAACCGGCATGTCATCGCCCGCCTCTCAACCCCTTGATCTGAATGCTCTTCCGCCTGCCGTGCGGGAAGCGTTTCTGGCCATGCAGGCCAAGGTCGCGGGGCTTGAGGCACATACCGAGCGTCAGGATTACCTGATCGCGGAACTGCGCCATGCGCTCTATGGCAAGCGGTCCGAGCAGCTGGATCCCGATGAGCGTCAGCTGGCTTTCGAAGACCTGGAGACCGCTGTCGCCGAGGCCGAAGCCGCCCGTGATGCGCTGACCGTCCGCAATGCCGATGGCACCCAAAGGCGACCGGCCGCCAAACGCAACCTTGGTCATCTGCCAGACCACCTGCCGCGCATCGAACAAGTGATCGAACCCGCGCAAAAGGCCTGCCCCTGCGGCTGCACCGACATGGTGAAGATCGGCGAGGACCGCAGCGAGCGCCTCGACATCATTCCGGCCCGCTTCCAGGTGATCGTCACAGTTCGACCTCGCTATGCCTGCCGCCGTTGCGATGCGGGCGTTTGCCAAGCCGAGGCGCCTCATTGGCTGATCGAAGGCGGGCTGCCTACAGAAGGCACGCTCGCCCATGTGGCCGTATCCAAATATGCCGATCACCTGCCGCTTTACCGCCAGTGCCAGATTTACGGTCGGGGTGGCGTCAATCTGGACCGGTCGACCTTGGCGAGTTGGTGTGGCACGGCGGCCTACCATCTGGCCCCGGTCGTCGACCGGATGCTGGTGCACCTCAAGCGATCAAGCCGGCTCTTCATGGACGAAACCCGCGCACCGGTGCTGGACCCTGGGGCAGGCAAAACCAAGACCGGCTATCTCTGGGCGCTGACGCGCGATGATCGAGGTTGGAGCGGCGAATACCCACCCGCGGTCGTGTTCACCTATGCGCCCGGGCGCCATGGCAGCCTTGCGATGGATATTCTGCGCGGCTTCGAGGGTATCCTGCAGGTCGACGGATATACCCGGTATGACGCCTTGGCCCAGCCCAGGCGCGTGGGTGGCAAGCCTTTGACGCTGGCCTATTGCTGGGCCCACGCACGGCGCAAACTGCATGATATTTACCAGAAAGACGGTTCCGAAATCGCCGCCGAGGGCCTGCGTCGCATCGCGGAAATCTACAAGATCGAGGCCAAGATCCGAGGCAAGACCCCCGACGAGCGCCTCGCTGTCCGGCAAGACCAATCTGGACAGCTGGTTGCCGACTTCCGCCAGTGGTTGACACATCAGCGTAGCCGCATCTCCGCCAAATCCCGCCTTGGCGAGAAGCTCGCCTACATCCATCGGCACTGGGATGGCCTGCAAATTTTCCTGACTGATGGCCGTGTCGAGATGGACACCAACCCCGTCGAAAACACCATCCGACCCATAACCCTCAATCGCAAGAACGCGCTCTTCGCGGGCCATGACGAGGGCGGCCATACCTCGGCGCGCATGGCCTCACTCATCGAAATCTGCAAGCTGAATGCCGTCGACCCTTACGCCTACCTCCGCGCAACACTGACAGCCATTGCAAACCGCCACCCGGCATCGCGCCTCGACGATCTAATGCCATGGGCCTTCCAAAAGCAGTCAAGCTGAAACCCAGACGGTCCTCAGCCACCGCTTACTTATTACCGCTTGAAGCGTCCGCTTTAGATGGAACTGAACCGCACTGCCTGCCGCTCGGTCCATTCAACCTCGATCTGCCACCCATCGTCGGTCTGCGTTTCCGACAGGA
>JANMHA010000114.1:0-44381 GCA_031374925.1 Pirellula sp. | reverse complement strand
GACCCCAACGGCCCCGATGTCGCGCCGTTGACCACGGTCAGCCTGCGCAACATGCAATTTGCTCCCGCCTCGACGTTGATTTTTGCGGTCAACGTCAACCTCCCGCAATTCGCCTACACGCTGCCAATGGAGGATGGCAGCGGTACGACGTCCAATTAGGTCAGGAAGATAATGGGTACCGAAAATTTCATGAACTTCACGAACGAAGGAACAGCCATGAAGGCCTGCGAGGGCATGCTTATCGTTGCAACCCCGGAAAGCCTTGCCGATATTTCTCGGGCCGCCGTGCCCGGCCTGGTGCTCTATCCGTGTGACAACCGCGATCCGATTCCGGTCGAACTGGCGGCATCGGCCAAGGTGCTGGTGGTCGAGATCGATCCCGACCAACCGCGCTCGCTGGCCCGGCTGGCCGATCTTGGCCGCAGCCATCCGGCGCTGCCCAAAATCGCTGCGATCGCCAATTCGTCGATTCCGCTGGTGCGGATGCTGGTGCGCGAAGGCGTATCGGATGTGGTGTCTTTGCCGTTCCGCCTCGACGAGCTGACCGAAGTTGCGTTGAGCGCGCTGCAGGCGGCCCAGGCCGCCGCCCGCGCCAATGTGACGCAGGCACCGCTGATCGCCGTGGTCCAGTCGGTCGGCGGGGTCGGGACAACCTCGGTCGCCACCCACCTTGCCGCCGATCTGCATCAGCAGCTGGGCGGCCACGGCACCATCGCGATTGCCGATTTCGATCTCCAGTCGGGCACGGTCGCCGAATATATCGGCAGCCGCGGCAGCGGCTCGATCTCAGATCTCCTCGCCGCCGGGGCGCGGCTTGACCTCGATCTGGTCCAGTCGATGGCGCGGCCAAGCGACGCTGGCCTTGCAGTGTTCGCCGCGCCAGCCACGATCGAACCGATCGAAAGCGTCGATACCGATCAGGTCATCAAGATCATCGCGGCGATGCGCCAGCTCTATGCCGGGGTGGTGATGGACATGCCGTCCGATATCACCAACTGGTCGCTTTCGGCGATCGCGCGGGCCGATCTGATCGTGATGGTGGTTGAACTGTCGGTCAGCAGCCTGCGCCAGGCCAAGCGCCGGCTGGAGCTGTTCGATAGCGTAGGGATCGAACGCAGCCGGATCGCGATCGTGGTCAACCGCGTTGAAAAGCGCATGTTCAAATCGATCGACCTCGGAGACGTGGCCGATACGCTGCAACGCGATGTGCTGGGCAGCCTGCCGATCGAGGAGAAAGACCTGAAATCCGCGCAGACACAGGGCGTTCTGGTGGGCGAGGTGAGCCGCAAGAGTCGCTTCAGTACCGATCTTGCCGCCATTGCCAAGCAGGTGCACGAACGCCTGCCGTTCGGGAGAGAATGATGGCGGCCTGGAACCTCAAGGCTCCGGCCAAGCCTGCAGGCGGCGCTGCAGCCGTGGCCAAACCGGCCACCGCAATGGTGACCACGAATGCCGAGAGCAGCACCGGCAACGAGGCGTGGCTGGTCGACCTCAAGGTGCGCACCCACCGCCAGCTGATCGAACGGATCAATCTGGCCGCGCTGGACAATCTGCCGCGCGAACGGATCGGGGTTGAGGTGGCGCAAGTCATCACCGAGCTGCTCGAACAAGACGGCGCGGCGCTCAACCGCACCGAGCGGGCGACGCTGGTCGAGGATATTCTCGACGAATTGCTGGGCCTCGGGCCGCTCGAACCGTTGCTCAAGGACGAGACGATCACCGACATCCTGGTCAATGGCCACGACACCGTGTTTGTCGAGCGGCGCGGCCTGCTGGAACGGATCGGAACGCGGTTCCAGGATGAAAAGCACTTGCTGCGGATCATTCAGAAGATCGTTTCGGCGGTCGGCCGCCGGATCGACGAAAGCTCGCCGTTCGTCGATGCGCGTCTGGCCGATGGCAGCCGTGTCAACGCCATCGTTGCGCCGCTGGCGATCGATGGTTCGCTGCTCTCGATCCGCAAGTTTTCCAAGATCCCGATCAGCATGGAAAAAATGATCGGTCTGGGTTCGATCCCGGCAAAGATTGCTCCGGTGCTGAGCGCGATCGTGGAATCACGCCTCAACGTGATCATTTCGGGCGGTACCGGTTCGGGCAAGACCACGCTGCTCAACGCGCTGTCGTCGTACATCAACGAGCGCGAGCGGATCGTGACGATCGAGGATTCGGCGGAACTGCAATTGCAGCAGGAACACGTTGCCCGGCTTGAAACCCGCCCGCCCAATATCGAAGGTCGCGGCGAAGTGAACCAGCGCGATCTGGTCAAGAACGCGCTGCGGATGCGGCCCGACCGGATCATCCTGGGCGAATGCCGTTCGGGCGAGGCGTTCGACATGCTTCAGGCGATGAACACCGGCCACGATGGATCGATGACCACGGTTCACGCCAATACCCCGCGCGATGCCCTTTCGCGGATTGAACAGATGATCGGGATGAGCGGGATCGACATTCCGCAACGTTCAGCCCGCGCCCAGATCGCCTCGGCGATCAACGTGGTGATCCAGATCGCGCGGCTCAGCGACGGCCGCCGCCGCCTGATCAGCCTCAGCGAGCTGACCGGCATGGAAGGCGATACCGTGACCATGCAGGAAATCTTCCGCTTCAACATCACCGGGCGCGGCGATCATGGCGAGGTCGAAGGGCGGTACGAGGCCACCGGGATCCGGCCCAAATTCTTCACCCAGCTGCATGCGGCCGGGATTCAGCTTGAATCGTCGATCTTCAACCCCCGTACGGACTTGACCGGGGAATGAGCGCGATCATCATCAGGCTGGTTATCCTGATCTTCGCGTTCGCGACGGTGTTCCTTTTGTCGCAGGCGTTTCTGCGCAGCCGCTTCAACCGCAGGTCCGAACGCCGTGCGGTCAATCGCCGCCTCGAACTGCTCAAGGCGGGTACGTCGAGCGACGATGTGATCGATATTCTGCGCAAGGGCGTGCCCGATCGCCTGCCCGCCGATGCCACACTGCCCGAGCGGCTGTATTACCGGTTCCAGCGCATGGTCCGCCTGGCCGACCTGCGGGTCGAACCGCAGACGCTGGCGCTGGGCTGCAGCCTGGGCTTCGTCGCGCTTTGTTCGGTGATCCTGCTGTTTGCCTGGGCCAGCGGCCGTACCATTACGTTCGGCATTCTGGAATTGACCTTTGTGATCGCGTTCGCCTTCACGGTGATCATTCCGCTGCTGTACGTGCGGCGGCGCATGGAAAAGCACCGGCGCCGGATGGAGGAACAGTTCCCGGTTGCGCTCGATGTGTTTACCCGCGCCTTGCGCGCCGGTCACCCGGTTGCGTCGGCCATCGATTTGCTGACCACCGAGATGGAAGATCCGATCGGCAGCGAATTCGGGCTGGTGTCCGATCAGGTCGCCTATGGGTTGCCGCTGACCGATGCCTTGCTCGAAATGGCCGATCGCTGGGATCTGCAGGACATCCGCATGTTCGTCGTTTCGCTGTCGTTGCAAAGCGAGACCGGCGGTAATCTTGCCGAGGTGCTGAGCAACCTTTCAGCCGTGATCCGTGACCGGATGAGCATCTACATGAAGGTCCGCGCGCTCAGTTCGGAAGGGCGGATGAGCGGGTGGATGCTTTCGGCGCTGCCGGTGTTCACGATCCTTGTCCTGTTCACCTTCAATCCGAGCTTCTACCTCGAAGTCGCGGGCGATCCGATCTTTGTGTACGGCTTCACCGGCCTGCTGCTCAACTATGCGCTGGGGGTGTTCATGATCCGCCGCATGATCGATCTGAAAGTCTGAGCAATGATTGATCTCATCGCCTCCACCCCGTTTGCCCGGCTGATGATCCTGGCATTGATCTTTGCGATTGTCGTGATCGCCGCGATGGTGGCGCTGTCATTCATCGAAAGCCGGATCACGGTGCGCGGCGAACTGCGCCAGATCGCGGATCGTGGGACCGGGCTGGTGCAGGATGCTTCGCTCAGGCGGCGCACCGATGGCATCTGGAACCAGCTGATTGACCGGATCGAAAGATCAGGGCTCAGCCTTCAGGACACCAAAGGGGAAGACGTTCTGCGCGGCCGGTTGCGTGCGGCAGGGTTCACTTCGCCGCTGGCCCCGCGCATGTACACGCTGGTCCGGCTTGGCCTGATCGTTGCCTTGCCGGCGCTGTTCGTGCTGCTTTCGCTGGCCTTGGGCAATACGATATCGATCCTCAGGCTATATCTTGTCGGTTCGCTGCTCGCCAGCGCGGGCCTGTTCCTGCCGGCGCTTTTTATCCGCGCCCGGGCTTCGCGGCGCGAAACGGCGATTACCAATGGCTTTCCCGATTCGCTCGATCTGATGCTGATCTGCGTCGAAGCGGGGCTCGGTCTGGAAGCCGCGCTTGACCGGGTTGCCCGCGAGATGACCATTGCGCAGCCGATGGTTTCGGAACTGATCGCTACGGCCACGCTGCGGCTGCGGGCCGGGGCCTCGCGCGAAGAAGCGCTGCGCGGGCTTGCTGACGATGCCGGGGTCGATGAAGTGCGGTCCTTTGCCACACTGCTGATCCAGTCAGACCGACTGGGTTCGGGGATCGGCCAGACGCTGCGCACGTATTCGGCCGAAATGCGCGAGCGGCGCCGGATGCGGGCCGAAGAAAAAGCGCACCGGCTGCCGGTGCTGCTGTCGATCCCGCTGGTTGCCTGCATGCTGCCAACGATGATCGGTGTGCTGATGCTGCCGGCGATAATCCGGATGATCACGAAAATCGGGCCAATTATGGCAGGAGGGGGATAGTATGACTATCAATCGCAAGCGGGCGGCAATCGTGCTGGCTTCGGCCGTGCTGCTTTCAGGATGCCAGTTTCTGGGCAATCTCAATCTCGGCCATCGCGGCGGTGATGCGCGAACCACCCAGGCGATGGCCAACTTCTACACCGACAAGGGCCGCACACTGCTGCGCAGCGGGCGTCCGGGCGAAGCGATCGAGGCGTTCAACCTGGCACTGGCAACCGGCGAAGCGCCAGCCCCGGCCTACAACGGACTTGGCGTTGCCTATTCGCGGATCGGCCGGCCCGATCTGTCCTATCGTTTCTTCAAGAAGGCAACGATGTCGGATCCGGCCAGCGCGGTCTATGCCAACAATCTCGACCGGCTGGTGAAATCGCCGCAGTTCACGCTCGACATGACGCCCGATTTCCAGGCACCGCGCGCGCCGACGCCAGCAGCTGCAACCCGTCAGGCCAGCAACGTCGCTGCTCCGGTGCCCGGGCGGTTGCACAGCACCGGCCCGCATCAGGTCAGCATCGTTACCCTGCCGCCTGCCGATGGCATCGCCCCTGCGGCGTCGACGCGGCGCGCGCAGCGCCAGGGCTGCGCCCCGTCGCGGCCATCTGCGCGCGATTGCTCCGGGGCGGCTTCGGTGCAAGTGGTGACCCGACGCAAGCCAGCCGTGGCAGCGCCCAAAGCCGCAGCCCAGGGCGCCGATGTTGCCGGCAACGACGCTACGCCAAAGGCGGCTCCGGTTCCCAAGCGCAAGACTATCGACATGCGCACGATGCCTTCGGGCGCGGCACCGGCAGGTGATTCCGGCAAGCCAGCGCAAACGCGCACCTGATCGCCGTGGGCGCAGTCAGTTTTTTTGGCCAGCCTCTTGGCCTTGCGGCACTGGCGCTGACCGGGCTCTTCGCAGCCTGGTCCGATCTGCGTTATCGGCGCCTGCCCAACTGGCTTTGCCTGCTGGTTGCGGGGGCCGGTCTGGCGCAAATGCTGGCGCTGGGCGGCATGGCCGGGGCGGGCAGCGCGCTGCTGCACGGTGCGCTGGCGCTGGCCGTGGGGGCGGGGCTGTTCATGCTCGGCGGGCTGGGCGGCGGCGATGCGAAGTATTATGCCGCGGTGGCCTGCTGGTTTCCGCTTGGCAGCGCGATGCAGCTTCTGATTGCGGTTGCCTTGGCCGGGGGCGCTTTGGCAATCGTCTGGCTGGCGTTGCAACGTTGGCACCCAAAACCGGCCGATGCCAGCGATCCTGATCGGGCAATGCTGCCGTTCGGTGTGGCGATCGCGGCAGGCGCGCTCTTTGCCAAAAGCGGGGTGGCCGTATGACACCGTGCCGCCGCATTCTTCTTGCAGCCATGGTCGCTGCGGTACTGCCCAGCGCGCTTCTGGCTGACGCAGCCCCGCTCGCCCGCGATGTGGTGCCCGCCCAGACGACGCTTGCGGTCGCCCATATCGATGCGGCCGAATCGGCGCAGGCGGGCGGGGCCGACGGTGCGGCGTTGGATCTGGATGAGCCGGATGCCCCCACCAGCAGCGTGACGTTCGGGCGCGGACTTGATCTTCAAGGGACCCCGATCCGGCTGGTTGGTGCGCGGCCGGCCGCGCGTCGCGGTTCGGGCCTGGCGCGCAATCCGGCAGCCAGCGGACCGGTGATCGGCACCCCGTCGGGCTCACCGGTGCGTTTTAACAGCATCTCAAGCGGGTTCGGTTCGCGCTGGCATCCGGTCTACGGCGGCACCCGGTTCCATGCCGGGATCGACATGATCGCGCCTTATGGCAGTCCGGTGGTGGCCACGGCGGCCGGCATCGTCGCCACGGCGGGCTCGTGCGGCGGCTATGGCCTGTGCGTGGCAATCGATCACGGCGGCGGAGTCGTAACGATTTACGGACATCTCTCGCGGATCGATGTGAGCGCCGGCACCAACATTGCGCGCGGACAGGAGTTGGGGCTGGTCGGCTCGACCGGCGTTTCCACCGGCCCGCACCTGCACTACGAGATCCGCCGGGGCGGCCAGCCGCTCAACCCGCTGCCATACCTTTGATCGCCTGCAATCGGCGAGCGGTGTTTTCGCCGCTTATGCCGCGATCGCTTCAAGCGTTTCGTTGAGTTCCAGCCAGGCTGCCTCGGCCGCTTCGATCTGCGCTTCGATTTCCGCGCGGCGCTTCATCAGTTCGGACATTGCCAGCTTCGCCAGCGCGGCGGTGGCGGCGGACGGATCGAACATGGCAAGATCGATGGCACCGCGTTCGGCGGTTAGCCGTCCAAGCTCGGCCTCGGCGGCGCGGGCGCGCTTCTTCAGCGCCTGGCCTTTTTCGCGGGCTTCGGCGGCGGCCTTGCGCTGGTCCTTCTTGTTGACCCCGCGCGCACCGTCACCCTTGCCGGCCGTGGCAGGATCACCGGCCAGAACGAAGGCGATGTAATCGTCGATCGAACCGTCAAAGTCGCGCGCCGTGCCGCCATCGACCAGCACCAGCCGATCAGCCGTCATCTCCAGCATGTGGCGATCATGGCTGACAATCACCATCGCGCCAGTATAGTCATTGAGCGCCTGAACCAGCGCCTCGCGCGCATCGACATCGAGGTGGTTGGTGGGCTCGTCAAGGATCAGCAGATGCGGCGCATCGCGGGTGATCAGCGCCAGCGCCAGCCGCGCCCGCTCCCCGCCCGATAGCTTGCCGACCTGGGTCGTCGCCTTTTGCCCCGAAAACCCGAACCGGCCCAATTGCCCGCGCACCGCCCCCGGGCTGGCCCCGGGCATGGTCACGGTCATGTGCTGCAGCGGGGTTTCGCTGCGGTCGAGCTCCTCGACCTGGTACTGGGTGAAATAGCCCACCCGCATCCGGCTGCTGGCGGTCATCGCGCCGTCCATCGGGGTCAGCTGCGCGGCGAGCAGCCGGGCCAGCGTGGTCTTGCCGTTGCCGTTGCGGCCCAGCAGCGCGATCCGGTCATCGGGATCGATCCGCAGGTTGAGGCGCTGCAGCACCGGCACTTCGCCATAGCCGGCTGCCGCCAGATCGAGCGTAATCAGCGGCGGGCGCAGCTCGTCCGGCTGGGGAAAATCGAAGCACAGCGACGGATCGTCGATCAGTTCCGAGATCGGCTGCATCCGGGCCAGTGCCTTGGCGCGCGATTGGGCCTGCTTGGCGGTCGAAGCGCGGGCCGAATTCTTGGCGATGTATTCCTGAAGATGCTCGCGCTGGGCCTGCTGTTTGGCCCGGGCCGAGGCGATCTGGGCCTGCCGTTCGGCGCGCTGGCGCTCGAATTCGTCATAGCCGCCGGGATAGAGCGTCAGCTTGCCGCCCGACAGGTGCAGGATGTGATCGACCACGTTGTTGAGGAAGTCGCGCTCGTGGCTGACCAGCAGGATCGTGGCCGGATAACTGCGCAGGAAATCCTCCAGCCACAGCACTGCTTCAAGATCAAGGTGGTTGCTGGGTTCATCGAGCAACAGCAGGTCGGGCTGCGAAAACAGCAGCGCGGCCAGCGCAACGCGCATCCGCCAGCCGCCCGAAAAGCTTTCCAACGGCTGGTGCTGCGCCGCTTCATCGAAGCCCAGCCCGATCAGGATGCGCGCCGCGCGCGACGGCGCCGAATAGGCCTCGATCGCGAGCAGCCGCTCGTGCACCTCGGCCAGGCGGTGGAGATCGGTGCCGTTCTCGCTCTCGGCCATCAGCGCGGCGCGCTCGGTATCCGCCGCCAGCACGGTTTCAAACGGCGAGGCATCGCCGCCCGGCGCTTCTTGCGCAACATAGCCGATGCGGGCCCCGCGCGGCATGGCGACATCGCCGCTATCGGGTTCGAGCATCCCGGCGATCACCCGCACCAGCGTGGACTTGCCAGCCCCGTTGCGGCCGATCAGCCCGATCCGCCCGCGCGGCGGCAACTTGGCAGTGGCTTCGTCGATGATCGTCCGCCCGCCCAGGCGAACCGTGATAGAGTTCAGATTAAGCATCGCGCGCGCCTAGCAGGACTATCGGCCGGGCAAAAGCGGCGATTCCACATAAGCCGCCCGGCCGCATCACGCCCTGCATCGCCGCACGTGCCTGCCATCGGCATTGTCGAAATAGCCATCGACGTCATAGCCATAATGCTCGGTGGTGGTGCCGGTGTAGGCGACCTGGGGAGGTTGAGGGGGTTGAAGCGGATGGAATCACCATGCGCCCTTCGGCAGGCTCAGGATGATCGGGTGCGTTTGAGTGGCCGGGTTAGTTGATGAAGTACATGCGCGGCGCGTTGGTGCGGTGCGGTGGGAATCTCTGTCCGGCTTGTGCCGGGATGCGACGATGGGAAAGAGCGAGGCCTGAGTGTGGCAAGTTGCAGGGATTTAGGAAAGTTTGGAGTTTAGGGGTTGTTGCCCCTGTCACCGTAATTCCCAGAGGGATCGGTGCAGTGGTTGTAGGACATGGAGACGAACACCGGCAAGCAGCTTGCCCCAGGCAAACCCGGGCGACCGTAGCAATAGATTTATGGGTAAATGTGGACGTGTCACCGTAATTTCGGGTGTAGGAAAGGGCGGGAGGCTAATTGGGGGTTTACGGACCTGACACCGTGATTCTGAAATAAGTGCACTGTCACCGTAATTTTGTCACCGTAATTTAAGAGGTGGCCAGGTACTGCGCTCTCTGCGGCAACTAATCACGAGGAATCGACCATTTTTGCGGCGTATCATCAAAGTCCAAGCTCTCTCCTTTCCATATTAGAGTATACAAGGGTTCCGCTGGAAAATCATTCATTTTCAGTTCGCATTTTTCTCCATTGTAGAAGCCAAGCCACCGAGGGAACCCTGCTTCCTTCACCCAAGCAATTTCCGCACGAAGCAAACTTGCAATTAAATCAGCACTACTCATTTCACTTTATCCCGAACTTGCTGTTGACGACAGGGTTGGGCGTTGTGCTGCCTTGTATGATGCGTTGCCAAAGCGCATCACCCCTATAGCCTTGGACTGAATATTTATCGACGTAATATTGGAACGGTTGCACAGGCTGTTCTCGCGCCAGCTGCGCCGCTGCTGCTCTATCGCTCATTAGGTCCCTAGCTTCTAGCTTCAGCGCATTTCTGGCGTCGTGAACACGCATTGCCGTCGCTTCGGATAGCGATCCTGAAGTGTCCAACGCCTTGATTTGTTGGTTGTAGAAAGTCCGAACCTCGGCATTCGAGAGGAGTGTTCTCCCTCCAGCACTACTTACGTCAATGGCTCTCGCTTCAAAGGAGACCGCTCGCAAGGAGCCAATCTTTGCTTCTGGCGCGACAAACATCACTACATTGCCAGTAAATTTTCCAGCGCCCACTGCGAAATCTCTCGCGGACATTTTCCGAAGTTGCGGCATGAGGGGCGCATCTGGACGACCGTCCAGATCACTATCATTGCGAAGCACGCCATCAAAGGCGTTGATGGCACCGATCGCGGTCCTTTTGGGATGAGAAATGAACGTCGCAATGCCTCCGGGTAATTCGGAGAAGGGCACTGTCACACCAAATCCAAAATTGTCCATCAACCGGAATGGCTTCGCCAGAACGCCAAGGACCGGGTGCTTGTCGAAAAATTGATCGTTTCGTCTGGCCTCGGCCTCGTATGTCTCCTGACGATCCCTCGCCGCACCAGTGAGGGGATCAGCGACGTAATAGTCCCAATTGCGTTGGAAAAAGTTCGGGCCCTCGACCTTGGCTGATACAACTAGCGGAGGTGGTGCGGCAGGTAGTTTGGCCACCGCTGCGTCAAGCTCTCCAAACAGCAACGTGAGGTTTTGTGCCTCTTGGGGTGTTCCAGGCACAGAGAACGCCTTGAGGTAGTCTACATAGGCTTGTGCATTTTCACGCTCAGGCCAAAGACCGCCTAGTAGATTTCCCGCAATGTCGAGTCCTTTAAATTCTTCATAGTGCTTGGCCAAATATTCACCTGATGTACCGCGAACTACTTCATTCAATGCGGCGTTTGCGAACGATTGACCATCGGGGGCGTACACAATAGTCCGACCATCCCGCATTTCAAATTTTCCGTCAGGTGCGGTAGTTTGATCTTGAGCGGTGGTTCCAGAGGAGGTGACTATGGTTTGCTTTGGAAGGTTTTGTTGTAGCGCTTGCCCCCGAACTTGACGAATTTGTTCGACTTGTTGAGGATCCGTTGCGACTGACAATATATCTTGTAGGGGCACTGATAAATCTGCTGCGGCAGCTATCGGATCTGCATGAATCGCCTGCATGCGCTGTTGATCGGCTTGTTGCTGTGCGTTTCGATCTGCCTCCGCTGTCCTTGCCGCGTCTCCAGCCTTCGTCGCATGCCGCATCGCCACATCCATGATCGTCTGCGCAATGGTATCGGGCAGCGCCGCGAGCACATTGTCGCCAAAATCACCCCCGTCGATCACGCTGCGGGCGGCGGCGTTAACGATGTTGCCGGCCATGCTGGCGCCGAGATTTGTGGCAATATTGGAGATGCTGGCGTTGCCGTTTTCACCGGTGATCGAAGGCGCGCCGATCTTCTCCATCAGGCCGGCACTCAAGGCCGCGCCGGCGATGCCGCCCCAGCTGATCTTGTCCTGAAGGTGAGTCAGCTTGCCGATCCCTTGGGTCAAGCCGCTGCTGATAACGGCCCGCGAGATCGTATTGAGGGTGCCGCTGTTCGCCAGGAATCCGCCAACACTGCCAAGGCTGGCTTTGACGGCAGCTTGTCGCGCAGCAGAACTGAGAACCTCGCCAGCCTTAAGTGCCTTCTGCGCCCCTTCTGTCGCCAACTTGGCAGCGTTGCCCAGGCCCTGGAACGCCCCTCCGATCCCGCCACCTATCCCTGCCAGCGCCACACCCTTCCAGCTGATCTTGCTTTGCACCCCCAGCGCGATGCCAACGCCTTGGCTGGCGATCGAGCCGATCGCACCGCCGATCGCGCCGCCCGCAACCCATGCGCCGATGCCAACTCCGCCTGCCGCTGCGCCGCCGGTCATTGCGCCAAGGATTGAGCCCATCGCACTGAGACCTTGGCCGGCAAAAATGGACGCCGCACCCGCCGTGACGATCATTGCCACCGCAATCGCCACCACCGCGATCAGGATCATCGCGAAGCAGTTCTTCTTGGGCGGCTTGGGGGCGCCCGGGGCCACGTCGCCGATCGCCTTGGCGGCGTCGTAGGGCTTGTAGGTGCTGGCGCTGTTGTGGAAATTGGTGACCTGCGCGGGGACGGTCAGCACTTGCCCGGCAGTGACGCTGTTTTCGCTGGTCAAGCCATTGGCCTGGGCCAGCAGGTACCACAGGCTGGCATCACCCCACAGCGCCTGGGCGATGCCGGAAAGGGTCTGCCCGGCCTGGACGGTGTAGCTGCTGTTTGCGCCTTCGAGCCCGGCGGCGGGATTTATGCCGGTCCAGTTCTGGTCGAAGTCAGAGAATGACGTGCCCGTGGCCGCGCCCTTGCGGAAAGCGCCAGTGCCGTCGGTGGTGCTGTCCCACCCGATCGCGGTAGCATAATCAACATTGTCGGTGCCGTTGTTGCCGATCCCGCCAATCTTTACCCCGTTGAAGAAGAAGCTGAAATCCTTGGGGCTGATGGTCGATCCGTTGGTGGTTTGCGCGCGCACCATGATCTGCCCGACCGCGTCGGTGGTGTAGGAGATCTGTTTGGGGGTAGCCCCGGTGGCGCTAACGTAGGTCAGGTAATTGTTGGCGTTGTAGGTGAAGGTGCTGGTGGTTGTGCCGCCGCTCTGAACATTGTTGATCTGGTACTGCAGCGCGCGGTCGCGCCACAGGAAGGTGTTGTTGATCGTGTTGTTGCTGGTCTGGCCTAAGGTATTGGTGCTGGATCCGCCCTGGCTGACCACAGCACCATTGGCATAGGTACTGCCGTTGATGCCGTAGTTGTAGGTGGTTGAGGACGTGCCGAGCAGACCGCTGGTGTTTTCGGCCATCACTTGCGAAGCGTTGTTGTACTGCGTGACCTGCCGCCGGAAAGCGAGGGTGATGCCGTCGCTTTTGAACTCCATGTGATCGGTGACCCGACCCATCGCGTCGCGCGTATCGGACACGCGAAGCGTTCCGGCGCCGGATGCCGTGGGCATTGGCTGGTAGACGGATATCGACGTAATATTTACGGTCGCGATCGTGACGATTGAGAGGTTGCCGTCCGCGTCGTAATTATAGTTTTCCAGATTATCTTCCGAATTGTAGACATCCCTTGCCTCGCCCCTGGGGCCTGCACGGGTTGACATGTATTGTCGGCTCCAACGCGAAGTCGCCCGCTGCCCGGAGAGATTGTAGGTCAGCTCGCTGCCAGTGAGCCCGCGAGCGATCATGCCACCCGACAGTTTGCCTTTGCTGATCACGATCCGGTTCAGGCTGTCGTAGCGGTACCAGTAGGTGTCGCTAGTGATCTTCGTTAAGCCATTGGCATCGAGGATCAGGTTTTGGTTCGAATCGATGCTCTGATGATCGGTTATCGCCGAACGCACGTTGCCGTTGGCATCGTAGGTGCGGTTCAGCGTGAAGCTGGGCCGCTTGTTCGCCGCATCGCCCGGGTCGGTGATCTGGGTGACGCGGTTCAATGCGTCATAGCTGGCAGTCGCGTTTTCCAGGTTTGAGGTGTAGGTAATCGGCGTGGAGTAATAATAGTAATAGTAGTACTGATAGTAGCTGGTGGCATCGTAGCGCGAGGTCAGCCGATTACCCTGAACGTCGTACGTAAAATTCGAAGTGACATTGCCGGTATAGTAACTCATCGATTGCTGTGCGGTATCGATGATCGTTTTGACCTTGCCGGTATTGTAGTAGCTATAAGTGATGTTCTGTCCGAGCGATGAGGTCTGCTGGGTCAGCCGTCCCCCGCGATCATAGGCAAAATTGGTGACGTTGCCCGAAAGGTCGGTGCGGGTGGTGATGTGGCCGAACTCGTCGATGCCTTCGCTCATCGTGCGGGTGGCCGTCGCGACATCGAGGTAGCTGGTGGTCTTGATCCAGCTGCCGTGGTTCTCCATCGCCGTGGGACCGGTCAGGAGATTATAGGACGTGGCCGACCAGGTGTACGTGTAAGTGGTGGCGTGGTTCAGATAGTCCGATGTCCGCGTGACCCGGCCTTGCACGTCGTAGTCGGTCTTTTCGAGCACGAATGAACCCAGGAAGCTATTCCAGTGCTTTGTGCGCTGGCCGAGCTCATCGACTGCGTAGTATTCGGTGTAGCCTGAAGGTTTGACCTCTGCGGTGACGCGGCCACCCTTGTCGTATAGGTACTGGGTAGTGACATAGGCCTGCGCAGCGGCCTTTTGTGACGAGTTCAAGCCGTCAACTGTGACGCGCAGTTGCCCGAAAACGTCGTAGCGGCTTTCCCAGACCGAGATGTCGGCGCGGTACTCGTTGAGTACTTTGGCTTCGCTGCCGCCATAGCCGGTGCCAGCGAGGAGCTGGCGGGTGGTGAGGTTTCCGGTCCAGTCGGTTCCAGGCGTATTGAGCAGCTTGGCGCCGCCTGCAGTGGACGTGCCACCTGCCGCGTAACTGCCGTTGGCATCGCGGGTTGCAACCAGGCGGCCGCTCTTGTCGTAGTAGTAGTCGCTGGTCGGCAGCACAAATTGACTGCCGCCGTCTTCGTTGGTGATGGAGACGGCGGGGGCGATCGAGCGGATTGCTTTGCCCATGGTGTTGTAAAGGTAGTTGGTGGTGTTGCCGCGCGCATCAGTCTCGCTCGCGACCTCGCCGAAGGCGGTGTAATTGCGGGCGCGGGTGATGGTGTAGAACGGCGTAGTCGTGGAGTTATCGATCTGGCGCTGCGGTTCGCGGGTACCCGTGGCCATGTTGCGCTTGTCGTAGAGCGTGATCGTGGCGGTCATGGTGGCGTTGGTCGATGAGTCGACCGCGCCGAACGCGGCCAGCGCACCGTCGATGTTATAGTTCGCGGCCGACATGTCGGCGGTGATCGCGCTGAGTGTCAGCGTGGCATTGCCGTTGGCATCATAGACCAAGACTTTCCAAATGCCGTCGCCAGCATTGGTCTTCACCACGCGACCGGCTTGGTCGTAAAACATCTGTTCCTGGACTAGCGGTGTGGTGTCGCCGGCCGAGGCCATCATCGCGCGGCTGGTCGCTTCGCCATAGGCGTTGTAGCCAATCAGAGTTCGCGGCCACAGTGCGGTCCAAACGGTGCCGCTGCGCGTTGCCTGCCATTGGCTGGTTGCTCGCCCGGCCAGGTCATAACCGGTGAAGTTTCCTTCGGTAACGGTGGTCCCGTCGCTCTTCGTGCGAGTGTAGTATTCCGCGACCTTCCGCCCGGCGACATCGAAAGTGTAGCTGCGGGTGAAGTTCATTGCGTCGGTCATGCCGGTGAGTTTGCCGCCGGTGTAGAGGTACTTGGTGGCGCGATCGTCGCCCACCAGATAGCCGTTGGCGATCGTGCCCATTGCATCGGGGGTGATAGCCGAATCCAAGGCTGCAGTACCCGCCTCGGCGCGCTCGGTGGCGAAGACCAGATTGTTCGCCGCGTCGTATTTGAAGTAGACGACGTGGCGCACACTGGCGGCACCAGAGGCGTTAAAATCAGACTGGACCGCATCGAGCTGGCGGATCAGCCGCCCTTGCGCGTCGTACTGGTAATCGGTGCGGTCGCCGGTCGCCTCGGTCTTGCTCGCCACTTCACCCAGGCCGTTATAGGCATAGCCAACAGTTGCGTCCTGACTTGAGGTCGAGACGGTATTGCCGCTGATCGTCGCCACCAGCAAAGCCTTGCGGGTTTCGGTCAGGCGGCGGCCCATCCGGTCGTAAGTGAATGTCGTGGTGCGATCGCTGAGCGCGTCGGCGGTGACGCCAGGCGCAACCGCAGTGCCAGGCGTACCGGCGAAGCGATTGGCAAAGCGGGTCTCACCGGTGACATTGCCGTCGGCATCGCGCACCCAGCTTGTCAGGTATTGTTCCTGATCGAGCTTTGCGGTCTCGCGCCCGTTGCGGTCATACCAATGAAAGATCGCATTGAGGTTGGCATCGATTTCTTTGATCAGATTGCCCAGCCCATCGAACTGATTTGTGCTGGTAAGGGTCTGGGCGGCGCTGGTTACAAATGCGCTTCCGTTGAAGGCGCCGGTGCGGACGTTCATGACGCGCGAAGTGATCAGGCGATCAACCTTGTCGTAATCGAGCTGGGTCTCACGCGCCGTATCACCCACCATTGGCGTTGGCTGAGCAGCTGCGGTCGAGGCCGGGATCGCCACCGGGGTGGCCCAGATCTTCTGATTGGTCAGGTTGCCATTGGCATCGTATGCCCACTCACTAAGCGTGCCGACTGGCGAGATCTCGGCCTTCTTGCGGTTCTGCGCGTCGAAATAGGTAAAGGTCTTGCCGTCATCCGGCGCGATCTGCAGCCGCACATTGCCACGTTTGTCGTATTCCCACTGGGTGATCGGGGTCAGCGAGGTTCCAGCGAGGTCCGGATTGACGAAGGAAGGATCGGTCTGCTTTTTCAGCCGGTCAAGCTTGTCATAATCATAGCCGGTGGTGAGCTGGTTGGCAGCGGCCAGGTTCGAACCCACGGTCTTGTTCTTGAGGTTGCCGCGGGCGTCGTAGGTATAACTGGTGACCAGCGTGGTTGCGGCTACGCCGTTGTCGAGCAGCGCCGCACCATTGGCATCGTAGCTTTTCTGTTGCGCCACTTCGGTTTTGAGCAGCCCGGTCTTGTAATAGGTGTAAGTGGTCACCCCGCCCAGCTTGCTGGTGAAGCTGTTGCGATTGCCCAGCGCGTCATAGCCATAGAGTTCGAAGAAACCTTCGGCGTCGGTCGACTTGGTGACCCGGCCATTCTTGTCGTATTCAAAGCTGGTCGCGGCATCGCGGGTCTTGGTGGTGTCGCTTGGGTTGAGCAGGACATAAGGTTGGGTGGACGGCGTGGGTGCCGCCGTGACTAGCAGCGGCGGGGTGGCCAGCGATACTGACACCAGGTTCTGGGTCTGGCCGCCAAAGCGGGTGACTTTGGCAATCTCCCCGCCAAAACCGTACTCGGTCTTGACCACAAAGCCTTCGCCATCGACCTGCAGCACCGTGCGGCCAAGCTTGTCGGTATAGGCATAAGTGAGTTGGTCGCGGGTGCTGTCAGCCGAAACAGTGGGCAGAACGGTAGGGCTAACCAAAGCCGCATTGCTCGCCGGGTTGAGATAACGGGTGACCTTGGTGGCCGCACCGGTCAGATATTCATACTTGGTGACATAGCCTTCGGCATCGACCTGCCAGGTCATGCGGTCGACGCCGTCGTAGAACGCGTAAGCGGCATTGCCGCGCGGATCGATCGTTTTGACCAGCCGGCCCAGCGCGTCATACGTGTAGGCCGTCGTCGCGTTGATAAAGGCGAAGCCTTGCTGGTTGAGCCCCGAACCATAATCGCGCACTTCGCTTAGAACACGGCCAAGGGCATCATATGTGCGGTGCATGGTGACCGCATCGCTCGTGCCGAAGGCCACGGTCGCATCGCTGACCTGGCCCAGCGCGTCGTAGACGTAGTGCGTGGTGACAGTATCGCTGGTGCCATAGGCGCGGGCCTCGTCAATAACCCGGCCCAGCGCATCATAATCGACGCGCGTGGTTACAGAATCGGAACTACCCGAAGCAGCCACGCTCTCCTGAAAGCGTCCCAGCGGATCGTACGTGATCACTGTGACTGCTGCTTCCGGATCGGTGACCTTCGTCACCCGGTTCAGCGCATCGTATTCGTAAGCGGTGCTCGCGGTGATCTGGGGATTGGTGGCAAGCCAGGTTGCAAGGCTGGCGGCGGTGGAGGCGTCGTCGACGCTGGGTTTCACCGCATAACGGATTGCCTGGATTACATTGCCGCCGGCATCGAGCACGTTGCGGGTGGCAAAGCCCTCGCCATCAATCGCAATAGTTGCGCGGCCGTCCCTGTCATAGAGGGTGCGGGTCTTGCGGTCGGTTGCGACGGCGACCAGCGTTGCGACCGTGCTGGGCGTGGTGACATTGGTGGCGTAATCGCGCACCTTCCTGATCAGCGTAACATCGCCGTTCGGAGCGGTGGTGACTTCGTTCCACTGGGCTGGCAGAGCCGGATCGGCCAAGGCGGCGATCTGGGTACTGGTCAACAGATTCGCGAACTGGCGGACCGCCACCATCTGGTCTTCTGCGTCATAGAAATTCTGGACCACCCCGCCTTCGGCATCGATAGTCAGGACGAGACGGTTGCTGAGATCGTAAATGAACCGGGTTGAACGAGCCTGGGCCGTTCCGGCTCCATCGGTGCGCATCACCAGGTTGCTATTGACGTCATAGAAGTACTGGATGGTGAGGTTCAGCCCGCCAGAATCTTCAACCTCCTGGGTCAAGCGGCCATAGCCATCATAATCGTAATCGGTGACACGCTGTTGAGCGGTGCCAAAGGCTTCGATCCGCTTGGTGACCTTGCCGTCGGCGCGATTGTATTCGAACTTGGTGGTCAGGTTGAACCGGCCCGCCCCGGCGTCCTGGATCAACGTCAGCACTTGCCCGCCGCGATCGAACGCGTAGGTGGTTACCGTGTTGCTCGCGTCGGTAACCTTGGTGCGCTGGCCTTTGGCATCGTATTCGTAAGTGGTGATGAGGTTGAGATAGGCCTTGCCGGTTGCAGGGTTGGTCCCAGTGCCCTGGTCACGCACCTCGGTCATCACCCGGCCCAGTGCGTCGTACGTGAAGCGGGTTCTGGTGCCACCGGCATCGACCACATCGATCAAGTGATCGGCAGCGTCGAACCCTTGCGTGGTGGCCCGGTTGAGATAGACCTTGCCGGTGTTCGGGTTTATCGCTCCGGCGGTGCCAAAGTCTTCGGTAATCTTGGTTAGGTTGCCGTCCTTGTCGTATTCGTATTTGGTAACGACCCCCTTTCCGTCGGCGATCTCGATCGCCTGGCCAAAGGCGTTCTTCTTGACCCGTGTGATGATCCCTTCCGCGCTCGTCGTAGTGACGTTACGATTGAACAGATCGTAGGAAACGGTGGCGGTGTTGTTCGCTCGGTCAGTGTGTGAAATCACATTCGAGCGTGCGTCGTATCCCGAGCTTTCAGATTTGCCCATCGCATCGATTGCCGCGTTCGCGCGGCCGGCCCGATCATAGCCAAAATATTGCGCGCGCAGATCGGTGAAGTTTTCAGTCTGGGCGTTTTGGCGGCCAAAGGCATCATAGTAGAGCTGGCTGCGCAGCACGCTGGTGGGATTCCCCCAGTCGGCAATCGCATAGTCCCACCCGACCTGCCCCCGTCTGGTGTAACCGATCTGGCGGCTTGCCAGGCCGGCAGTGTCGACCTGGGTCAACTCGCCAAAGGGGGTGTAGGTGTTAGTGCTCGTTCCATAGGTACCGGTAGCCTGCCTAACCTGGCCCAAGATATTGTAGTTCCAGTGATTGGCGCTGTCCTGGGCCGCATTGGCCAGCGTTCCGACTGGCGTAGTGATCGCGGTGCCGGTTAGCCCACCGGTCAGACTGGCCAGCGTCGCGGCCGGCAGCCAGGTCTGATAGACCAGTGCATCGGTGCGGTCTTCCAGCACCGAATAGCGGTACTCGGTGATCGCCCCGCCGCGCACCACCCAGGCACTGGTCGCCGCGCTGTAGTATTTGTCCTCGACCACTTCGAAGCGCAGCTGACCGTCGGTATCGTAATAGTAGAAGGTCTTGACCCCGCTGGCATCGGTGCCGCTGGGGCTAATCTTCATCACCAGTCGGTCGGCACTGTCATAGACATACTGTGTGCCGTAAGTGGCATAGATGTTGTCGATCTCCGCCTGACTGGGGTTCGCCACCAGTGCCGCCAACGCCGCGCTGCCTTGGCCTGAGAGCTGGCCAACCAACCGCCCTTTGGCGTCATAGCGGAACGTCTGACTGCGGGCCTCAGTATAGGTTCCCGGTGCGTCAATCACCGTCTGGCTGAGCAGACGACCTCGATTGTCATAAGCGCAGGTAGTTGTCTCGGTACCGGCGGTCAGGTTGCGGACCTGGCTGAGCATCTGCCCCGCGGCGTTGCGGGTGAACGTGGTGGTCTCTAACGTACCGCTGGCCGCGGGGAGGCTGGCCAGCGTATAGCTGGTATTGGCCGGCACCTGCTGACCGCGCACTTCCTGGTCGATGGTGCCGCGCGCGGTATAATGATAGCGCGTGACATTGCCTTCACCGTCGATTGTTGCGCGAACCTGCCCGCGCCCGTCGTAAATCCAGTAGTTGTGGATTTCGCTGGGTTTCAGCACGGTCAGATAATTTGCAGTCGCAAGAATGCTGGTTTTGAGCGCGGCGAAAGTGGAACTTGCAAGATCGACCGTGGCCGCCGCCGGATAGCCAATCGTTTCGATCTTGCGCCCGGCCTTGTCGTAGACGATCTCGATCAGATAGCCTTCTTCGTCGAGCGCGCCGATCAGCAGCCCATCGTTGTCATAAAAATTGCGCGACACCCGGTCGTTGCCGGTACTCGCCGCAGGCAATACCGCCGCGCTGGGCGGAGCGGTGCGGAAATTGCTGAGATCGCCCGCAGAAAGCTGATTGAAATACCGGGTCCTGGCAATCTGCCGCCCCGCTCCATCATATCCATAAGACACCACCGATCCGGCCGCGTCGATTGTCTCGATCACTTTGCCCGACTTGTCGTAAGCCGTCCAAGCCCAGCGATCGTCGGCAGAAGTGGCCGGGCGATAGGTCGATAGCATCAAAGCCACTGCCGGGTTGCGCAGGTCGGACAGTTGACCGGCAGTCAGCACCGCAACATTGGCATAAGCGATCGTCGCAACCAGCCGGTTCGCTGCGTCGTATTTGAATTCGGTTACTGAAAGATCCTCGTCGATCTGCGCGACGAGGCGACTCTGGTTGTCATAGATGAAGTAGGTTCGCAGTCCGCTGGGCGATCCATCTGCAATGGTTTTGATCCGCAAGCGGCCAAGCTGGTCATAGGCGTAGGAAGTCGCCGAACTGGCAATTGCGGGTGCGCTGACCGTTTCGGATTCAATCCCGCCGCCGATCTTGAACACTTGCGTGCGGGTCGGCTCGTTCGGCGTGGTGATGGTGGTGGTGCGGGTACTGTCGCTGATTGCGATCGTGCTGTTGACGCCATAAAGGTCGGTAACTGAAATGACCCGGCCCAGACTATCATAGGCAAAGGTTTCGGTGGCCAGCGATGGCTCGCCGCCTTGCGAATTGTACCCCGAGGTCCGGCGCGATAGCAGGCGACCGGCCATGTCGTAGGTGTAGTCGACCGTGGTGTGGTCGTACCCGCCGTGCCCCGGGGCAAGCGCCGCTGCTTGGGTAACTGTATAGCTGATCGTCTGGCTGAGGTTTGAGCGCCAGTCATATGCATAGTCGGTGCGCATGACCTGGGTTTGCGATGCAGTGCCAACAAAGTTCGCCAGGGCGGCTTCGGTCCAGATCGTACCGGTGTAGCTGTCGGCGGCATAGACGAGCGTCGCATTCAGTCTACCGAGCCCGTCATAGCGGTATTCGGTAACCCGGCCTTCCGGGCTGACAGTGAAACGCAGATGGTTTTCGGCAGCATCGTCGCCAACAGCGCTGCCATCATCGGCAATGCCGTTCGCGGCCTCGTCATAGACATAGCGTGTAACCATGCCGCCACTGGGCTGAAGTGGATTGCCCGTTTGCTTGACGAGTTGTGGACCGGCCATGATTACAGATGCACCGGCAGCGGGTGCGCCCATATTCTGAATGTAGAAAATGAACTGCGCGGTTTCGGCCTGGGTAAAGCTCCGGGTAAACTCGATCCTGGTCGTTTCCGTGGCCGACAAACCGGAAATGGTCCACAGGCCGGATCCGGCTTCCCCAACCGAACCAGGTCCCGAGACGATGCGCAGAGAGTTAGCGGAGCTTCCACCCCAGCTACTGATGCTGCCGAGGAAGCCCATATAATGGGTTGTCACCGCGCCGACCGCTTTGAGCGACAAGCTGAGCGTCAGTGTATCTCCATTGGCAACCGCATCGCCGCCAGCACTGCTTATGTATCCGATCGTTCCGCCGGTCTGGACCGAATACTGGCGTGCCGCGAAGCCATCGAGCGATCCGGCAGTGGCCGAAGAGGCGTTAACCCCAGTCCACTGCGCGGCGTCGGTCAGCAAGGGCCGCAGGTTGTTGCTAGCCGTGCTCGCTCCGTCGGCGTCCAACGCGGTAAAGCGGGTTTCGCTTAGGACCTGGTTGTTGGCGCCATAGGTCCAACGGATGGTTTCCCCCCGCCCATTGACCAGTTCGACCAAGTTGCCGTTGATATCGTAGCGGCTTGACTCCTGCTCAATGTAGATACCGGCGTTGCAGTTCGCCTTGTTCAGATACCGGCTTTTCAAGGTGACATTGCCGTCTGCATCGTAGGCGAACTGAGTAATCGCCGCGTCCGCGCTGACATAACTCGTTCCCACCGCTGCCGTTGCAGTCAGGACATAGGCATCATCGGTCGCCGTCGAGCGCACGCGGGCCTGGGTCACCCAGACGGTTTGGTTGGCGGCGGTACCGATCAGCTGAATGCGCCGGTTTGTCGAACTGGCGGCAAAAATGCGGCTTGCCTTGACCTGCGTCCAGACCCCGGCCGCAAGGCTGACCGTTGTGAAGTTCTCACCGACGCTGTCGAGGAGTTTCACCGTGATCGTAGTCGTCGTCGCAGCATAGACCCAGAAGTCTCCGGCGTAGCTGCCCCCTGCGGCACCGCCGGTATTCGCATCGGCAAGCACTTGCTGCAAGGTTGCACCGCTGGCGCTGAAGACCAGTTTTTCGGCGGTCGAGGGGCCACCGTTTGGAAGCGGCCGCGCGGGGTCGTTGGCTGTTCGCGTTACCGTGCCGGTCGGCACTGTCCAGGTAGAGGTATTGTCGAGAGCTTCGGACTGCAGCGCCACGTTCTGCGCCTTGGCGTCCGACAGGGTCCGGATCAATTGGTTCTGGTTATCGTAGATCAGCGTGGTTTTCACGCCCAGCGCATCTGTGATGACGGTTTGGCCGATTGCGTAGGCGAAACTGGTCACCGCCGAGACAGTTCCGTCCATCAGTTGCGTAAGCGAGGAGACACGATTGACAGCATCGTAAGCGATGGTCACGTTTGTGCCGTCCTTCTGGGTGACCCTGGTGATCAGCCGCGAGGTAGAATCCTTATATTCGTAAGCAATCCAATAGCTGTTGCCATCGGCGACCAGGCCGTCCTGCGAGAAGTCGACATCGACCCGTGAAAGTCTGTTTTGGATATCGTAGGTATAAAGAGTCGTGACGCTGGTCGTGTAGGTGCCGCTGACCGGATCATACTTGCGCTGCTTGATAGAGCTGAGGTTGTTGCCCGAATAGATGAACCTGACGTCATCGAGTGTCGGTGTCGTCACCCGTGTGAGCAACAGCGGATTCGCGTTCTCGTAAGCAAAGTTGCTGGTGTTGTCGTCGGCATCCTTCTGCTGCGTAATCCGGCCGCTGTTGCTTTCGTCGTAAAGCTCGACCACGCGGGTGTCGCCATCGGTCCAGGTCCAGGTGGTGCCCGATTTGGTGAGGATGTCGTAGGCACCAGCACCTTCCTTGCTGACGTAAGCCGCGCGACCGGAATCCCAATTATAGACCAGCTCTGATCCGTCCCAGTCTGTGCGGGTGACGGTGCTGCCAACCGCTCCGTAACTGCCCGTCGTCTGTACAACCCGGCGGGCCAGTCCCAAGCGCCAGTTGTCGCCATTGTCG
Organism: Pirellula sp.; assembly: GCA_031374925.1. Classification (GTDB taxonomy): domain Bacteria; phylum Planctomycetota; class Planctomycetia; order Pirellulales; family Pirellulaceae; genus JBKCUI01. Next base: position 21,053 of record JANMHA010000114.1, on the reverse strand, counting down.
TCGTTCAGCAGGCCCAGACTGTTGTAAGTGCGGCTGGCCAGGACGTCGGGGCCGGTTGCAGCCAGCACCTCGTCCAAGCGGGTAAGCACAAGGTTGCCGGTGGCGGCATTGACATAGGCTCCGCTGTTGTCCCGGCCCAGTCCGGCCGAGCCCAATTGCCCGTTCGAACCAATAATAAACGCCGAAGTCCGTTGCAGCCCAAGCCCTGTACCGCTGACAATCGCAACCATGAGAATTTCCTATTTCGGCAACCGGGCGCAGCAGGGCGCCTCCCAAAGGGAGGGTCTGCGGAAATGGGAGGATGTTTAGGGATTTCTTGCATTTGGGCGGTCCAAGCGAAAATAAGCTGTGCCTGGCGCCAAAATCACCAGAATTCACGTGCGCATTTTCTTCAAAATGCTGGCTTTTGCCGACGCGGACGGCAATATTACGTATGTGAACTTAGTTTCTGATCCTTGGGAATTTACGTGACCGGCGACCAGGCCCTGACATTGCTGGACCGGATGCTGTGGAATGCGGCACTGGTTTCGGCCCCGATCCTTTTGGCGATTTTGCTGGTAGGGGTCATTATCAGCGTATTTCAAGTCGCGACCCAGATTCAGGAAATGACCCTCACGTACGTGCCCAAATTGCTGGTCTCGGTTCTCCTGCTGATCCTGTTGGGATCATGGATGCTCGGCACCATCAGTGGTTTTGCCCGTGAACTGCTGTTGTCGATCCCGGATCTGGTGCGCTGAAATGTACCAGACAGCACTTGCAGTATTGCTGGCAACATTGCGAATCGCACCGACGCTGGCTTTCGCCCCGCCGTTCACGTTGGTCCGTATGCCGATGACAGCGCGGCTGTGCCTGGCGATTGCCCTCGCGCTGTGCGCCTTAGGTGTTGGTGGCGACGGGGTTGGCGCAACTTGGCAGGGCGACTTCGCGGTGGCTGCCGGTTCCGAACTAATGATCGGGATCGCCATGGCCCTTGCGCTCCAGTTGGCTTTTGCGATGATTGCCGTTGCGGGCCGCGCGCTCGATATCCAGGCGGGATTTGGCCTGGCCTTCCTGATCGATCCAACTACCCGGGCACAAATGCCGCTGATCGGTGCGTTGTTCACTTACGCCGCTGCGGCGGTGTTTTTCACAACCGGAGGCCCCGGCGAAGTGCTCGCGGTTTTGGGCGCATCATTCACCGCTTTGCCGTTGGGCTCCGCCTTGTCCGCCGGTGCGTTGCCAAATCTGCTGGCCTATCTTGGAACGATCTCGATCCTGTCCATTGGTGTGGTCGGACTGACCTCGTTGGTCCTGCTGCTGATCGATCTCGTTGTGGCGATGATGTCGCGAACGCTTCCGCAGATGAATGTGCTGGTGCTGGGGTTTCAAGTGAAAGCCATGGCCGCGATGTTGCTGCTGCCAGCAACGCTGGGACTCGCCGCAAGTGTGATCGCCACCATCATGCGGTTGGCGGTCGAAACCATGGCGCGGGTGGCCTAAGCGATGGCTGAGGGCGGCGAGGAAACCAACAAAAGCGAGGACGCCTCGTCGTTCAAGCTTGAACGTGCGCGGCGAAAGGGAATGCTGGCGCGCGGATCGGATCTCGGCTTCCTGTCGGCATTGTTGGCCTTGGCGGTTGCGATGCAAATTTCCGGCGAGGACCTGTTGCGTTATTCTGGACAGGCCATGCGTAATGGGTTGCGGGGGGCGGGGGCCAATGCTGGCAGCATGCAGCCAGTACTGGAACGCGCTTGGAATGACGTGCTTGGGCTGACGGCTGCCTTGCTGTTACCGCTATTGCTCTTCGTGGTGATCAGTGTGCCGCTCGAAATCATCCAGAACCGCGGAATGGTCTTCAGCGCAGAACCGTTGAAGCTCGATTTTTCGCGGCTCAATCCGGCTAAAGGTTTGAAGCGACTGCTCTCGTTACGGATGCTCAAGGAACTCGGCAAAAATCTGCTTAAGCTGGCGATATATGGCGGCGGGGCCTTTCTGTTCATACGTTCGGTTGCCGAAACCGCCGGACGCAGCGCCCGCGATGGCCGCCAGCTTGCCTCCGTTATCGCAGGCAGCGCCGGACGCTTGCTGCTGTTGTTCATTTTTCTGGCCGCGGCAATTGCGCTTCTGGATCAATTGCTTGCGCGGCGCGAATTTGCGCGCCAGATGCGGATGAGCCGCCGGGAAGTAACGCGTGAGCACCGCGAGCGCGAAGGCGAGCCCAGGCAAAAGCAGAAACGCCGACAAATTCTGGCCGAGATCATCAAGCAGGCGGCCGCTGCGGCCAATGTGAAGGGAGCTGACGTCCTGATCGTGAATCCTGTGCACTTTGCGGTCGCGCTGCGATATCGCGCGGAAGAGGGTGATGCACCGATTGTACAGGCCCGAGGCCGCAATCTGTGGGCACGGCGGATGCGCGAACGGGCAGAGCGCGAAGGCATCGTGATCGTGCGCAATCCGGCGCTGGCCCGCGCGCTCTACAAACATGGTCAGGTGGGCCGGCCGATCGGGCAGAATGAATTTGTTGCTGTTGCCGACATTTACATCGCTCTGCGCCGGGCTCTTGCAACTGCAGGGAAAGACTGATGCTGGGCCGTATTTATCATAACAACCGCGACCTCATGCTGGTTGGGGCATTGCTGGCAATCCTCACAGTCCTGTTCGCGCCGATCCCGCCCGCCATGGTCGATTTTGCAATCGTCGCCAATTTCGGGTTGGCGTTGACGATTTTGCTGATGACTTTTTATGTTGCCCGGCCGGTCGACTTTTCGACCTTTCCGTCGATCTTGCTGATCGTCACATTGCTGCGGCTCTCGATCAACGTAGCGGCGACCCGGCTAATCCTGACCCAGGCAGACGCGGGTGACGTGATCAATGCCGTCGGATCATTTGCTGTGGGCGGCAATTACATCGTCGGATTCGTTGTGTTCTTTATCCTTGTGGTAGTTCAGTTCGTAGTGGTCACCAGCGGTGCGCAACGCGTTTCGGAAGTTGCTGCGCGCTTCACGCTCGATTCAATGCCGGGCCAGCAAATGAGCATCGATGCCGATCTCAACATGGGATTGATCGATCAGACCGAAGCCCAGCGGCGCCGCCACGAACTGGAACAGGAAGCGTCCTTCTACGGAGCCATGGACGGGGCGAGCAAGTTCGTCAAAGGCGATGCAATTGCCGCGATCATCATCTTGCTGATCAATGTCATTGCTGGCTCGCTGATCGGCATCCTGCAATTGGGCCTGACCTGGCAGGAATCGCTGCAACGTTTTTCGCTTCTCACAATCGGCGACGGGATTGCCGCACAGCTGCCCGCGCTGATCGTTTCGGTTGCAACCGGGATCATCGTCACGCGCAGCTCTGCCGACCGCGATCTTTCGACCGAGATTTATGAGCAGCTATCCTCGATCCCCCGAATCCCGCGAATTGTGGCCGCGGCCCTGATGTTGCTGATGTTACTGCCCGGAATGCCCAAGTGGCCGATCGCAATCGTTGTCGGGCTGTTGGGGCTGACCTGGTGGCGCTCCAGAGTGGTGAGATCGGAGGCTGAGAGCGAACAGGCGCTGCAAGCGCTGGCGCAAGACACACCCAGCAGCGCAGAGCGCAACGATGGAGTAGAACTGGCCTTAGGCGGCAATCTGGTCAACGCATTGGCCGACAGCCGCGCGGTTCTGCTCGAACGCATCGGCGCGCTGCGCCGCGCACATCAGCAGGAGTTTGGAACCCCTCTGCCGCCCGTCAAAGTCCGTGACGGCGAGGGGGTGGGCTTCAATGATTGCGAGGTTCGCCTGTTCGGCACCCGATTTGCCTTGTTAGAAGTGCACGCCGATCGAAAGCTTGCGGTTGCATCGGGCGACACGACCCCGCGGCTTCAGGGGATTGCCGCCGACTTGCCGTTTCTTTCCCAGTCGGCGTGGTGGGTCGATCCGGAGCAGGCCGATCAGGCACGCGATGCTGGCTACACGGTAATCGAACCTCTGGCCGTTGTGGTAGCCGGCCTGGCCGACGTTACCCGCAACGAGGCAGCCCGACTGCTTTCGCGCCAAATCGTGGTGGAAATGGTCGATGCACTGCGTCAACGCCAGCCAGGACTTGTCGAGGATTTGATCCCGGCGATGCTTTCACTGTCGGAGATCCAGCGCGTGCTGCGCAATTTGCTCAGCGAAGGGGTGTCAATAGGCAATCTCGATCTGATCTTCGAGAACCTGGTCGACCTCGCCCGCACCGTGCGCGACCCCGAAGAGCTGGCCGAGCAATTGCGACAGCGCCTCGGTTTTTCGATCTGTGACAAACTGCGCGGCCGCCACCGCGAACTGGCGGTGATCAGTCTTGACCCGCGGTTGGAAAACGAGCTGACAGGATCGCTTGCGGGGCAGGGGCGACCGGTCGATCCGCGGCTTGCCGAAAGCCTGGTGCGCAAGATGATGCCGATCGCTGAACGGATGTACCGCGAAGGCCGTGCTCCCGTGCTGCTCTGTACAGCCGAACTGCGCCGCGCAATCCGGACCTTGACCGCGCGCGCCATACCGCGTCTGTCGGTGATCTCGGTCGCTGAAATTCCGGAGCGGATTGACCTGTCTTCGTTCGATGTGGTCAAGGTTGAGAGTTAAGCAAGGAAACCAGGTCATGCCGCAGTCCGCCAAAGCCAAGCTGGACCAATTATTGGGCTTCCTTGATTCAGATCCGAACAACCTGAACTTGTTGGTCGACGCAATTGAGACGGCCTTTGCCGCATCGCAACTCGATATTGCCGACAGGCTTGTAGCCCAGCTGGGTGACGTCTGCCCAGGCAGTTTCGAAGTGGGCTATTTTGGCGGCACTTTGGCGATGATGAAGCGCGATTTCGCTACAGCGACCGCGTTGCTTTCGCCTTTGGTAGAGGCAGGCGCCCCGCCCAATGCCCGGTTCAATCTGGCCTGGTCGAGAGCAATGCTTGGAAACAAAGGCGAGGCGCTCGATCTGCTCGATGCTGAAACCACCGGGCAAATCGCCTCGGCCGCAATGCTGCGAATGCAGTTGCTGCATGAAGCGGGTGAATTCGACGCGGCCGGCGAGTTCGGCAAGCAGGCGCTCGAGCGGTTTCCCGATGATGCCGGTCTTAATTCCGCTTTGGCGACACTTGCGCTCGATCTTGAGGATACCGAACTGGCCAGACTTTGCGCTGCCCGCGGCGGCGAACATCCCGAGGCGTTGGCCGCATCGGGAATGCTTGACATGCTCGACGGCGATCCGGTTGCGGCACGCGCCCGGTTCGATCGCTCGATCGCTATCCGTGAACACAATCCGCGGGCCTGGGTTGGGCGCGGCCTTACGCGCTTGGCCGAGCATGATCACGCGGCAGCAGCAGGCGATCTCGACCGCGGTGCGCAGCAGTTCGGCGATCAAATTGGATCATGGATCGCGGCGGGATGGGCACACTACCTCTCGGGAGATCTCGATGCGGCCGAACAGCGATTTGAGAGGGCCTATGCGATTGATCCCAATTTCGCCGAAAGCCACGGATCATTAGCCGTGATCGCGGCGGCGCGTGGGGACCGAGACGCCGCGCGAAATCGGATGGAGATTGCAATGCGGCTCGATCGCCAGTGCTTCTCAGCCGTGCTGAGCAAGATCATGCTCGATGTCGATGATCCTGCGATTGCCAAGAAGCTGATCGAAAAAGCGTTCAATACGCCGCTATCCGATTCCGGACTTACGGTTGCGAGTTACATGGCGGGCATGGCTCGCCCGACCGTCCACTAGCGGCCAATCAGCCCAGTTCGCTCAGGGCCCGCTCAAGCAGTTGGCGCCCTGATTCGCTCTCTTCCAAAATCTGGCTCACGCGGTCGGCAATGGCCTGGAATTCGAGCTTGCTGACCAATTCGTCGCCAAGCGAATCTGCCAACAACGTGCGAACGAAAGCGCGGCGCAGTTCCTCGTCCGAAATCTCGCCAAGGCTTGCCAATTGGCGGATCGGCGCAAGCCGGTTCTCGCTTTCGGTGCGGGCTTTCGCGCCGCTGGCACTCGCCGGGCCGGTCTTGCGATCAGCCAGCTTCTGCAGGCGATCCTTGAGTAGCAGGATCGCCTGGTCGACGCGATTGACCTGGGTCATTAGCGCAGCCGGCGCGATGTGCTGAGTAGCAGTGACGTCGCAGAGACCGCCTCGCTATCGCTGTTTCCAACTGGCACGGAACCGTTTCCGGCCATGAGTTCGTCGCAGCGCGCAATGATCAGCTGCATGTCGTTGTTGAGGGGGAGATTTTCCTGATTTCGTTCAATCCCTGCGCGCAGTTCGGCTATGCAGGGTTCGAACTGGTCCGCGACCAGATGCTCAAGTCCATCGACAAAGTTTTTGAGGTAGCTGTCCACAGGCAGAGCGAGCAACGGCCGCCAGGTGGCGAGTGCGGCATCGGCCTCGCCCGAGGTGAGCTCGAAGAGGCCTAATTGAAAGCGCGCCAGATGAAAATCGGGTGCAAGCTCAACCGCCTGGCGCATTGCTGCGTATGCGCCGATGAAGCGCTTTTCGTCGATCAGCAGTGAACCTTTGAGGAAGTGCAAGCGGGCATCGCCTGGATAGTCGCCCAGCGCTTGATCAATCGCCGCCACGCCCGACATGGTGTTGGTGGCCGCCACTTCGAGGATTTCGCGCATCTGCGCTTCGCCGCATTGGGGAGTGTCGTTGTTGCTCATCTGAAAGCCCTCATCGACTTACGCAGTTTTTCCAAAGCCGCGCGGTGAATTTGCGAAATTCGCCCGCGCGTCAGCCCGAGCATAGTAGCTATCTGCGAAAATAGCAGATCGTTTAGGTAATGCTGTCGAATCACGGTGCGCTCGGGTTCCGGCAGGCTTTCAACCCGCTGGGTCAACACTGTCCGCGTTTCGCGCCAAGCCAGACTGTCAAAACCGTTGTCGGCTCGTCCCGACAGGCCTGTTGGCGCATCGCGTTCTTCGGCGGATAGAATCAACCCCAGCGCCAGTTCGGTGACCAGATCCGAAAGTTGTTCGGTAGCGCTCTTTGCTTCGTGCGGACCGTCAGTCAGCGAACCAAAGCGCTCGCGCTCCAGTCGCCGCCGGAAGCGCAGCTGTGCACTGCGTTCGTCCAGCTGCCCCATTCCGTCAACGATACTGCCGGCAATCCGGGCCGAGGCGAAAGTTAGAAACGAAGCGCCGTTGGCCGGATCAAAGCGATCGATAGCTTCCAGCAGCCCACGATAGCCAAACTGTTCAAGATCCTCGAACATATCGGGTCGTAGCCCAGTGCGGCGAGCATGGCGGCGAGCCAACGAGCGGGCAAAGCGTCGATATCGCTCAAACAGACCTTCGCGCAGCCAGGCTTCCTGGGTTTCCTGAAAACGCCGCCATAAGGCGGCCTCCTCGCGGTCGGGCCGCACGATCAGGGCAAGACCGCCCTTGCGCCGCGCAACGCGGGTCATGCAAAGCTGCCCATCACGCCAGTGATTACCAGTGACCAGCCGTCGATCAGCACGAACATCAAGAGCTTGATCGGCAGAGAAATTGTGGTCGGGGGGACCATCATCATCCCCAGAGCCAGCAAGATCGACGAGACCACCAAATCGATAAGCAGGAATGGTAGCAGGATCACAAATCCGATTGTAAACGCTGTGCGCAGCTCGTTGATCATGAAAGCTGGGATCAGCTTGAGCGTTTCGACCTGTTCTGGCTTGTCGGGCAGGGGGACGCGCGCGATGCGATAGATTGTCGCGAGATCGCTATCGCGGGTCTGGGCGAGCATGAACTGGCGAAGCGGCTGAGTTCCGCCTTCGAGCGCAGTTTCGAACGCAGTCTGACCAGCCAGGTAAGGCTGCAAGGCCTTCTGGTTGATCTCACCGGCAACCGTTCCCATCCCGAACAGGGTCAGAAACAGCGCAAGACTTACCAGTACGGCATTGGGCGGAGTTTCGGGCATGCCAAAGGCATGGCGGACCATCGACAGGACGATAACGATCCGGGTGAAGCCGGTCATCGCTACGATGATCGTCGGGATCACAGCCAGACCAGCGAGCATCACCCCGGTTCGCACCACGTCGCTTTGGATGGTGGCGCCGGCGGCCCAGGCCTGACCTGGCACTGCGGCCAGAACGGTGATGACCAGGATGGCCGCCAATTTGCCGCGCTGCCTCATGTCTGCGCCTCGTCAGGCACGATCTCGGTAAGAACATTCCGTTCCACGACGGTGGCCGTTCCGGCGCAGGTCAGGACCAGAAACTCGGTGCCATCACAGCGCACTAATGTGAGTTCGGCTTGCCCTGCAATCCTGCGGCTCTCAATGACCTTGATTCGGCCGACGGGTGCCAAAGCGGACAGCCATTGTGGGCGTGAAAACGAACCGCCCTTGCTTCGCGCGCGAAGCGCCATGGCCAATCCAAGCGCTGCAACAAGCGAAACCAGTAATGCTGCCAGCACACGCCAGATTGAGAAACCGACTCCGCCTCCGCCGCCCAGCTGTTGAGCCGCGGCGGGTCCGGGCATCGCGATTGCCAAGCCCGCAAGCATGGCGCGCCAATGGCTCATTCGCTGGCAATCTCGGTGATCCGGACCCCGAAATTGTCGCCCACCGCAACGAGATCGCCATAGGCGAGGGTGATGCCGTTGACCTTGAGCTCAACCGGCGCGCCCAAGCGGCGATCAAGTGTGAAACTGTCGCCTGGCTTCAGCGCTGAGAGATCGGATACCTTGACTTTGGCCATGCCCAGCAAAGCTTCGACTGTAACTGGCAGCCCCGCCAAAATGGCGGGATCGATGCCGCTTGTCTCGCTCTTCGCTGACTTTGGTTTGTTCATTTGCCTAAAGCTCCGGACTGGCCGCAAGCGGCTGGTTCTCAATTGTGAGTTCAAGATCTCGATCAAGTGCTGTAATCCGCACAATGCTGCGCTCGATTTTCGTGCCTGCAATCACCATCGACGCGCCTTCGGTCCAGGTCCGATCGAATGCGATCACGTCGCCGGTCTCAAGTGAGCCCAGTTCGGCCGTAGTAAGGCGGGCCTGGCCGAAATGGACTGACAATGCGCATTCGATCCCGGCAAGAGCCTGCGAAAGGGTACCAAGATCCGGACGATCATCGGGGGGTGCTGCAAGGCGGCGCGCAGCGATGATTTCTTCCTGCATCAAAACCAGCTGCAGACTCCACTCTCCGGCATTCGATTTCACTTCGTAGCGGGCGCGGACCCGCGGCGGCGGCGGGGCGGACTTTGCGGACTGTGCGGCGTCAGCCTTGGGACTGAATAACGCGGCGAGATCGTCTCCGGCGCTCTCAGCGAGATTTGCCAACACTGTGCGGTCGCGCGGATTGGCCCTATCAGCGTTACCCGCGCACAAGGCTGACCCCAAATTGGCTCTGTCCGTCTCGCTTTGACCAAGCCAGGTGTTACCGCTTCGCCTCCAGCTGGAGACTTTCTGTCTTTCGTCGACGATCCTCTTGGTCTGCGGTGACGGGCAGGCTGTGCCAAGCCATTCTGAGGCCCACAGGTTCACAATACGTCTGACCGCCGTATCCTCGTCTGCTTGTGACAGCGCCGAGGGCGGCAACCATAATCTTGTTTCGATTGTCATCCTTGGCCGCGGATTCCGAACAGCTGCTGGATCATGTCGTTCGACACGCTGATTATTTGCGAGCTCGCCTGATAACCACGTTGGATCAGAATCAGGTCGCCAAATTCCTTTGAGAGATCAACGTTTGATGCCTCGAGCCGACGCGACAGGACCTGGCCTACTCGCGGATCCTCGCTCGCCAGCATTTGAACGTCTGCGCCAACCTGCGCGGTGAATTGCCCTGCGGTTTCCTGACGCAGCGAATGGGGATCGCGGAACGAGGCAATTGCTACCGCCCCAAGTTGCTTCTTCTCGTTATTCGAATAGGACAGTTCGAGTTCACCCTTGGTATTGACCGCAATGGTGGTGACCGAGCCGACGCCGTGCCCATCCACTTTTGCGGCGCGCAAGGTCGAAACTGTGCCAGCCGAGAACGAGGTGACGTTTGTGCTGAAATCAAGCACGACCGAGAGGCCGTTCGCTGCGTCGGCAAAAGTGAGCTTACTGGTGGTCGGGTCTGGCAGGCCGCCGATGAAGGACAGCGCCGTTTCGCCAATAGTTGCGCCCTTATCGTCGGTTACCTTGACGGTCCAGTTGGCGGTTCCTTCGGTCCGGGTGAACAGCGCGGTCCAGACATGCTTGTCGCCCTTGGTGTCATAAACTGCGAGCTCGCTGACAGTAAAAGCCGTCGCGGTCGAAGACAGGTTGTCGGCGAAGGTGACCTTGGTGGTCGCAACAGGCGGATTGGTTCGGCTGGCATCGATCGATACCGGCACCGCGCGTCCCGCCGCGTCAAGCAGGCTCAGCTTCCAGTCAGTCCCTGAAAGGACGATGAACCCGTCCTTGTCGACTTCGAAGCTTCCGGTGCGGATGTAGCGGGTCTCGGTGCCCCGCTGCAAAACCAGAAAGCCGCTGCCGTCGATAGACAGATCTAGATCATTCTCGGTCTGGCGCAGTTCGCCGGCCTTCAGCTGTAGTGAGGAATCGAACAGGCCAACCCCGCCGCCTGCGCCAAGTGAGCCGTTCTCCAAAGTGGCCCCGCCGAAATCGCGCGCGGTCTGCACATTCGAGAAGGTGACTGTCGAAGATTTGAAGCCCAGGGAATTGAGGTTCGAGACGTTATTCGACACCCGCTGGATGCCATCCGAATAGGCCTTGAGTCCGCTGAGGCCGATGTAAATTGCGCTGAACATCTCAGTTAGCTCCTCTGACCTGGCTGATTGCCGTGGGCGAAATATTGCTGATCGTCTCTCCCGACGCAGTCTGGATGGTCAACCGCGGATCGCCGTTCTGGAATGTCACGCCTTTGACTGTACCTGAAATCACTCCGCCGGCATTGTTCGTGGGCAAGTCAACGACCCTTCCCAGCAACGATGTGGCCTGAAAGGTTGTTTGCGATGTAACCATAGCGGCCATCTTGTCGGTCATTACCTGACCCTGCTGGATCTGGGAGAATTGCGCCAGCTGGGAAACGAATTGAAAATTGTCCATTGGTTTGAGCGGATCCTGATAGGTAAGCTGGGTCAGGATAATCTTGAGCAGCGATTCAAAGTTGAGCCCAAAGGCCGTATTGGCACTCTGCGACAAGTTCTGGTTCGAGGTGGCGGCGGCACTCGCCTGAAACGCGAAAGGTGCCGCGACCGCGCTGGTTGCTGAAACTGCCATCGCCTACTCCTTGCCCAAAATTCGGCTTCTGCGCCCGTTGAGGGCAATGTCCTGCAACCCCAGCCGAGCCCGGACCAACTCGTCTCGAATTCGCTGCTCGAGTTCAGCTTCGTCATCTGGGCTCAATCCACTGACCCGCGCACTTATGCTCACCTCATCGCCTTCAAGCCTCAGGCAGAGCGAAAAAGCAGAAAGACTTGGCGCTTCCGTTCGGGGCCTTGCGGTCCCTTGTGCTGCGCTTGATTGACCGGTTTCGATCTTGACCCTTGCGCCCGTGCCGACGCTTACAATCGGCTGCGAGTCAGCGGCTTGACCTGCTGCCGGGCCAGCAGAACCGTGCAGCCCGCGCGGCGTGTTCATAATCGCGACTACCAGTTCATGATTCGGCGCGATCCGCAACCCGGACAAGTGATCGATCTGATCTGGGTGTGTCGATCGCAATTCCGGAGAAAGTTCAGTTTCTGTACCTTCTTTCGCGAGACTTGAATTGCTTTCGTCGGTGTCATTAGCCTCGGCCGCAAGCGACTGGTCAATTCCCTCATACACCAAGCTTGCGGGAACTGCAGTTTGCTGGAAAAAAGCCAGGTCAGAAAATGCGTTTGCAACTGTCTCGTCGCTGACAACCTCGGCTTCGCTGACAACCGACGCCAAGGCTTCACGGCCGGACAGTATGCCGCTGAAATCATGACTGGTATCGCGAGCCGAATGACCGCGTTCGGGCTGTTTGAAGTGACTCGCGGGTCGAAGGGCTTCCGGTGCGATGATCGTCATGCCTGCCTCCTCCACAACCACGAATCTGCCAAGTGGTTAGACTGCCGCTCTTCCAAGTATTTATCCATAGCTTTGCGCGCCTTCGCACTAATTTTCATTGATCCCGCCTCGCGAGCCAACGCTTCGGCAAATGCACTCCGCGCCAATTGAAGCCGGTTTCTGGCAATCGAGAAGTTGAGTTCTTCGGCGGACAATTGCTGCTCTTGCTCGAGAAGCCACAGGGCGCTCAACCGAACCAGTTCAGGCTGAGGGCGCGCTGCACCAAGATTGCGCAACCAAATTCCGCTGGCCTCATCCCGTTGGACGGTGCGTAGATCTCTTTCGGTTTGGGCTGTGTCGCAGTCGGCACGCGCTTGTAAGGCTTGGTCTGAAGCGGCTCGAGCCTGCGCCTGGCGGATACTGACAAGCGCACGAAGCCCATTTACGATCTGGCGTTCAACCATAGCGACCAACCAAGTTCATCAGCGCCTGTCGGCACGCGTCAAAATCGGTTTTCTCGTTCAAACCTTGCCGCAGGAACACATCGAGACCTTCGCGGGCAGCCAAAGCGGCATCGAGCACTTTGTCGCCGCCGGCCTTATACATCCCGCTTTCAACCAAAATTCGCGACTCCTCAGCTTTCGCTAGCCACGCTCGGCATTTTCGCGCTGCCGCGAGTTGCTGTTCGTCGACCAGCACGTCAAATAGCCGGCTGATCGAGCGCGGTACGTCGATCGCCGGGAAGTGGCCGGCCTGCGCCAGATTGCGTGACAGCAGGATATGCCCGTCGAGCAGCGACTTCATGATCTCGACCAATGGATCGTCGGCATCGTCGGTTTCGCTCAGCACCGTAAAAAGTGCTGTAATCGATCCCCCGCTCCGCGTTGAACCGCATCGCTCGACGATCCTCGGCAATTCGCGAAACACATTGGGCGTATAGGCCCGTGCGGTCGGCGGCTCGCCTGCAATCAGGCCGATTTCGCGCAGTGCCATGGCCAGCCGGGTGATCGAATCCACGATGAGCAAGACATGTTCGCCGCGGCTCCGCCAATATTCGGCCAAAGCCAGCGCCTGATCGACCGCACGGGCGCGCATTGGTGCGCTTTCATCCGACGTCGCGGCAACCAGCGTCACTTTTGGCCGTGCCGCGCCGCTGCTGAGATTGCTCCAAAGCTCTCCGACTTCGCGGCCGCGCTCTCCCACCTGGCAGATGACCAGCCGGTCGCACGTCGCCTGTTCGATAATCTGTCCGATGAGCCGGGTTTTCCCCACTCCGCTCGCGGCGAAAACTCCCATCCGCTGGCCGCGTCCCAAGGTCAGCAGGCCATCGATTGCCCGCACCCCAGTCGCAATGACTTCGCTCGGTGCAATTCGATCTAACGTGGAAAACGGTGGGGCTGCTGATTCCATTCTTTGGATCTCTGCACCTCCGTCCATCGGGCGACCAAGGGCATCGATCGCGCGACCGGCAAAGCCATCGCCAACCGGGAGGCCAATCTTGGTGTCGTCCGCTCGGACTGCATCGCCAACCTTCAACGATGCCACGCTGGAGAATGGCACAAGAACGATCGTTGCGCTTGAGACTGCCGCAACGAGCGCCTGGACCGGGCCGCCTCGACCAACCGGCGGATAAACCGCGCAAAGCATCCCGACCGACAGGTCCGGCCCATCGGCCTCAATTTCACCAGCATGGATGCGCAGCACCCGCCCCTCCGCTGGATAGGGTTGGTAGGCGGCGAGCGCGGAATGGGCTGCTTCAATCATTGCATTCTGCTTCAGCAAGGATTGCAAGGACACCGGCCAGGCCACGATCCGGAGCGATTTCGACCTGTCCAAGCCGCAAGGCTATTCGCGCAGTTCCCGGCGGTTGCTGCGGATCGCGTACGACAATTAACTTCGCGGAAAGCTGTGCGGTCAATCCGGCCAACAAGGTTTCGTCAAAGTCAGCCGGCAAGTGCAGCGCAAGGATTGACTGTGCGCGAAGTTCGGCAATCCTTGCCATGATCGAACGCTGCAGCCATTGCTGCTCAACTTGCTGCGGTTCAACCAGTCGGACCAAGGCATCGCCCGCCAAGGCCAAGGCCAGACTTTCGGTCGATTGCCCAAGCATTGCAGTGAAAGCATCGTTAGCAACGTCAAGTGCACGGTGCAGTGCCGCCAAACGCGCCTGGTCGTCAGACCTGTGCTCCTGCGCCGCTGCTTTCCTTGCGTGGTCTTCAGCCGCCTGCAGTTCGGATTGCCAAGTCTGGCGCATCAACGCAAGTTGCTTTTGAAGTGCGGCATTCTCATGGCGCAGGCGGACCAGGTCGATTTGCTCGGGGCTCGGGTCAGAACAGATCGGAATTGCATCGGTTGGGTCAACAAGCGTGGGCATCTGCTCAGGCGCTTCGTGTTCGCCAGTTTGGATTTCAGGCATCCGGGCCCGGTTCGCCAAAAGGGTTCCACGTTTGTAGAGCACAGAATCAGCCCGCGGCACTCAAGCGGTTAAGCCAGCGTGTCATGCTGAAACCGCGCGCAGGTAACTGGGCCGGCGATGAGGCGCCAATCGTCAGCGCAAGTTTGGCGAGGACTTCGGCCGACCGCCTGGTCATGCCAGCGGGTACGCCGCCGGACCTTGCCGTATCGAGCGCGGCCAGAAGTGAGGGCGAAGGCTCGATCCGGTCAACCTGGTCGAGCAAGGGCATCAGGCGGGCTTGCAAATCTTCGCCGAGTTGCTCAAGAATGACGTTGCGATCAGGCTGCCCATAGGCAGAGAACCGGCGCAGCGCGGCGGTAAGCTGGGGAGAAAGTCCCATCGCTCAGGCCCCGGCTTCGGCGTCGAGCCGCTGCCTGAGAAGGTTTGCGAAGTCAGCCAGTTCGGCCTTGCGCTGCGCGCGCAGTCTGCGGCCGATGTGGTAAGCGGCGGCCACCAACCCAAGCAACCCTAGGCAGACTGCTGCCAACCATAAGGCGTTCCAGGAAAATTCAGGGGACACTTCGAGGGGGCTTTCGGCCTTTGCTACAATTCGTTCCGGCGCAGGATCGCCCTGCGGCATAACAGGTTCGGCATTGATTGGACCGACATCGAAAGCCAGACTGTCGCCGTTTTTGGGATCGAGCCCAAGCTCCGTGGTGGCGCTAGCCTGAAGCGCGGCACGCTGCGCTTCGCCAAGCGGCTGGTCGGTGGTCAGCCGCACGGCATAAGCAAAGTCGGGATTTCCGCGCGCCGCCACAGCTGAACTTGGGTCCGCTTTTTCACTGGAGGAAGCCTCAGGTTCAGCGTTATGCGATAAGTGAGCTTTGTAGCGCAGGCTAATGCCGATTCCGATCGGCTGACTTGGGAAGTTTCTGGCAAAGACTGCGGCCAGACGCGCGCGCGCCGACGCGATGGCCGCATCGCTGCCGATTGCGGATACTGACGGGAGCGATGCCGGCACATCAGGGCTGACTAGCTTGCCGGTTCCATCCAGCACAGCAACCGCCTCAAGCGGCATTTCTGGGATTGCTCCGGACACCAGACGCTGAATTCCGCTGACCTGCGCACTACTCAGGCTTTTGCCCGGTTTGAGAATCAGGGTGACGGACGCCTTGGGCTGTTCTTTTTCACTCCGGAAGATGCTCCGCTCAGGCAGTCCGAGATGGACCCGTACCGACTGAATGCCGTCGAGCATCAGGATCGTGCGGGCCAGTTCGCCTTGTAGCGCGCGCTGGTAATTGACTTTCTGGGCGAACTCGGTCAGCCCCATGTCTGATTGGTTGAAGAGTTCGAACCCGATCTGTCCCTTCATCGGCATTTCCGACCCGGCCAGCTCAACCCGCGCCCGATCTGCCTCGGCCTCCGGCACAGCAATTGTCCGGCCCTGGGCCTCTAGGTGGTAGGGAATTTTCTTGGCATCGAGAACCTTGGCAACCTCGGCCGCGTCCTGCGGATCGAGGTTGACCAGAACCGGCTCGTAACTGGTGCGCAGAAAGAACCAGTAACCCGCAAACAACACAGTGATGACAAGAATCGAAATCAGCCAGAAATTTGGGCCGTTGCCCTCCGCTGGTGTGGATTGAACGGCATTGCCCGGTACACCATCCGCCATAATCAGAGCTGCATGTTCATGAAGCTACGGTAGGTTTCGGTCAGGCGTTCGCGTATCTGGACCGACAATTCGACGGCGATCCGCGCCTCTTCAAGCGCGATGGTGACCTGATGGACCGGGATCGCCTCACCGAGGGTGAAGGCCTTCATCAGGGCGTCAGCTTTGGCTACTTTTGAATCGACAGCGTCGAGGCCGTTCGCCACGAGGTCGGCAAAGCTTGGCCCGGAGGCTTTTACTACGGCTTGCGGCGCAGCGACCGGTAGCAGTCCAATGCCGGGGGGGGCGGCGCCTATGGCCTGCAGGGGAACGATCGCCATTGCTTAACGCCTTCCAATATCAAGCGCACGCATTGCCATTTGCTGAGCAAGTGACAAGGCGGTCAGATTGCTTTCATAGGCGCGCGACGTCCGCATCAGCGAGATCATCTCTTCGGCGTGATCGATATTGGGGTAATCCACGAAGCCACCAGAATCGGCGGACGGGTGGCTCGGATCGTAAACCCGGCGGACCGGGCTTGCCCTGGCTTCGATCGCGACCACCTGAACGCCGCGCGGTTCTGACATGTCTGATCCCTGAGCCATTGCCGCAGTGAACCCGCCGCTCGGGCCCGATATCAGAGAAACTGGCCGGTAACCGCGGCCACCGATACCAGCGGTATTTTCATTGGCCAGATTCATCGAAATCACACCCAAGCGCTGCCATTCGACATCGAGCGCAGAACGGCTAATCGCAATCGGATCGACCCCCATCAGCGGGCTCCTGCAGCTGCGGAAGCAATCGCCAAGCGCCGCCCGATCAGGTCGGAAAGCGCGGCATAACGCATCGCATTTATTGAGGCGTCGACCAGCAATAGATCCTCGCGCCGTTCGTCGCCGGGACCAAATAATTTACCGGCTGTGAAGCCAAACTGCAGGACATCGACCGCGGAAGAGCCGACGTTCGCTGCTTCTCGCAAAGCGCTTTCAAAATTGACTTCCACGGACTGGAAGCGCGGCGAGTTCATATTGGCCAGATTATGGGCCAGCGCTGCGCTGCGCAGATACAGTCCATCAAGCGCCTTGGCTGCCAGACTCACAGCGTCAATCGCCACGCGAACTCGCCCGGTTGCGGCTGTCAGAATTGATCGCCGGGGCGGTAAAGATCGCACCGTCCTCGGTGCGGACGAAGAACTTTCCCCCGGTGTTAGCTGGCTGCAGGGCCACCGCAAAACGGGAAATCCGCACGTGGCCGACGCTGGCAACGATCTGGACCGATTCCCCCGCCATTACCGCGGGACGCTCGGGTAGAAAAGCAAGTCCCAACGAAGTGCCTGCCGCCAAATCGGCGCGGGCTACCACCACTTGTCGGCGCAGGTCATAGCGCAGAACAGCTGCAGGCAGATACCGCGGACACGGCGCAGGAACCGCATCCACTGCAAACACTGGCTCGCCGGCCCGCTTGTCAACTACCAGTTCGCGGCATGTCCCGTCTGCGGGCGACGCTGCGACAGCTGCAAGGAAGAACAAGGTCCCGAACATGGTCAGCGCCGCAATCCGTTGGCAATCCCCAACAACTCGTCTGCCGCCCGGGCCACTTGGGCATTGGCCGCATAGGCCCGTTGAGAGATGAGCATCGAGACCATTTCCGCATTGAGATCGACGTTCGAGCGCTCGATCGAGCCTTGGACAAATGTGCCCAGTCCATCAGTCCCCGGCGCTCCAGCAATCACGCCCGCTTCGTCGTTCAGCGCATAGACTCCGCCGTCGAGTCGTTCGACCGCAGTCGAATCCACAACCCTGACTAACCCGATTTCGCCAATCTGGACCTCGCTGGGGTTGTCGGACAAGACGGCCCAGACCTTGCCTCCACCGTCAATTCTTAGCGCCGCAGCGTCTGCCGGAATATTGATTCCGGCCTTGAATATCAGGCCCGACGATGTGGCCAGCGCGCCATCTTCCATCACCCTGATTGTGCCGCCACGCCAAAGCAAGGTCTTGCCGCCCGGACCCAGCACTTCAACAAAACCCGAACCCTGAACTGCAAGATCGAGAGGATTGCCGGTCGTTTCAACCTGCCCTTGGGTATCGAACGAATTGAGCGACCAGGGTGAGACGCCCGCAACCGACGCAAGCGCGCCGCCGGTTGCACCAGCCGCCCGATCGCTGGTTCCGGCACCAACCAGTTCGGCAAATCGTATGTCGACGCGTTTGTAAGCTGGAGTGTTGATGTTGGAGATATTGCCAGCGGTCGTTTCCAAAGCTGTTTGCTGGGCACGCATGCCCACAGCAGCAATTTCCAGCGCTCCGCTCACTTGCCGATGCTCCCCAATTGGCTGGCGGCCTTGGCCAGCAGGTCGTCCTGAAGCTGGAACAGCTTCGCCCCGGTTTCGGCCATGCGGGTCGCCTTGTTCAGCTCGATCATCTCGTCACTCAATTCAACTTCCGAGCCCACAACCATACCCTGCTTGACCGATGCGCCATCGGCGAGGTCAGGCAAGTCGCCCGATCCACCTGCTGCGTACGCCCGGCTTGCATCGAACAACCCAATTCGGCCCTGAGGTTGCCCTTCGACAATGACTGTCCCGTCCGCCAGAACGGAAGGTGCGCTCGAAGAGACCACCAGCTCGCGTCCATCGGCCGCGAGTAATGCCCGCCCCTGCGTATCGATTAACCGCCCGTCCCCGTCGCGGCGCAATTGCGCCGACCGCGAGAAGATCGTGCCGGTCGGAGACTGCAATGCAAATACCGCATCCGAACTTGAGGCAAAATCGAGCGGATTTCCGGTTTGTGTAAGCGCTGCATTGGGATCGGACCGAAGTAGAACTTCCTGGGGCTGGGGAATACCGGACCGCAAACCGAGCACGCTCGAAAAGATTCTGTGCGGGCGATAGCCGGGCGTGTTCATATTGCTCACGTTGGCGGCTGAAACATCGATTCGACGCTCCGCTCCGATCACCATCGCTGCCGCAATTTCAGCGATTCCTGGCAATTTCGCCCCCCAATAGCATCAGCACTGGTGCGAAGCTTTATCGCATTCTTTGGAGGGAGCAACTGATATTACTTGAAAATACGTAACAATCCGACGACAACCTCACCGACAAGCTTTTCCGTTGGTAACATCGCCACCGTAATTGGCCTGCACGGAGGAGAGACGCCATGTTTCGGCGCAATTTGCGAATTCACCTGATCGTTTGCGCCATTATCGGCACGATCGCAGGTAATCAGGCGCTTTTCGCTGATGATTTATACCTGGCTAGTCGGACCCGTTCGTTGACCTCCGACCACCGGGCTTCCCAGGTTGGCGATATCGTGACAGTCATCATTGTACAAAGTGCGGAGGCCACCTCCAGCACGCGCAGTGGTTCGCGGCGCAGTACGACGATTACCGGCCAGGCGTCTGCCGGATCGATCAACGAAAGCGGTAATGCCTCGCTCGGTAGCGGGTTTGATGGGCAGGGGCAGACCAGCCGGTCCGAACGGTTCGTCACGCAGATGACTGCAAAAGTAAGTCAGGTTTTCCCTAACGATTCGCTTGAAATTACCGGCACCCAGAAGCTTCAGATCAACCGTGAGACAACCACGGTCGAAGTGCGCGGGGTGATTCGCACAGTCGATATTGATGCGGAGAACCGGGTGCCGTCAAACCGGATCGCCGACGCGCAGATCAACTACAAAGGCAAGGGCTTTGTCACCAACAGTGGCAAGCCGGGGTTGCTGCACCAGATCTTCACCCTGTTCGGTTTGCTGTGATGCGTAAGCTGCTGCATTTGGCCGCAATCGCGTTGTCCCTTTACGGCTCCGTTCAACCGGCCCTGGCCCAGCAAGTGCCGATCCGCGCGCTGGGCCGGTTCGATGGCTGGCGCGAGAACGCGCTAGTTGGCTACGGCCTGGTCACCGGGCTCGCCGGCTCGGGCGATTCGCGCAACAACGTGGTGACGCGCCAGGCGCTGCGCAACGTGCTCTCACGGCTCGGCTCACAGGTTTCAGAACAGGATATCTCGAGCCGCAACGTGGCAGTGGTGATCGTTACCGCCAATCTCCCCGCCTCAGCCAATGTCGGCGACCGGATCGATGTGACCGTTTCCTCGATCGGCGATGCCCGTTCGATCGCCGGCGGCACACTGCTGATGACCACGCTTGAGGCGGCTGACCGGCAGGTCTATGCACTGGCCCAGGGTCCGCTGGTGGTCGGCGGCTACCAGTTTGATGCCAACCAGAACCTGGCCCAACGCAATCACCCCACCACGGGCCGGATCCTCGGCGGGGCTTCGATCGAGCGTCCGGTTGAAGCGCGGTTGCTCAACGCCAGCGGTAATATTGCTTTCTTGCTGGCGCAGCCCAATTTCGAAACCGCGCAGAATATCGCAGTCGCGATAAACCAACGCTTCGGCTCCGGCACGGCGAGCGTCGACAATGCTGACCGCGTGGTGATCCACCTGCCGCAAGACGGCACCACGCTGCCCGCTTTCGCTGCGACGATCGAAGGCCTCCAGGTCCAGCCCGCACGCCTCGCCCGGGTGGTGGTCAACGAGCGCACCGGTACGATCGTTGCCGGCGGTGATGTGATGATCTCGCCCGTGGTGATCGCGCAAGGGGATATCAGGATTACGGTCCAGACCCGCAACGAAGGCTCGCAGCCCTATTACACCTCAAGCCTGGCCAGCGATGTATCAAGCCTGACCATCAGCAACACCCAGCTGGACGTGGAAGAGGGCAAAGGCGACGCCACAATCCGCATGGGACCGGCCACAGTTGGCGATCTGGTTCAGGCACTGAACGCGATGCATGTCGATACCCGGCGGATCATTAGCATCCTGCAGGCGCTGAAGAGCGCCGGGGCGCTGCATGCCGAGCTGGTGGTGGAGTGAGGGTCGTGCGGCTGGGGGTGTAAGAAAGTGCGGCGCTAATTCGGGGATGACGCACCTGTCACCGTAATTCCAATTGAGGATTACGGTGACAGTGCACTTAATTCCCTCTCCGCTCTCACTGTTGGTCCGCGTTCACCCGGTTTTGGGTCGCGACCCAAGAAGTTGGTCACGCGCTCAAGGAGCTCGCTTTCACCTAGCGGCCGGCAAGTGTTCTCATACTTGAATTA
>JANMHA010000109.1:0-22049 GCA_031374925.1 Pirellula sp. | reverse complement strand
CTCGACCGCCTGCGGCGGTCGAGGCAGGAGGGGAGTGCGTCAGGTCGCCAGCTGGATAGGACGCCAAAACAAGGTTGAGGGGAAACAAGCTCCCGCTCAACCTGAACCCTGAGTGCGCTTCGCGATCCTGGGCTCTGCTTTGTTACCACTTCGCGGTAATGGAGATGCGGAACTGCGTTCATTAACCGCAGATGAAAAAGCTAGCGAACCAAATACGTTAGAATCTACTTTTTCGGCAAAGTCGATTCAAGCTGCGCGTTTTAACAGTCGATCAAGTCCTTATGGCAACCGATCCGTTCCCAATCATGAACTCGACTTCCAGTCGACTATTGAAGAACCTGCACCGAGTCACGTCGGCGTGGGGTTCGGTCGTTGTTCAAGGGATATCAACGCTTGGGGATATCTCCTTGTTTGCCTTTCAAATGTTTGCATGGATGTTTCGTGCTCGGCCGAAACGCGAGACGCTCATGCCCAATTTCTATGCAGTCGGAGTGTTGAGTCTGCCAGTTGTGGCATTGACCGGCACGTTCATTGGCATGGTCCTGGCTATTCAAAGTTACCATCAATTCAAAAACATTGGATTGGAAACACGTCTTGGGGCTGTTATCAATATGTCCTTGGTCCGTGAACTTGGCCCAGTATTGGCTGCAACTATGCTGGCTGGACGCGTCGGGAGCGCGATGGCTGCGGTACTCGGAACCATGCGTGTGACCGAGCAGATCGACGCTTTGGTGAGCATGGGAGCGAACCCGATTCACTACTTGGTTGTGCCTCGCTTCCTGGCTTGTGTGCTCCTGATTCCTGCCTTGACAGTCATGGCCGATTTCATGGGCATCGTAGGTGGGTACTTTTACAGTGTGATCATTTTGGGAATCGATCACGCTCAGTACCTGCGGAACAGCCGTGATTTTGTGGGTGGCTATGATCTTTTCACGGGCGTTTTCAAGAGCGTTTTCTTTGGGGCTACGATTGCAATCGTTAGTTGTTATCGCGGTTTTCATTGCCAGCCCGGTGCGGAAGGAGTTGGTCGAGCGGCCACAGCGGCGTTTGTTCAGAGCTTTGTGATGATCCTTGCCTTGGACATCGTGCTCAATATATTCTTAGACGCCGTTTACTTTGCCATTTGGCCAACCGGGGCAAAGTTGTTTTGATGGATGACTCGATTCTTAACCAATTAGCGACCGGTAGTCCATCAGCGACTCATCCGATTCTAGAGACGCGAGGGATGTCGTTGCAATTTGGTCGCCAGGTTGTGCTCAAGGATATATCGGTCAAGATCAACAAAGGGGAAACCGTTGCGATTATTGGTGAAAGCGGGTGCGGCAAAACCATGTTTCTTAAGGCACTTGTCGGCTTGTTAAACCCAACAGCCGGTAGTGTGATTTTTGATGGTCAGAACATTCAGCAACTCAATGATCGAGACATGACCAACCTTAGGAAGCGATTTGGATTTGTCTTTCAAAATGCCGCGCTTTTCGACAGCATGACGATCAGCCAGAACATTGCCTTCCCGCTTCGGCAGCATGGTGTCCCAAAAGGCAAACAGGCTCAAAATCTTGTTTCGGATCGTCTGTCCGAAGTTGGTTTGCCAAGCAACGTTTTGCCCAAACGACCATCCCAATTGTCGGGCGGAATGCGCAAACGGGTAGGACTCGCCCGAGCCTTGATTTTAGAACCGGATCTTCTGTTGTACGATGAGCCAACGACTGGGTTGGACCCGATCATGAGCGACGTTATCAACGAATTGATGTTGCGTACTCGAAAGCGCTATCCAGTTACTAGCATTATTGTTACGCACGACATGCATTCGGCTCGAAAAGTCGCCAACCGGATCATCATGCTGTATCCTTATTCGAGGTTAGAAAATGGGGAGTCGCAAATTCTTTTCGATGGCCCGCCCGAGAAGCTCGACAGTACACGTGACAAGCGGGTCAAACAATTTGTAAACGGCGAAGCCGGTGAGCGATTGATGGAAATGCTTGCGTCTCGAAGCAACGGGCACCCTGACACGTTCAATTTAGTCGATCCAAATCTCAATGATGGAACAGACGAGGGATAATCATGGAAGAGAGCGGATATCGTTTTGGGGTCGGAGTCTTGGTTTTGGCGTCCGCGATAATCGGGGTCTTGTTGATCGCGTTTTTCGGTGCCGTGCCCACCCTATGGGTCGATCGCAATCGAGTCAGCGTTAATTTCCCAAGTGCCCCTCGCGTTGCCGTCGATACTCCTGTTCGAAAAAACGGTGTTCTAATAGGGCGAGTTTCGAGCATTACACTTCGACCAGGAAGCGAGGGAGTCATCATCCAGATGGAACTCGATCGTAAAGTCGAGTTACGAAAGGGAGAGGTGCCGCGGATTGTAAGTGGCTCGATAATTACGGGAGACGCGGTCATCGAATTCGTAGAACCCACTGCCGAATCGAATCTACGTCGATTTGACGGGACCATGGGGACACCCCGTGACGACGTGTTGGACGCACGTGAAGCCGAAGCCATTAACGAGATTATTACAGACAATTCATTTTTAGATGGCGGTGAGGTGGCAACGGACCCTTTTGAGTCTTTAGCCCGGATGGAGAAAACCATGGGACCGATGATGTCCACGATAGAGCGTGCACTCAATCGATTTGAATCGATTGGAGCCTCGGTCCAAGAAGTTGTCGGTCGAGATAATGGTCCCGTTCGGGAGCTTGTCACTTCCATCAAGTCAACCGCGGAGGATGTTAGGACGACCGTCAATACGATTAATCGGGTTGCGACTCAGTTGGAGAATGCACAGATTCCGGATGCTGTTGTCAATGGATTGACTATTTTGCCAGACCTGTTCAAAGAAGCGCAATCGACGTTAACGCAAACGCAGCGAACTCTCAAGGGATTCGAGCAGTTTAGCATGAGCCTCGAAGGGTTGGGCAAGGAGTTCGAGGGGATAGGAGAAACCATTCGCGAAGCGGTGAACAACGCCAACGTGGCAATCGAGAACATTGCAGAGATTACTGAACCTGTGAGTCAAAACAGCGAGGCCCTAGTGGCTAACGCTGTTGCCGCACTTGAAAATCTGAACGCCCTCTCCGTCGACCTAAAGAAATTCACTAACCGTCTAAACAACAGCAATGGGACGATTGCCCAATTGGTCGATAATCCGCAAATCGCGTTCAAGGTGGATCAAACGCTTAGAAGCATTCAAGCGGCTTCTGGGAATGTTGAGATTCTGACGCAGAAGCTGCAGCCGATTCTGAATGACGTTCGCGTCTTCACCGACAAAGTGGCAAGAGATCCTGGCCAAATCGGAGTCCGCGGTGCGTTGAGCGCTCGCCCATTAGGGACCGGTCTCAAGTAAAATGGCGAATGAGCAAGTGGAACGACTGGGAGAAGGTTGGCGTCCAAGATGTTATGATTGCTATCGGCCAAGAAATCGTTGCTTTTGCCACAAAATCCCAACGATTCACAATCGAACCAATGTGCTGATATTTCAGCACATGCGGGAACGATTCCATGCGTTCAACACCGCTCGTATTTTGCGAAAGGCTTTGTTGAACTCAAAACTGTACGTCGATCACATGGAAGGACTTGCTCTGGCCTTCTTTCAAATGTCTTTCTCGGCTGATACTGGACTTCTTTACCCTGGCGAAAGTGCGCTGTTGCTGGAAGAGCTTAGCGAGGAAGAAATGCCAAAGCAGCTTGTTGTTCTGGACGGTACATGGCACCACACAAAGACTTTGTTTCGTGACATTCCTCAGCTTCGAGGTTTGCGAAAGGTGCGATTGGCGCCAGCACAACCAAGTCGCTATGGCATTCGGCGTGAGCCGCATGTTTCGTTTCTGTCCACGCTCGAGGCGACCGTTGCTGCATTGCGTTGTTTGGAGCCTGAGACACAAGGCTTTGACCAACTTGTAGCGGCATTTGATTCGATGGTCGAGGGCCAGTTAGCGCACCCTAAGTCCGCGGACAGCGTACGAAGGAAACGAAGACCACGTGCACCGTTGAATATCCCAAAGTTGTTGAGGAATAACCTGCAAAACGTCGTTGTGCTTTACGGTGAAACGGCTCCGGGAACGGATACCACGGCCAACACGAAGCATGAAAATGGACGCAATCCGGTGTATTGGGTTGCCGAGAGGCTTGGCACCGGTGAACGATTTGAGCGTGCGATTCTACCCCCAATTGTATTGTCCGAATCGTTTCTCGGGCATTTAGAACTCGCCGAAAGCGATTTCTCCGAGGCCGTTTCAATGGATACCTTCCGACACCAATGGGGCTCCTTTTTGCAGCCTACCGACACGCTGGCTTACTATTATTCCAATTGCACACGTCTACTGAATGCGATCGGCGACTCCTCGCACGCAAAAATCTATTTAAAGAGTATTCAGCTTCATCGAGGAAAGAAGAATGGCACGCTTGAAGAGTTGCTTGAGGCTCTCCATGTTGTGCTAGGCGATGCCCATTGCCAGGGACGTGCAGGCAAGCGACTGGCAAGCTCCATCGCATTGGCTCGGCATTTGAGTTCTTGTTCACTCGCGTAAGCTATTTGGACACTTCTCGTCGATCACCTCCTGGTAAGTCACCCACCCTCGGCAACGCTGTGAAGTATTTTCACCAACAATTCGCTAAGGTTGAGCGGGAGCTTGCCTCCTCTTAACCTTGTTTTGGCGTCCGACGTAACTGCTAGAAGCGGCAGAGGAGCTTTCGATCGACCTGCCGTTTGAGTGTAGGTCAGGGATTTGCGGCCAATGCAAAGTTCGTTTGCTAACAGGGTCCGTGGATATGGACATCCAGGATGCACTCAGCCCGGCTGAACGCAAGCAAGGATTCATTGCTTGCCAAGCTCACGCCGCGTCCGCTGTGGTTATCGATGCCTAATTTGTCTCACCTCGTTCATGGGATCCACGCTGCGCGTAGGTCCGCATCTCCGAGGCGGACACCCCAGCGTCTCGGAGATCCGCTGCCACGAGGCGGACACCCCAGCGTCTCGGAGATACGCTGCCACGAGGCGGACATCCCAGCGTCTCGGAGATACGCTGCCACGTGGCGGGCATCCCAGCGTCTCGGAGATACGCATCTCCGAGGCGGACATCCCAGGTTATTTCTTGGCTCGCAGGAAAATCGGATTCACAGGAGTTTCCTCCCATGTTGATTCGTCAACGCGGGACAACGTCATGGCCAGCTCCGCTCCTCCTGTGGCTTGATAATATTGGATGGAAATTGGGTGTAGCCCCTTTTCAAATCGTACCAGCCGACTTGCGGGTTGAGGCGGATGATTGAAATCGTTGTCGACCAATAGTTGATCGTGGGCGAACAATTTGCTTCCATCGTCGGAGATAATTGTCACCCGGTATAGAGCGGCGGTGTTGATATCTAGGAATCCATCGAAGATCGCCGCAAAATTTTCGCGTCCCTTTTTGGTGGCAAGGGAGAGAAGAAATTGATCTACTGTTCCCTCTTGTTCCATGCTCATTGCAAGAAAACTTGGAATCCTAGTGAAGCTACCGGCATATAATTTATATCGGAGACCTGGCTGAGGTTCTTCGACGATAACTGGACTAAATGGGGGTGCAGCATCAGGAAAGAAGGATACCGAACGGGTTTCGTCAGTTGATCGAATCTCCAATTCCATTTTCGATTTGCCTGGGAGTGTTCGATCCATAGCGATAGCCCAATCAAGTATCTGTCTAACCTTCGTTCCGCCCACGCTCACGATAACCTCTCCCTTTCTTATACCCGCTTCTGAGGCAGATGATTTTGGATCAACGCGTTCGACGACGCATTCATCAGCATTTGGATCGATGGCAATCCCAGTCCTTCGTTGGTGTCGAACTTCAGGTTCGATGAGGGCCATGGCAGACTTGCGGACCCGATCGATGGGGATGGCGTAGTTGACATTCTGTTCTTGAGAGAAACTGCCAGAAACGATTCCAATCAGTCGGCTTTCAAAGTCGATCAATGGTCCGCCGCTGTTTCCTGGGTTGCTTGCCGCGTCAAACTGAATGTATTTATCGCGTCCGTCGTTTGGGCTGAATTGCGACATCACCAGTGCATTGCCCGCGTTTGTCATCATGCTTTTATTGCTCACGATCCCAGCCGTGAAGACGATGCCTCTACCCCCTGGATTTCCGGCGGTGACGACCGTTTCGCCATTCATCAAATCGTTGTTTCGGCCAACAATCGATTCCGGCCATGCGCGTTCTCCGCTAAGACGGACTAGAGCGAGGTCGCGTTCTGGCATTCGTCCAACCACACGGAATGGAATGGCCTTTCCTTCAAATACGGCGTAACCTTCTTTGCTTGGCACGACATGGTTATTGGTCAAAACATAGCCATGCGAGTTCACGATAGCACCAGAACCGGAAATCCAAGCGGATTTGGCAGCATCGACCGTGAACAACCCAACTACTGTTTTCTCTGCATTGTCGATGACATTGACGAGTGGCGTTCGACGGATGGAACCCTCGGGTAACTGTGCGATGGCTTGCGACAGGAAACTTGCGAAACCAATCCCAACCAAACCGCAAGCAAGCCGCCGAGCTTTACTTCTCATGCAATTCATGGACGGGTCGCGTTTGCTTTAAGGAGAAAAGCACGGGCGTGGGTAAGGTAACTGAACGCGCCCGCGTTGCGCTTGCGGTGGTTGATTACCGATGTACAAATTGCCCTCAGGGACAATACCCAGTCTTCGTCGTTCACGCTCATTTTTTCTCTTATGGTTGCCAATCGAGACGTGACAAAAGCTACTGATTCAGTTTCGTTGGGTGAATAGCGAATCGCGCAAGTTAGAGCTTGTTTGATGATTTCGTCGTCGACCTGGGATTGGTCCCTGGCGGACTGAACCAGGACTGTTTCAATAGCCAGCAAAACGTCGGAACATCGTTCGGTGACTTGGTTGAGTTCCCGAGGTTTCAGGTTCAACGGTGTCAATTCTGCGATCACCGGTCGAGGCGGGAGCTTTTCACGCCTCCGTTTTTCCTTCATCACCTCTTGCAGTTTTTTTGCACTTAACGCCATAATCTGCTCCTAATCGAGACGCCCCAAAAACATCTTTTTGCGTCTCTATTTCTAACCCATTCCTAGATGGCCAGCTAGAGCGAGGTTCAATCTGGCGTGTTGGGTCCGACAGGGCGAAGCCATGCCTGTCGACATCTTTGCAATGCCAAACGTTCAAAAACAATGGGAGAGCGAGGCTCCTGCCGAGCTGGCGCCGCATGGGTTCGGCAGCAGCTTCACCCGCCTCACCCTCCCGGGCTAGATTGGGATTTATTTTGGCTTTAGTTTTCGGGCAATTGCTATTTCGACTTGGTTTTTACGCCATTTTTTCCTGGCCAGAAGTTTAGCCAATTGCCCGCTGAGGTCTTGTCGGCAGGGGCTTTTTCGCTCACTTCGGTGCTGATAACTTCGGCCCCAGCCAGGAGATCCGTTAACTGCTGAACGGCTAAAGTGATGGCAGCCTTGGGGGCCTGTTCGATCAGGGGCTGTCCGTTGTTTCGCATTTCGACCATCGTTCGATAGTCATTCGGGATTTGGAAGAAGACTTCGCGACCAATCGTTTCTTTAGCTTTTTTGAGGCTGATCTGCCCGCTCTCTAGCCCCACGCGATTGACGACTACTTTGACTTTATCTCGTATGTTTTCCATTTGCTGCAGGCTCATCAAAAGGCGGACCATGTTCCGTAAGCAGGGAAGATCGAGTTGAACAATCAATACGATTTCGTTCGACAGCTCCATCGCCGTTAGGTCGACTTGTGAGTACGATTTTGAAACGTCTATCACGATGTGGGAAAACGAGGCTCTCAATAGCCCGCAGACTTTTCTTAGGCTTTCTGGGGTGATCAACTCAAGGTCTTGCAATTGCACGGGCCGTGGCAACAAGTAGAGACCGGACGAATGCTTCGTCAATGACTTGCGAAGCAAATGAAAGTCGAGTCGGGCCACGTTCTCGGTAACATCCACTAGGCTGTAATCGGGAATGGAGTCTAGGAAGACGTCGGCATCCCCTAACGCTAAATCCAAGTCAACCAGCGCCACTGAGTTTTCTGGTCGCATGGCTAGATTGCAACCAATGTTGACCGCGATCGAGGTACATCCGACTCCGCCTGTTGCTCCGGCGACAGCAATCATACGGCAACCTCGAGCACGACCGTCTGTACCGCTTCCGTACTTCGATTGCATTACTCGTTCGAGGGCAACGTGAAGCTCTTCGACGTCGATTGGAAAGGGCAAAAACTCTTTGGCGCCCGCTCGAATCGTCTTGAGAATGAGTTGACCGTCGGTGCTTTTGGAAACCGCGAGGATAGCGCACTCGGGCGAGGTGGTTCGCAATTTTTCCATCAGAATCATCGCTCGATCAGGGCCACCATCGAGAGAGATGACCGCTGCGTCGGGTTTGGATTGTTCGACCACATCCGCGAAAAATTCATAGCGTGAGCATTCGGCATCCAGCCAAACGATATCCATTCCCAGCAACATTTTTTTAAGGCTATCACGCGACTGATCGTTGGGATCGACGATGGCGGTTCTTAGTACATTGCTCATTTAAGTTCAGTTCAAGCTAAGCGTTGGAATCGATTCATGTGTCAATAAATCATCGTCAGATTAGCGACGGACAGGAACGTTTCGAGGAGTGGTCGAGCCACCAGGAACATTGGTTTGGTTGTTGGCCCCCGCGGAGTAAACGGGAGGTGCCGTGCCGCGTGGTTGACCCTTTGTGGTCATGCTGCCAGCTGCGGTTTGCTGCGGAGCGTAGGCGTTGTTGTAAAGAATCTGTGGCCTTTCATTGGGAGGGCAGTTGCCTTGGGGCGCGCATCCCGGCGGAACTTCGATGTATCCTTTGCCGTACAATTCCTGTTCCAACGGGCTGTTGCTGTTGAAACCGGGACCTCCAGGGGGAACTTCATTCGCATCCATAGCGCCTGCAAAGTTCGGAGTAACCATGATCAAAAGCTCCACTTCGTTTTGGACTTCACGATTGGCCCGAAATAATGCCCCGAGGTATGGAACGTCGGACAAGACAGGAAGTCCGACCGATTCCGCTTCAGTCCGAATTTGCAACAATCCTGCGAGCGCGAGTGTTTGGCCGGCTCGCAACTCGACGGCAGTATCCACAAAACGACTGCGAATGCCTGGTATGCTTGTTCCGTTGATGGTAACACTTCGGCCCGGATCGATTTCGCTGATGGTGGGTCGAACTTCAAGCCAAATGCGGCTATCGCCTCGCACCTTGGCTACGAAATCGAGTCTTGTTCCAAATTCCCGAAACTCAATTCCAACTTGGCCAAGTCCTGCCGGAACAATAATTGGGAATTCACCACCGGAATTGAAGCTCGCTGGGCGACCATCGATTGCTACAACTGTTGGATCTGCCATAACTTTGGCCAAGTTCTTTTGGCGGAGCATTCGAATTAAACCGAAAAAGGCATTTCCGTTGTCAACGATACCGAATTTAAGTGTTTCGTTTCCTGCGTTGATTAGCGCCGGTGTTGTCGCGCCGGTACCGATGAGTCCGCTCGCGGATTGCGTCACGAAGTCATTTCCGAATCCCATGGACCAGTCGATACCAAGCTGCTGCAACTTGGTGCGAGAGACCTCCATCACTTGCGTCTGCAACATGATGGTATGAACCCCGATGACTTCGATACGATTGATTACTTTCGGGTAGTATTCTTCGGCGATGCTGACCGCTTGTTCGACGTGTTCATCGGCTGTCACTTGCCCGGACAGGATGACAGCTTGTTGGATTGGGCGTACGCGCAGGGTGGCAGATGGGAACTCTTGAGCCAAGATAGCTTGCAGCTCACGAGCATCGCCCGTCACAACGACTTGAACGTTGTAGACTTGGTCATCTGCTCCCAAAAAGTCGATCTGAGCGACGCCTGTTGCGACCGCAGAGACCAACACTTCGTTTCTTCCAGACGCCTGTACTTGGATGGCCGCGTCATTCTGAACGGTAGCTTTTAAGATGGGTTGCGGAAAAGTAAGGTACTGTGATGTCGTGACCACCATCTGCAACGATTCCTGCGTTTTGGCAATCGCTAGCCGACCTGTTGGAATGACTTTTTCGCCATCCCCACACCTGGCCATACCGGGCAGCAATGCCAAGCTTAGCCATGGCGTCATCGCAAACATCAATGCGAATCGAACGAGGTTGTACTTTGTCTGTCCCATCCCTGATCACTTCCCTGTGAACACAATTCGGACTTACTGCAACCCAAGGGGCAGTATGTTTGTCTCCAATCGTCAGTTTTCACCATCCGTGGCTATGCTGACGTGAGGAAGTCTATTTGCCCAATCGGCAAACGAACCGCACCCAACTGCTTTAATCGACATAAAAGAGCTAAGACATCACTTAGATATGGGATAGGTTGCTTTAAACCCCCCAGATTGCCAGTTTGAACTTGCCGGATCCCAGGTCAAGTTCGGTTGAACGGAGTTGGCAGGATTTACGGGTTCAACATTTGGAGAGGGAATCGAGTCGGCGGTCGTTAAAGTGTTCTTTTGGCCAGCAGCTTTGTTACTGGGGGGGTATTTCGGAATATTTTGGCCATGTTCGTCAACCACTGGGTTCTCTAGGAGGCCTGATTGGTCCATGTCGATTCTCTGGGGCAAAGACTTACCCTCGCTAAATCGGTACATTGTTGACTTATTGGGTGTGACAATGACCATTTCGTGTTTTTCAGGTTTTTCGACCGGGGTTACGGGTACGATAGCCGCTGATTCTACAATAGACTTCTCGCTATTGGAGTTCTCGCTCTTCGAGGACTCCGAGTCCTTTAGCCACTGGATAAACTTTTCACCATCGTCTGGTTCTGTCTCCGACTCAGAAACTTGTGCCGGCGGACGAAGTGCCAGTCGCAGTTTTCCCAGGTTAGCCGCGGTGTCAAGTACGATGTACTGAGAGTCCTTTACGAGCAGTTGTATCGTGCTCGACTTCTTTTGTTTGGTCGCTTCGGGATCTACAACAGCGACCCCATCGATCATAACGACCTCCAAATTTTCCATCACCTTGACGCTCTTGGCCGCCTTCACGCGAGCGCCTTTATCAAAGTACCCGTAAACATCGACGTGATCCCCTGGTCCAATATACCCACCGCCTCCGGAATCATCTTTGACGCCGATATCGAAGGTCCTGTATCCGTGGGGAACGATAAAGTCGCGGCCCTTCGCTGAGAGCTTGGCCTCGATGATCGGTTCACCGGGGTAAATGCGTTGCTTAGTGAATTTGTTTTCGACCAATTTCGGATCGGCGATTGCACCCAACGGAACTCGATCTACCGGCCACTGTTCAATACGAAAGCTATCCGACTGTATTTTGGTCGCAGCGGAGATTTCTTTAGCAGAAACCAATATCGGAACGGTCTGAGTTACACCGCGATTCTTCTGATCGAGAACGACTTGGCTGACCGCAACGGATGCGACGACACCGCACCCAAGTGCGATAACGAGTAACAAAAGGGATTTTGCACGCATAACTGGACGCCTCGGTGGTTTTGATTCAGTCAACCCAGCGGCTGCTGAAATTCGACTAGGCGTCCATGCCTCAAAGAAAACATAGTTCATCAATCGAGTCGATGAACCACTACAACTCAAGTTTCATCTTCGGCAACGGGCGATCTGGAAATCGACGGATTTGCAAACAGCCTCTAGAATGCTTGTTACCAAAACAATCGAAACAATCCTTCCAAGCGGTTTTTGAGCATTGGCATTTTGAGAAAACCAAAATACCATTCAAATCGGTCGTAAAACCACGCATTGTATTTTCATCAAACCAAGGCGCACTCATGGCTTCGTCTCCACGGAACTCCCCCCGAACTTCCGCACTCATCAACAGCAACACGAGCAAATGGCTCGTTTGCGCGCTCTCAATTGCTTGTCCAGTCCTGGTTCCTGCTCGAGCGGACGATAAGCCCGAGCGAAGAAAGCCAGAGGTGCCACAACTGGCCGAAAAGTCTGGCGAGGCAACCACCGCCATCGGCTCATTCAAAAAGCCTGCAGGTTTCACCTGTGAGCTTTTTGCGGCAGAGCCAATGGTTGGAAACCCGGTCGCATTTACGATCGATCATCGTGGACGAATTGTTGTTTGTGAAAGTTATCGGCAAGAGATAGGGGTGACCGACAACCGAGGGCACGATGAAAAATGGCTTTCTGCCGACTTGGCCGCCGAAACCGTGGCTGACAGAATTCTCTACCATCGCGAACAACTAGGGGACAAGGCTGTGGAATACGAGACAAAGGACGATATTCTTCGCATGCTGATCGATACAGACGGGGACTTTCACGCGGACAAAGCAACGGTCTTCGCATCCGGCTTCAACGGCATCGAAGAGGGGACGGGAGCAAGCGCGTTAGTGCGGGGCGACCGTATCTACTACACGAACATACCCAAGCTCTGGGCGCTAGTAGACAAGAATGACGATGGCGTTGCCGATGAACGGATTGTCCTAGCGGATGGATTTGGAGTTCGTGTTGCCTTCCGTGGCCACGACATGCATGGTCTAATCCTTGGGCCGGACGGTCGCCTTTACTTTTCCATTGGCGATCGCGGCTATCATGTTGAAACACCCAATGGGCTCATCGCCAACCCCGAAAGCGGTGCTGTATTTCGTTGTGAACTCGATGGCTCCAAGCTAGAAGTTGTCGCCAGTGGCCTTCGCAATCCACAAGAACTCGCTTTTGATGACTTTGGAAATCTGTTCACCGGCGACAACAACTCGGACTCCGGTGATAAAGCCCGATGGGTTTTCGTTGTTCGAGGCGGCGACACGGGTTGGCGAATGATGTACCAGTACATCAGCGATCGCGGACCGTTCAACCGGGAAAAAATCTGGTACCCATTCACCGAGGACTCACCGGCTTACACGGTACCTCCCATAGCGAACCTAGCGGACGGACCATCCGGGCTAACCTGCTATCCCGGGACTGGACTTACGGCAAAGGGCGGACTGCCAGGCGAGTTTAAAAACGCCTTTTTCCTGTGCGACTTTCGCGGCCAAGCCTCCAATAGCGGCGTTCGAATGATCAAAGTCAATCCCAAGGGTGCCTTCTTTGAAGTCAAAAGCAACGAGGAGTTTGTCTGGAATATCCTAGCGACCGACGTGGAGTTTGGACCGGACGGGGGCATGTACGTCAGCGATTGGGTCAATGGCTGGAAGGGTGAAAACAAGGGCCGAATTTATCGGTTTGCGGATCCACAAGCTCAGGCAAGCGACTTGGTTAAGAACACGCGAATCCTGCTTCGCGATGGCATGAAGTCGCGTGGTGAAGCCGATTTAGCCTCTCTGCTCGACCACGCCGATCGCCGAGTTCGGCTCGAAGCGCAATGGGAACTTGCAACTCGAGGAAACCGAGACGTTTTCATTGCCACGCTTCAACAAACCGAGTCATCGGTATTGAAGCGTCTACATAGCGTTTGGGGGTTAGGACAATTGCTTCGCGCCAAGCCAAATGATGAACTCGTCGCCAATGCCTTGGTCCAGGCCTTGTCTCAATCCGACCCAATGGTCGTGTCACGCGCGATTGAAGCGCTAGCGGATGGTGGCTACAAATCCGCGTTGCCCCGCTTTGCTGAATTGCTCAAACAAGACTCCCCCATCGTCAAAGCGGCTAGTTGCATGGCGGTCGGGCTATTGGGAGCGGACGATGTGTTGGATGGGATCGTGGATGTTCTGGCAGAAAATGACAACCGCGATCCTATCCTGAGGCACGCCGGAATCATGGGATTGGCAGGCGTAAAAGACTACACCAAGCTGGGTGGGCTCAAAAATCATGCAAGTGAGGCGGTACGACTCGCTGCCGTTGTCGCGCTTCGAAAGCAGGCGAACCCAATTGTTTTCTCATTCCTTTCCGACAACTCCTCCAAGGTTCAGAAAGAGGCGGTTCGAGCCGTGCATGATGTACCACAATTACACAGCCAATTGCCAGCCTTGGCTGAGCTATCCGTTGCAGCGGAAACTGAGGATGCCGTAGTAAGCCGAGTCCTCAACGCGAGTTTTCGATTGGGGCGTGAGCAAGATGCGGAAAGGCTAGGGAACTTCGCAGCCCGTTCTACGTGCAAAGACTCATTGCGCATTGAAGCCCTGGATATGCTGGCCAACTGGGCAAAGCCTGGCAATCGTGACCGGGTAATGAACCGGCATCAACCGTTAAGCGATCGAAGTCCCGAGATTGCTAAGAAGGTGCTGGGTGAACGAATCGAAGAACTCTCAGCCACACCAGAAGCGGTCCGAGACAAATTTTTAGAAGTCGGTGCCAAGGCGGGATTGACTGAAATCGCTAAGATCATTTTGGTTACGGCACGAGATACGAAAGCAGATGGAATGCGACGCGGAGCAGCCATCCGAGCCTTGACCGGACTCGCGCCGGATTCGATCCAACCGTTTATCGATGAGCTCGTTCGGGATACGAACGTGGACGTGCGGATGGCCAGCATAGCGTTCCAGGTTAGCAAGACTCCAGAGCTTGCTGCCAAAAACTTGCAACTCGCCATTGGCTCGAACGTGGTCAGCGAACGGCAGTTTGCTTGGGATCAGTTAGGCAGCATGTCAACCGCGGCTGCGAAGGGATTGATTGCACAAGGAGTTAACGCTTACTTGGCCGGTACCCTCGAGCGAGATTGCTGGGTGAACGTCGTCGAGGCTGCCAAGGAAGATTTGGACACTGACTTAGGCCGAAAGTTAGCAGACAGAATGGCAAGCCTTGAAAAACTCAGAGAGTCCAATCCAAAAAAGTACTTCGAGGATTGCATCGACGGTGGTAATGTCAATCAAGGACGATCTTTGTTCTTTACTCGCAGCAGTCTTTCGTGTGTCCGTTGTCACAAAGTCGGTAGTACCGGTGGAGAAGTCGGCCCCAACTTAAGCGCGCTTGGTCCGCAAAAAACTCGCGAGTATCTTTTGGAAGCGATAGTTACCCCTAACTCAGCTATCGCACAAAACTTTGAGACGGTGGTGATTCTAGACGATGACGGAAAGACGATATCCGGGATTCTCAAGTCGGAGAATGACTCAAGTTTGACGCTCATGGACGCGCAGGGAGCCTTGATCCAAATAAAAAAGGACTCGATCGAAGAACGCAAGAAAGGCCTTTCTTCGATGCCCGTGGATTTATTAAAATACCTCAACAAACGGGAACTGAGGGACTTGGTCGCTTATTTAGCAGCCTTGGACGGCAGTCCTGCCGCCGTGGCGGGTCCAAACGAGGATCAAGGGGGACATAGATGAGGCTTAAGGCTTAAGTATCGTGGCCGACGCTGCCAGCGTCGGTTCGGATGCTGGCAGCATCCGCCACGCTAGCAGCATCCGCCACGATGGCAGCATTCAAGGCTTAGCCTAAGCCTTACACCTCTTTCCCTAATGGTTTGCTTTGCGAGAAGAACGTCTTGGGGTTGTCGTAGACGACCCGTTGAATAAGCTCTTTGGTATGCCCACGTTTTTTGAGTTCCATGATCAAATCGGGGATTGCCGTCGGCTTGCTTGGCCCCCAATCACCAGCTGAGTTGGCCATAAGACGCTCTGGTCCATAGCGCTCGATCATGTCAGCGGCCCTTTGTGGCGTGCACTTACTCACCGGGTAAAGCGTCATGCCAGCCCAGAACCCATTATCGAGAACGTGCTCGATGGTATGTTCCTCGACATGATCGACCAAGACTCGCGATCGATCGATTCGCGAGTCCCCCATCAGCATGTCAAGGATCATCCGCGTTCCTTGATATTTGTCTTCCAAGTGAGGCGTGTGAATCAAAATTTGCTGTTGGTACTTCATGGCCAAGTCGACGTGCTCCAAAAAGATCGTCGCTTCATTGCGTGTATTCTTGTTCAGCCCGATCTCGCCGATTCCTAGTACGTTTTTGCATTCAAGGAATTCCGGAATCATCGCGATCACCTCGCGAGACAACGTGACGTTTTCCGCCTCTTTGGCGTTGATGCACAACCAGGTGTAATGTGTGATACCGTACTGTGCTGCGCGCTTCGGTTCGAATTCGGTGAGCTGACGAAAATAGTCGCGAAAACTATCGACACTACCTCGATCGAAACCGGCCCAAAAAGCCGGTTCGCTGATGACCACGCAGCCCATTCGGGCTAAGGTTTCGTAGTCATCCGTGGTGCGAGAGACCATGTGCAGATGGGGATCGATGTAATCCATGTGACTAGCTACCCTTCTTTTCGATAGACATCTGAGATTGCCACTTGGGATCGTAATGTCGGCTCATAAGCAATTGAACGCGTTTGGCTTTCTCCACTTCGTCGTCGCACAATATGTTCATACCTTGAACCAAAAGTTGCATATTCTTGGAATCCTCCACATCGCCCGTAGCCCGTTCGATGCGATCGAGTGTGGCTGCTAATTCGACGATTTTTGCCCGAGCGATCATAAACTCGTCGGCAATTATTTGCTCTGCAGTTCGTTCGACGATTGTTGGATTGGTACTCATGGTTTTTGGTCTCAGCAATATTCGGCTGTTCCGGAGCGAGCTCCACTATGAATTCGTCGATCATAACCCGACACGTCAGTGAGGGACTCTTCGCAAGGGTCCCTTGCTTACGCTTCGGGTTGGGATAATCCAATCCGCTACTCGTCTAACTATGGATCTCGACATAAAATGTTCGCTGTTGCCCTGCCAAATGGCAATGGGGGGAGCGAGAATTCGTTCAAAACGACACTCCAGGCCGTTCCAGGCAACTGCCTAGTTTGACATTCTTGAAACGCCACTTGGAGAAACGCCACTTGGAGAAAGAAGGTGTGCTACTATACTGGTACCGGCCAATCAACTGCTCGTCTCAATAGTAATATTCCATATGAGTGTACTTGTTTTTGGGCATCGCAATCCCGATACCGATGCCATTTGTTCCGCAATTGCCTACGCGGATCTATTGCAGCAGACTAGTCGCCCGGAAGCCGTCGCCGCTTGCTGTGGAACTCCCAACAAGCGAACGGAATACGTTCTTCGACGGGCCAAGGTGCCGGCCCCCCGAATCGTCATGGATGTTCGACCCGAAGTGGAGGACGTTTGCCAACGCGTTGTGAAGACCGCTAGATACGGCGATGTTTTCTTCGAAGTTTACAACCGGATGAAGGAACACGATCTTCGCGCCATTCCGATTGTGGACGACTCGAACAAGGTAGTTGGCGTCCTGTCGCTGCTCCAATTGATGGACCTGATTTTTCGAGACGATGGAGATCCTCTAAAAACCCGAACCGTGGCCACGAGCCTTCAGAAGATTTGTGAGATTCTTGGCGGTAGTTTCCAGCATTCGATTATTCCACAGCAACAAGACGAACTGTTGGTGATGGTGGGGGCCATGAGTGCGGGGGGTTTTACGGAGCGAATGCAAAAGTTCCCCGCAGAAAAACTCATTGTCGTCAGCGGTGATCGGCCCACCATTCAATTGCCTGCCATCGAGCATGGCGTTCGCGCTCTGGTGGTCACCGGTGGCTACACCCTTTCACCAGGTTTGGTTCAACTAGCTCAAGCGCGTAACGTGGCTGTGATTCAAAGCCCGTTTGACACCGCAACGACCACGATGCGAATCAAATCGGCGCAATTCATTGACTCAGCCATCGATACCCATTTTGTCTCACTCGCTGCAAAAAAACCCGTTGACGAGGCTAGATTGATTGTGGAACAATCGAGTGAACCGATTTTCCCCGTCATCAACGACTCAGGAATTTTGGTGGGAGTCCTTTCTAAATCCGATTTGGTCAATCCTCCCAAGCCAAAACTCATTTTGGTTGACCACAACGAATTGAGCCAAGCAGTTAATGGAGCCGATGAAGCCGATATTCTCGAAGTGCTTGACCACCATCGGTTGGGCGGTGGGCTCAAGTCGACACAGCCGATCCGATTCATTAACGAGCCGGTTGGATCCACATGCACTTTGGTTGCGAGGCAATTTCGAGCGGCGGGCTTGGTTCCACGCCCTGGAATCGCACTGTGCATGGCATCGGGTATCATTTCAGACACTTTGTATTTGCGATCGCCAACCACCACCGACGTGGATCGCGATATTCTTAAATGGCTTGCAACTCTATGTGACGTCGACTTGGTTTCGTATGCAAAAGAGTTCTTCGAAATTGGTTCCGCCCTTAGAACGTGCTCTCCGGCAGAGGTGCTAAGGGAAGATTGCAAGGAATTCATGGAGCATGGCCAACGCTTCTCGATTTCTCAAATTGAAGAGATTGGGTTTGATCTGTTTTGGGACCGCAAGGATGAGTTGAGAGTTGCATTGGAGCAACTCGCGGCAACGCAAAGATTAGATTTTTCCGCACTGCTGATTACGGATGTTGTCAGCAACGGATCGTTGCTGTTGCTAAGTCATGAATCGGATGAGTGGGACGAGATCAATTACCCACAACTGGACCGCAAGCTTTATCAGCTCGACAACGTAGTTAGCCGCAAGAAGCAACTACTGCCACTGATCGCACAATTGATTGAGACGGCCAAAAATCGGTAACGCCGCCGAGTTGTCCCTCAGGTTGATCGGTGGAGGGCTAGAGTATTGGAAGGGTGTAGTGTTGGAGGATGAAAGCGAATCAACTAGCAACTAGTAACAGCAACTAGCAACTATCATGACTGGAATCACTAGCCCTATTGACGATTTGAATGACTTGCTCGGTGAGCCGATCAAGCTGGCGAGCGATCTTGTGTTTGGTCCTTGGACCATTGCCTTGCTGTTTGCAGTGGGTTTTTTTTTGACGTTCCGACTGGGCTTTGTGCAGTTTGCCTTTTTCCTCGAGTCTATGCGTGCCTTTTTTGGCGTCGACGAGGCGAAGGCCAAGGGGGCTCTTTCCCCTTTTCAAACGTTTATGACTTCGTTGGGTGCGACTATCGGCACCGGCAACATCGCAGGGGTTGCCACCGCCATCGTCTCAGGTGGTCCAGGCGCGTTGTTTTGGATTTGGGCATGGGGTTTGATAGCCATGGCGGTGAAGTTCACCGAGGCGGTTCTAGGAGTCTATTACCGTCGAACAGGTGAGGGGCGGTTGCTGGCTGGCCCAATGATCTACCTTGCCGATGGGCTAAAAACGCCGATGCTTGGCTGGACGTACGCGCTGGTGGCTGGGGTGGCCGCACTTACCACCACGCCTTTCACTCAGCCTAACTCAATTGCCGACGTGATGAACTCGCAGTGGAGTGTGCCTAAGTTCGCAACTGGAATCGGACTCGCGATCCTTGCCTTTCTCACAATCCTAGGTGGCGTCAAGTCCATTGGTCGTGCCCTTGAAAAACTCTCTCCACTCAAAGTTCTGCTTTATTTTGCTGGAGGCACCTATGTTCTATTGTCCCACTTTAGCGAGATTCCAGCCGTTCTTTTGATGGTCGTGCGTGGTGCTTTTTATCCGGACGCGGCTCTGGGCGGCACGATGGGAGTTGGGGTCATGATAGCGATGCGCTATGGAATGGCGCGCGGCATTTATGCGAACGAAGCTGGATACGGAACGGCAGCCGTTGTCTACGGGGCTGCTCGAAGCAAGGACCCGTTCCACCAGGGACTCAACGCCATCATGGACGTCTTCATCGTTTCGTTCGTGACGAGCACGATTAGCGCGCTAACGATATTGGTAACTGGGGTGTGGAAGGTCGGCGATGGGGAGCAGCAACTCACCGGCGCGGCTGCGGTGGCTAGCGCCTTCGAGTCGGCGATGCCGGGTTTTGGTGGCTCCGTGGTGACTGTCTGCGTCTTTCTGTTCGGATTCACCGCACTTACGGGCTGGTCGTACTACGGAGAGCAGTCGCTGGAATTCATTTTCGGTCCCAAGGTGATTTTGCCTTATCGATGGATCTACTGTGGGCTGGTGGTCCTCGGGGCCACAAGCAAAGTGGACTTAGTCTGGAACTGGGGGGACCTGATGAACAGCTTGCAAATCTTTCCTAACATAATCGGCATTGTCGGTCTGTCGGGGGTGGCGGCCATGATTATTCGTGACCGGAAGAGGAGCGTCGGTGATCCTGTCGAGGGCACGCCCTGACTCGGCATCGGTGTGGCGCAGAGACACCGTTACTCGTTGTCTGGCTGACTCAGCCGACAAAAGTAGCAGGCACGCTCCGCCGTGCCGTCCGCTCGTCAGCATTTACAGCGATTCTAGGTGGACGGCACATGGAATGTGCCTACTACTTTGACTTTTGTCGGCTGTGTCCAGGCTGTTCGCATTATCCCGCGCAAAAACCGTTAAAAGTGAGTACGATTAGGGCGACCCCGCAAGCATCGAGACTTCAAACGTCGCCCAGAAAAGAGAATTTCGAAACAATATGCTAAACCGATTTTGCAGTGTTCTAACCGTTGCCGCTTTGATTTCGTTTTCGCCCGTTGGATTGCTACAGGCGCAACCGACGTTCAAGGAGCTACCGGGTTACGAAAAGTTTCGCGAAATCTCCGGGCTTCGAACGGAGTTGGGCGGAGGCGGAAAAGTCGAGCAAATTCGTTGGTCCGATGATGGCAGTTCGGCGCAGTACACCGTTGCAGGCAAACGGAAATCGATCGACCTTAAGAGTTTTGTCATCTCCGATGATTCCACGCCGATAGCGCCCGAAGCAACCGAGGGCAGGCGTGGCCAACGTAGAAATGGGCAACCAGCCGTCGGCCGAGCTCAGCAACGGACCTTCGCGACATCGCCTGATGGCAAATGGAAAGCAGTCTACAGTGACTTCAATATCACGCTTGAGCCAACCGCGTCCGACACGGAAAAAATTCGGGTTACGAAGGACGGTGTCGATCGATTGCGATTTGGGACCGGGTGTTGGGTGTACGGAGAAGAACTCAAGCAAAGCGATGCCATGTGGTGGTCGCCCGATAGCTCGAAACTGGCATACTATGAAGTCGACGAGCGAGAAATGGTGGACTATCACTTGACTGTAGACAACACGGCCAATTACACCAAGCTTCAGTCCGTACGCTACCCCAAAGCGGGCGATCCAAATCCACGAGTTTCCATTTGGATTTACGACCTTGCGAGCAAAGCGGCAAAGAAGGTTGCCATCGATGGAGAGCCGACGCAGTATTTGTTTTCTATTCGATTCTCACCCGAAGGGAACGAATTGCTCGTCAACCGCACGAATCGACGCCAGGACGTCTTGAACTTGCTCGCAATCGATAGCGGCACGCTCAACGTGCGTACGGTCCTGACCGAACGTCAATCGACGTGGCAACACAACAGTCCGTCCATTCAGTTCCTCGAGGATAGCAAGCGATTTGTATGGGAATCCGAAGCCAACGGATGGAAGCATTTTCAGTTGCGACACATCGACGGTCGCTTGCTCAATCCACTTTCGCAAGTCGGCGATTACGCCTGCAACACTATCCAAAAGATCGACGAGAAATCGGGGTATGTTTACTTCACCGCATTTAGCGACGCCATCCCATACAACTCACAACTTCACCGCGTAAGGCTTGACGGAACGCATCCCGTTCGGCTGACGTCCTCGCCACTGAATCACACATCGTTTGAGATTTCTCCGGACCATCGATTTGTTATCGCCACACGTGAGCAACTCGAAACACCGCCGTGCACCGTTGTGTACGATGAACAGGGTAAAGAGGTGGCTGTTCTTGCCACGGGCGATCGGGTGGATGCAGACAAGGCCAAGCTACCATTGCCGGAGTTGTTTTCTTTCCTGTCTGACGATGGGAAGACAACTATTTACGGCACGTTGCATAAGCCCTCCAACTTTGACGCCTCCAGGAAATACCCACTCTTGATCGATGTCTATGGCGGTCCAGAGAGCGTCGGTATCTCAACGCGATACTCCGCTGCGAACCCCATTTGCGAGTTGGGATATATTATTGCCAAGATTGGCAATCGCGGCACGGTAGGTAGGGGAAAGGCATTTGAAAGCGCTACTTACCTAAAGCTGGGCGGCCCAGACCTGGACGATCAGGCGGCGGGAGTAAAATTCCTTCGGCAGCGATCCTACATCGACGGTGAGCGAGTCGGGATTTAGGCGTCGCTAAACAATTAACTACCGAATTGCGATTCTAGTTTGGATGGATTTCATAGTTCCATTCGCCGTGAAACGCGTTTCGCCTAATCATAACTTCGTCCAGCTGGTTCTGTGTAACTTGTCGAGCCTTTTTAT
>JANMHA010000107.1:0-34708 GCA_031374925.1 Pirellula sp. | reverse complement strand
ATAAAAAGGCTCGACAAGTTACACAGAACCAGCTGGACGAAGTTATGATTAGGCGAAACGCGTTTCACGGCGAATGGAACTATGAAATCCATCCAAACTAGAATCGCAATTCGGTAGTTAATTGTTTAGCGACGCCTAAATGTGCGGCTCAGACCTTAAATTACTTCACTTCGCTCCAGGCTCGACCGCCGTAGGCGGTCGAGCCTGGAGCGAAGTGCGGCGGTTAGCGGGCAGGTACGTAGGACGCGAAAACAAGGTTGAAAGGA
This sequence comes from Pirellula sp., assembly GCA_031374925.1. Classification (GTDB taxonomy): domain Bacteria; phylum Planctomycetota; class Planctomycetia; order Pirellulales; family Pirellulaceae; genus JBKCUI01. The sequence continues at coordinate 34,442 of JANMHA010000107.1, read as the reverse complement.
GGCAAGCTCCCGCTCAACCTTAGCGAATTGTTGGCGAAAATGCTTCACTGGGTTGCCTCCCGGGGGGCGGGTTGTTAAAGCGAGACACTTCTGAATGGTGACAGTAGCGACTCCCACGCCCTTCGTAAACTCAGGGACGTACCACACGATGGTGGGCACCTTGCGAATAAACTCATAGCCTTGGAGCGCAACAGCGATGCATACGTTTACTGGGTAGAAAACAAAGGGACCGAGGGCGAGTCGAAGTGCTTGGTTCGTGGTGATTTGACTGGCAAAGAATGTGCTAAACTGTGGCTGGTAAATATCCAATCGTGGAAACTGTTGGTCCGGCCAACGAAATAGATTCAAGAGTCAGGTACTCACCATGAAGATCGCGACGGGAACAACTCTTATCAAGAACGGCCAACTCATCGATGGCACAGGCAAAGACCCTGTTCTGAATGCTGCTGTGGTCATTCGCGAGGGACGGGTCGCCTACGCGGGGCCCTTGGTGGATGCACTTTCGTTGCCACCTGAAACCGCAACGATTGACGCGCGCGGTGGCACGATCATGCCCGGGCTCGTCGAGGCACACTTTCATGCCACCTATTTTAACATAGCCAGTCTCGAAGACCTCGATATCAAGTATCCGGTTGAATATGTTTCGATCCTCGCGTCGGTGAACTCGCGGCTTGCGCTTGAATGTGGCTATACCGCCGCACGCTCGGGAGGATGTCTGTTCAATGTTGATTTCTGGCTTAAAAAAGCTATTGAAGAGGATTTGATCGCAGGGCCGAGATTGTCTGCGAGTGGGCGGGAGATTTGTTCAGCCGGCGGTTTAATGGATTGGAATCCGGAATTCCGCAAAATCGGGATGGAGGGGCTCGTCTTTATCATCAACGGTCAGGACGATGCCCGCAGAGCGGTGAGAGCCCTTGTCAAAGACGGTGTCGAGTGGGTGAAGACCTACCCTACTGGCGATGCAGCTTCCCCAGATATCAATGACCATCACACGTTGTGCATGACATTCGACGAAATGCAGGCGGTCGTCACCACCGCGCACAATCACAAGCTTAAAGTTACCGGGCACTGCCGCGCGACGCAGGGGATCAAGAACGCACTCCGCGCCGGCTATGATTGCATCGAACACGGCACGTTCATGGACGATGAAGCGTTGGAGCTGTTGTTGGAACGGGATGTGCCGTGCGTTCCGGCGCTCTATTTCGAAAAGGCGAGCATTGAGCGCGGGCCGGAGTTCGGGTTGCCCCAAACGGTCATTGACGGACATCAAGAGACGCTCGACGGTGGCATCGCGAGCGCGCGTCGCATCCTTCGGGCAGGTGGACGGCTCGGCATGGGCGGCGACTACGGCTTCGGCTGGAATCCACACGGCGATTACGCCCGCGAACTCACTTTCTTTGTTAAGGATGTCGGCCTGACGCCATTGGAGGTCATTACCTGCGCCACCAAGACCGGCGCCGAAATTATGGGTCGCGGAGAGGACTTCGGTACGTTGGAAAAAGGTAAACTTGCCGACGTGCTCATCGTGGACGGTAACGTGGTTAGCGATATACAACTGCTTGAAGATCGTACGAAATTCATCGCCGTCTTGCAGGGTGGTGTCATCAAGGCTGGACAACTAGCCAAGCCGTTTCCAACCGTGGTCAAGCAAGAAAAATGAAATTTGTGACACGCGAGTCTCATGGAATGCCTGTGCTCAACTATGGCGAGGGTCCTGCGAATGGACCGACATTGTTGCTGCTCCATGGCGTCACCCGCTGCTGGCAAGATTGGGAAGCGTTGCTAGTTGCCCTCACTTCCTCTTGGCGGGTCGTTGCGCTCGACCTGCGAGGCCATGGCGCATCGGCGCGGGGGGCCAGTTATCTGGTCACAGATTATATCGCTGACGCCGTCCGATTCGTGCGTGATGAGATATCTGCTCCGGTTGTCATTCTCGGCCATTCGCTCGGTGCCATGGTAGCCGCTGCCGTGGCGGCGGAAGTGCCACAGCTCGTTCGCGGTGTCGTGCTGGAAGACCCCCCTTTTCACACCATGGGAAATCGTATCGACGGTACTTCATGGCAAGCTCTGTTCATTGGAATGCGGGAGGCCTCGAAGCGTGGTGGTACCGTAGTGGAATTGTCGGAGATGTTAGCGGACATTGGAGTACCTATTTCAGGCGGTGTCTTTAGACGCCTCGGCGAGTTGCGAGATCGAGCCTCGCTCGAATGGAGCGCCAAGTGCCTCACTGCACTCGATCCCGAAGTGCTCACCCCCGTCATAGAAGGCCGCTGGCTTGATGGCTACCATTTCGTAGCTGTTTTGTCTCGCATTCACTGCCCGGTTCTTTTGCTGCAAGCTGACCCGACGGCTGGTGGTGCATTGACGAACGCGGATTCGGATGCGGCTCGCGCGGCGTTGCCAGCGATTCAGCACATCCAGTTTGCCGGCGCAAACCACCAGCTTCATCGCGACCGACCGGCGCACGTGTTCGAAGCAATTCAGGGTTTCATGGCTTCTTTGTAGCTACCTTGAGGCTAGAGACCCAGCCGACAAAAGTCAAAGTAGTAGGCACATTCCATGTGCCGTCCACTTGGAATCCCACTCAATGCTGACGAGCAGACGGCACGACGGAGCGAGCAGACGGCACGACGGAGCGAGCCTGCCGGCACGACGGAGCGAGCCTGCTATTTTTGTCGGCTGCGTCGCTCGTAGAAATGCAGTACCTTAGAAGAAATCACACTCTTTTGGGTGGGACTATAGACAACCGGTTCATGCAACCGTCATGATGAAGTGTTGTTCGTTTGAAGTTCGCTTGGGTCTAGCAAGCAATTGCAGTATTTCCTTCGGAGAATAATCATGAAACGCCAACGACGTGAATTTTTAGCCGGCATCGGAGGAGGCATGTTTGTCGCCAGCATTGGGTCGACACTGGCAATCGAATTGGGTCTGACAAACGCACGCGCTTGCGAAGCGGACGCGCCCTTGAATTTCGGACAACTCGAACCGCTTGTAAGTTTGATGCAAGACACTCCGATCGAATCAATTCAGCGTGTGCTGGTGGATCGCCTTGGGAAAGGGGTAAGTTTGCAGGAGCTCGTCATCGCCGGAGCACTAGCCAATGCGAGATCCTTTGGGGGCCAAGATTACAATGGCTACCATACCTTCATGGCATTAGCGCCTGCCCTGGAAATGTCCAAGCAGTTGCCCACGGCAGAACGCCCCCTACCGATCTTGAAAGTGCTATACCGAAACACGAATCGGATTCAAGAACATGGCGGGCGAAAATCCGAAGTGCTTCATGAGTTGCACGTAGATGAGCCGGTCGGTCCACGTCCCGACGGTCCCGCCCTGCAAGCGGCAACTAGACGCGCGGATTTCGACGAGGCGGAAGGTGTTTTTGCCCGCATCGCAAGTGGTCCCGCCAACGAAGCCTTCAACCACCTTCAGTTTGCGGTTCAAGATGAGGTCGACGTTCATAGAACCGTATTGGCTTGGCGATCCTGGAAAATGACCGAAATCGCGGGAGAGGCACATGCCCATACTTTGCTGCGCCAATCGGTTCGTTTCTGTGTCGATTCAGAACAATCCATACGCTCCAAGGGCAGGAGCCCTTCCGGCATTCGCGAGTTGCTACCGACTTTGCTTGAGAACCATGGATTGCTTCATCGCAAGCCAGGTAGCCGGACAGCGTCCGATGTCGAGTTGCAAGAGTTGAGCCAAGTCGTATTCACCGGATCTCGGGAACAAGCCGCTCGAGCGGTTGCGTCTGCGCTGGCGGACGGAATGAGCATCGAATCGGTCGGTGAAGCATTGTCGCTGGCTGCCAATCATTTGTTGTTGTTTGATCCTGGTCGAACCGAGCAGCAGTCGAGTATCGAAAAACCGAAAGGGAGCGTGCATGGCGCTTCGGTTGGTGTTCATGCGTGCGATTCGGCGAATGCATGGCGGAATATTGCCAGGGTCAGCGACGCTCGCAATCAGTTCGCATCCTTGATCGTTGGGGCGTACCATACGGCGGGACAGATTGGTCAATCGGGTACCCAGGAGTTGGCCTACGTGGCGGCTGCCGAGGCGTTAAGCATTCCTGACGAAAACTTGATTCGGCAGCTCGACGAAGCGATCCGAGGCCAGGATCAACTAGCAGCAAGTGCCTTGGCCTACCGTTATTTGAAATCGAATCGAGATCCAGCTCAGGCCTTCCAGACTCTGTTGCAATTTGCGGTTAGCGAGGAAGGGGCACTGCACGCGGAAAAATTCTATCGCACGGTTCTGGAGGAGTTCGAAACGACACGACCATCGCTTCGCGGGCGTCATGTGGTGGCTTTAGCACGAGTCTCGGCCAGCGAATACGGTTTTCCCGCAGCCGGTCTAACCGAAGCAAGGCAGTTACTGCGGCTTCGCAGCTAAAGTGTTTTGATGGTTCATACACTTACGTATCGGTTTATGATTGGTTGTTTTCACATCGCAGCTCGCCTACGGAGGGTTTCAGCGTTTCAGCAGATTATGAAAAACAGTTGACACTGCTTAATACAAGTATTATTTTGAAACGGGCAAATGGAAGTTATTTCTAATCCTCATCTTATGTGTAGATAGAAACAATGATCGATTCCGCGGTCAAGTTCCTTTCTGATGAAGTAAATCTGTATTTAAAGCGTCGTAGCAGCGTCGTTCAAGTCATACCGGGGAGTTTGACGGACGATGCCGGGAAGTGGGCCGTCACGGAAGGGGCGATAGGGTTATCGCTAGTAAACGTCGACGAAGAAAGGACGATGCGATCGCAGGTTCCCGAGCGTGTCTTTCGTAATGGAAGCCACATCGTTCGACCGCCTGAGCTTAAGCTGAATCTTCAAGTCGTCTTTGCTGTCCGGCCTAAGTCGGGCTTGAGTCCGACGACGAACGCGTATGTGCAATCTCTTCGGTATCTTTCGTTCGTCTTGATGTATTTCCAGGCACACCCTGTTTTCACGCCCGATGAATATCCCGCCCTGGATGCTAGGATCGAGAAGTTGACGGTCGAGTTACTATCGTACGGCCCGGAACAACTCAACCAGATGTGGGCCTATATCGGTACCAAATATTTGCCCTCGGTTGTCTATCGAGTGCGTATGGTGGTGCTGCAAGATGAACCGGAAGGAATCGGCAACCCAATCACCACGCTTGAGTCAGCACTTCACGACAAATGATCCAGCACTTCGCGACACTATTTACTGTTGCTATTCAACACAGTTACTACACGGGTAATAACTGCGAGGATTTCGAGTTTTTTGTACCTTCTTCGACCGCTAGTGCGATGCAAGGCGGGAAAGTGCTGGCGCGTGTACTGGCCGGTCGTTTGCACGTGCTGTACGAGGCCGAAAAGCCAGGAGTGCCGATCAATAGTCTAGTTGGACAAACTCTCCTTTTTGGCTTGCGGCTCACGAACTCATCGTTTAGCAACTTTACCAATCCGGTTGGGATCGATGCGAAGCAAACTCCTTTCTACTCCAACAGTAACAATCCCACGGTACTCGAACCTGCGAAAGGGATCGTGGTTGCTAGCGGTATTTGTACGCACCCGCCGCAAACGTCAACTCGGCCGTTAACGCTGACACTATCGGACGCGATTGGCAACTCACTCGCCAGTCAAACGCTATTGTTGGGCGAGGTTGACGGCTGCTTCGATCTGCGTGCGTTGCCGGAAGGACATTTTCGGATCGACGAATTTTCGGAAGTGGGAAATGTCTCACAAACGCGGCTGTTCGTGAGCCCGGAATTGCGCAGCACCAGCTTGTGGGGACTAGTCGCGATCAAGATTGACGCTGGATTCTATGCTGCACCACCTACGTTTACTCTGGATTTTACGGCGAGGCAGGAGCAACTGCAGTATTTCGTGGTCGCCAATCAGTACAGCGAAGCTGATTTTGGTAAGCTCAACGTCGTGGACAATGGTGAAAAGGGACGGACGAAAGTGGATTTCGACAGAGTCTTGCCAGCTTCCTTTTCCTCGAAAGATATTGCACCAGAGTTGTTGGGGGATGCCAGTCGAGTCGTGATGTTTCGGTCCCAACTACCGGTCGCACGAAACGAACACGGGTTTCGCAATATCCAGCTCAAGCGCAACGGCGACGAGGATAGTGTTCTGGTTTCGCACCTTCCGCAGCCGTCCGCGGACAGACCGCAGGCTCGTTTCATCATCCATCTTTCCAAACCCGATCCCAATCCTTAAAGGAGCACATGCATGCCAACGTACAAAACACCGGGCGTCTACGTGGAAGAGATCTCCGTGTTTCCACCCTCGGTAGCCGAAGTCGAAACTGCGATTCCAGCCTTCATCGGCTACACGGAAAAAGCCCAACGCGTGGTTGCTGGCGACCTCCTGAACAAACCCGCGGTGGTGAATTCTCTCACCGAGTACGAGCAGTTGTTTGGCGGGCCGCAAAAGAACACTATCGCCGCGGTCGCCAACCGCGACACGACAACGGGGGCGATCACGGTTACGGTCAGCGAACCTACCGTTGGGCATTTTCTGCACCACGCGATGTCGATGTTCTTCGCCAATGGAGGCGGTAAGTGCTATGTGTGCTCGGTCGGCGTCTACGCTGACGCGCTTGAGGTTGGCGACTTCACCCGAGGTCTGGAACGTATCGCCGAAGAGGACGAACCGACGCTGCTCGTGGCGCCCGAGGCCGTACTGCTGGCGACCGTTGACTTTCAAACCGTGGTGCAGGCGATGCTCGCGCAATGCGGCAAGCTGCGAGACCGATTCGCGATCATCGACGTACAACTCGGCGACAAACCGACTGGCGCTCAAACGGTGGCAGCCAACGTGGATGCCACGCGCACTGCCCTCGGCACCAATCACCTAAAGTACGGTGCGGCGTATTACCCATTCCTTCGCACTGCGATCACACACCCACTGACGGTAAATGCCAGTGATATCAGCGGCGGCAACGTCGACGTCACCGGTACCGTGACCGGCAAGTTGGACGCCATAACGGATACCGGCATTACCAACGCGGTCCGCGCTGAACTCGGTAAGTTCCGGCTGACGCTGCCCCCATCGTCGTCACTGGCAGGTGCTTACGCGATGGTCGATACGACGCGCGGGGTCTGGAAAGCACCAGCCAATGTGAGCCTGGCGAATGTGATCGAGCCGGCGGTCCGGCTTGATGATTCTGCACAGGAAGGCCTGAATATTGACGCCACCAGTGGCAAATCTGTCAATGCGCTGCGCGGGTTTGCCGGCAAGGGGACGTTGGTTTGGGGCGCACGCACGCTCGCCGGTAACGACAATGAATGGCGATACGTGCCCGTGCGGCGGTTCTTCAACATGGTCGAGGAGTCGGTCAAGAAAAGCACTTACTGGGCTGTGTTTGAACCCAACGACGCCAACACATGGGTAAAGGTGCGCGGAATGATCGAAAACTATTTGACACAGAAGTGGCGCGAGGGAGCGTTGGCCGGTGCTACCACCAAGGATGCCTTTTTTGTACGTTGCGGATTAGGCGTGACCATGAATACCCAGGATATTCTCGAAGGGCGAATGAACGTCGAAATCGGCATGGCCGTCGTGCGACCGGCCGAGTTCATCATTCTCAAGTTTTCACACAAACTGCAGACATCCTAGCATCGCATTTCCTCATCGTGCCATTCGTACTTTTACCGATCAAAATAAGGAATTTTTACTATGCCAGCTCAGTATCCGTTGCCCGTTTTTCACTTCACGGTCCAGTGGGGCGGCACGCGACTCGGGTTCTCCGAAGTCACTGGCCTAACGCAAGAAAACCAGGCCATCGAGTATCGCGACGGTTCGTTCCCCGAGTACTCCTCTATCAAGATGCCGGGGTTGCGAAAGTTTACCAACGTCACGCTCAAACGCGGTATCGTTAAAAGCGATAACGACTTTTTCAAGTGGCTCAGCACCGTCAAGTTGAATACGGTCGAACGGCGGGATCTGATCGTCAGTTTGCTGAACGAGAACCACGATCCCGTGATGGTATGGAAAGTCCACAATGCGTTCCCGGTCAAAGTGGAAGGCCCACAACTCAAGGCTTCGGGCAATGAGGTCGCAATCGAGTCAATCGAAGTGGCCCACGAAGGGCTCGAACTACAGAACGAATAATGACGATCTACTACCCACCCGTTGGATTTCATTTTAAGGTCGAGGTGCTGGATTTGGCCCCCAATGATTTCGACGTTCGATTTTCGGAAGTGAGCGGGTTGGCGGTCGAGTTGGCCACCGAAGAGATGGCTGAAGGGGGCGAGAACCGCTTCGTCCAAAAGTACCCGATCCGTACCAAGTATCCCGAGTTGGTTCTGAAACGAGGATTGCTGCGAAACTCAGCGGTCTTGGGCTGGACTCGCGAGTGCCTCGAGGAATTCAAGATCACACCAAAAAGCGTGGACATCAAACTGCTCAACGAGAATCACGAGCCACTCCTGACCTGGCACGTCATCGGCGCCTATCCGACAAAATGGGCCGTGTCGGACCTGAATGCCGCCAACAATGCTGTGGTCATCGAAACGCTGCAACTGTTTTATCAGTACTTTACGATGGACAAATCCGCGGCGCCTGAGAGCCAAGCCACCAACAAACCCTGAGGACTCCATGCCGATCATTGTAGACGAAGTTGTCATCTCGATCGAAGTCACCAACCAAGCATCTGGCGGTAGCGCCGTACCAGCGCCACCCTTACAGGATAAACAAACGATCATCGCCGAGTGTGTGGAACGGGTTTTGGAAATCCTGCGTGAACGCGAGGAGCGATAAGCATGTACGACCGCGGAATGCTAGAGAAGCTGACCATCCTGGCCTACACGACGCCTGACTATCAAGGCGAACCGGCCAGCCGCTTCGAGGCCTTCGTCAATCCCAATGAACTGACTTTGTCGTACGAGATCGAATACGATAGCGCCCAAGGATCGGGGACGACCGGCAGCCGGATGAACTTCAAGAAGATGAAGCCGGGCGATCTGGCGTTGAACTTCTTTCTCGACGGAACCGGCGTCAACCCACCACCGCGAGGCCGAAGCCAAGGTGATAACGACGTGCAGCAAATGGTCGAACAGTTTCAGAAGGTGACCGGCTATAACGGTGACATTCACCGGACGCATTATCTAAAAGTGATGTGGGGCACTCTGGGGATCAAGCGTTGCGTTCTCAAGAGCGCGTCGATCGCGTACAAGCTGTTTCGACCCAATGGCGTGCCGTTGCGTGCTGTCATCACAGCAAACTTCACGGACAATTCCGACGACAAAACGCGGGTCGCCATAGCGCAGGATCAGTCGTCGGATCTGACGCACCGCCGCGTGTTCAAAGCGGGCGACAACCTACCACGACTGTGCCAAGAAATATACGGAAATCCTCGACTCTATTTGAAGGTGGCCCAGGCCAACGGTTTGGACGATTTTCGAAATCTTGCGCCGGGTACGGCGGTCTTCTTTCCACCATTGGAGAAGTAGTTCGTGACCGAACCCCGCGCATTGCCGATAGCACCTGAGCATCGCGAGTTCATCATCAAGGTGAACGGCACCGCCGTGCCGCGCGAGCATCAGTTGAGCTCAGTGAGCATCAATACAGTCGCGAATCGCATTGCCTCTGCCCGCCTCGCGTACCTGGACGGCGCAGCCGCGACCGGCGAATTTCCACTGAGTAACGCGGATCTGTTCATCCCTGGCAAAGCGATCGAGATTGTCGCAAGCGGCGGATCCCAAACGCAATCGCTATTCAAGGGAACCGTTGTCCGACTGTCCATGCGAGTCCGTGATCATAGCGCTCCGCAAATAATCGTCGAATGCCGCCACGCCGTGATGAAGCTCTCCATTGGACGTCGCGACGCAAATTACTTTGATCAGACGGACAGCGAAGTCATCGAAGCTTTGCTGTCCGCCGCCAGCTTAAAGGGGGACATCGAAGCGACTACGAACAAGCACAAACAACTGGTGCAGTATCATACCAGCGACTGGGACTTCTTACTCGCTCGGGCCGAAGCGATCGGCAAGGTCGTGTTGACGCGCGGCGACAAGATCGCTGTGAAAACGCCAGCCATCAGCGGCCCGCCGGTCTGCAGTCTGCAGTTTGGCGCCACACTGTTGGAACTCGATGCCGAAATCGATGCGCGTGTGCAGTACGGGGCGGTGCGCAGCGTTAGTTGGGACGCTGCAACCCAAAACCTACTGGAGATCGACGGAGAGGAACCGTCGATGGAGGGACCCGGCAATCTCACTCCCGCCATGCTGGCGGCTGTGGCCGCTACGCCGCGAATCGAATTGCGTCACGCTGCGATCTCCCAATCCGAAGCACAAGCCTGGGCCAATGCAACGTGGTTGCGGTCTCGGCTGAACAAGGTCAGCGGCCGCGGCAAATGCGAAGGCATCGGCACCATCAACCCCGGCGACGTGGTTTCACTGGCCGGTGTCGGAACTCGCTACAACGGGGATGTGTTTGTCACCGGGGTGCGGCACGATTTCGATCTGGTCCAAGGCTGGAAGACGCACGTTCAGTTTGGCGGACTCGCCCGCGAACCGCGAGCCGCGATCGAGCATGAGGCTCCACCCGCCGGCGGCCTGCTGCCGCGCGTCAGTGGGCTGCAAATCGGTGTTGTTGTAAGCAACGAAGATCCTGAGGGCGAACACCGTGTGCGAATTCGTCTGCCATTGGTCAGCAACGACGACGGCATTTGGGCGCGCGTAGCTAGCCTGGATGCTGGCAGCGATCGCGGGTTTTTTTTTCGACCCGAGATCGGCGACGAGGTTGTTGCTGGATTCCTGGACGAAGACCCTCGCTGCGCCGTGATTTTGGGAATGCTCCACAGCAGCGCCAAGGCCGCACCGTTGAAAGGCTCTGACGACAATCACCAGAAGGCATACAAAAGCCGAGCTGGAATGCAGTTCGCTTTCGACGACAATAAGAAGGAAGTCGCGATCAACACGCCCGCCGGCAATCGCGTCGTGCTTAGCGAAGACCAGAAGTCGATCCTGTTGGAAGACCAAAACGGCAACAGCATCAAGCTGACTACCGATGGCATTCAAATCGAAAGCACAAAAGCAATATCGCTTAAGGCGGGGAGCGAGTTGAAAATCGAATCGGGTACTGAGCTGTCGGTTGCTGGCGGCACGGAACTCAAACTAGAAGGCGGCACGACTGCGGAACTATCGTGCAGCGGGATCACCAAGGTCGTCGGCAGCATTGTGCAAATCAACTAACCGAATCAACTAACCGAATCAAATAGCCAAAGGAGACCAGACATGCCAGCAGCAGCCCGAGTGGGCGATGTTAGTATTCACGGGGGCACCATTACTGGACCTGGTGTGGCCACAGTACTCATCGCTGGAATGCCGGCCGCAGTGGTCGGCGACCTGCATGTGTGCGCGTTGCCGCCAATCGGCCACCAACCTACCGTCAGTCCCTTTCCGTCCGGAAGCAGCAAAGTGATGATCGGTGGTCGGCCCGCGGTTCGCATCACCGACGCCTGCCTCTGCGGCGGAATGGCAGCGGTCGGTGCACCCAATGTTTTGTTAGGCTAAGGGAGACTTTATGGACAACGACAAACAAACAGTCCAAAGGGTTCCATTTCTCGGCACGGGCTGGAGCTTCCCCCCCTTGTTCAGCAATGGCGTGGTCGCGATGACGTCGGACGACGACGACATCCAGGCCAGCTTGCACATCTTGTTTCGCACAGTTCCTGGCGAGCGTTTCCTGCAGCCCAGCTACGGCTTGGATATGAATGAGTTGATGTTCGAGCCGATGAGCACGACACTGCGGACTTTCATTATAGACCGAATCAACACCACGATCCTGATACACGAGCCGCGCATACGCGTCATCGATTTACGTATTGACAGCCCCGACCCGAACGACGGCACGCTACGGGTCTTGTTGGAATACGAAGTGCGGGCAACCAATTCGCGATTCAACCTCGTGTTCCCTTTCTACTTCACGAACAGTAATGAACTTCGCGCCGCCGTCGGCGGCGCCCGAGCCTGAAACGAAAAAGGATACGAAGACGCAGACGATGGCAGAACAGGACATCATCCAGAACGTAATCTCCCGACTCGGGCAGAGCCAAGCTGATCGCTTGCCGCCCGAGTTGGATCGCCATTTCGTCGATGTCGACGAGCGTCGACCGGAGACGCTGCTGTTCCAGGCCAAGAAGCTTGCGGAACTCATACAATTCTACCCACTAAAAGCCACGGAGGCGGTCGGAAACTGGTCACCGTTTTTTCCAGCCAAGGACAAAGAGGGCCATGATTTAGACGAACAAGAAGCATTGGTCCATTTCAACAAGTTGCTCGAACAGGACGATGGCGAAGTACCGCCGCATCTTGGTCTTTATGCTGCCTTCCTGCGGCTCTATCGCTTCCCGCAACAGGCGATCAACGCGCTGACAGGGAAACACCTCGACTTTCAGTTTCAACGCGTGCTACGGTTTGAGCCCCGTCCCGCACAACCGGATCATGCGCACTTGTTATTGGAACTTAAGAAAGGCGCTACTCCGGTCGCTATCACGCCGCAACAGATGTTCTCGGCCAGCAAGGATAATCGGGGCGTGGAACTGATTTACAAACCTGTGCGCGAAGTGGTGATCAACCACGGCCAGATCGCCGATTTGAAATCCATTTTTCGCGACGTCGAGCGCCTACGTTTTGCGCCGACTGCGAACTCGGCTGACGGACTCGGTGGCGCGCTCGACAAGGATAAGCCAAGGTGGTCAGCCTTTGGACACGCGAACCTGCCAGAGGCACAAATCGGTTTCGCGCTGGCGTCGCCCGTATTGCGCATGGCGGAAGGCAATCGCACTATCCGCGTCAAATTGGAGCTCAATGGACTCGATCCGCAGCGGCATACCCATCAATCGCTAGCCGCCGCCTTCACTGCTCATCTTTCCGGTCCCAAGGGATGGATCGAAGCCGAGTCGTTGACTGCCCAGCTAACCTCCAACCAGCTGACCTTGACCGCAATCGTTTCCAATGCGCAACCTGCGATCATCGACTACGATGCCAAGATTCATGGCCATGTGCTGGCCGCACAGTCTCCAGCGTTGCAATTGCTGGTCAAACAGGTTGGTTCATTGGGGTATCAGGATCTTGCCGGACTGACGTTGAACACGGTTCGTATCCAGGTGGACGTGGATTCGCTGGCGGCGCTCAACGTGGAAAATGACTTCGGCAAACTAAATGCAAAGAAAGCCTTCCAGCCCTTTGGTCCGCAACCGGTCGTCGGCTCGCGGTTGATGATCGGCTGCGACGAGGCGCTCTCCAAACGCCTAAAAGAACTCACTATCTCGCTGACCTGGCAAGGAGCGCCGCCCAATCTGACGACGTGGTACCAGAACTACACAAACAAAGGACAATTGGCAAACGGTGTCAGCGGTCATCTCGTCTATCAGGATCGCAGTGGGCAGTCGAAATCCGCGGAAGTGGTCGTTATTGCCAATGCTTCTACCGCGAAATCGACGTTGGAAATTGCGGGCCCACCGCCTGCGGCCTTACCCCAAGAAAACAAGACGGACTCGCAACTATTCGCTTTGTCCCTCGCTGACACTTTCTCGGTGCGTGAAGCGGGTTTGCGGCTGGCCAGACGGCGCCCTCTTTTTATGCGGTCCAATATCCCGCCGCCAACAGTCCGTAGCGGATTCATCACGATCGCGCTGAACGAAGACTTTCTGCACACCGACTACCGCCGAGAAATCATTGAAAACGCGCGGCTGAGGAGGGCGGACCAGAAGACATTCAACGAACCCTACACGCCCATTGTGCAAACCATTCAGCTCAGTTACTCAGCCGAGTCCGACCTTGTTGACGTCAACGATTATCAGACAGCAACTGACTTGGTGGACGTTAGCCAGCGGAACTTGGAGAGCTTCAGCCGTCCGGATGTGCAATTCTTTCACGTCGGTTGTTTTGGGCAGATGCGCGAGCACGCTTATCTGCGCCATCGATTCGCTTTCGTAGTGGACAAGCGGGTTAGCCTCGTTCCGTTCTATCCCGACGAAGGCGAATTCATGATCGGCGTCCGCGGCGTGACGGCTGGAGATAGTTTGAGCCTGTTGGTTCAAGCCGCCGAAGGAAGCGCCGACCCCGACTTGATTCCACAACCGCTGACTTGGTCGGTGCTGTGCGAAAACTATTGGCGGTCGCTCACTAACTCGGAACTGGTTTTGGACACGACCCGCGGACTACGAACCAGCGGCATCGTTGCTTTGACGCTGCCTCGCGAAGTAACTTCTGAGCATACCGTCATGCCCACCGGCCTTGTATGGCTCCGGGCAACCATTCCCAAGGACAGCCTTTCGGTTTGCCAATTGATATTGGTCGGCAACAATGCGGTGGAAGTCCGTTTTGCGGATCAAGGAAACGACCCCGCACATCTGAACTGCGCGTTGCCAGCCAAACGCATTGTTAAACTAAAATTCCCACAAGAGGCCATCAAAAGTGCGTCGCAGCCCTTTGCAAGCTACGGAGCGAGGCCCAAGGAAACAGACGACAATCTGACTCGCCGCGCTGCAGAACGATTGCGTCACCGCAATCGTTGTATTACCGCCTGGGACTATGAACGGATGTTGCTCGAAGCATTCCCAGCGGTGCACAAAGTAAAGTGCATCCCGCATGCCAGCGAAACTTCGTGGTTGGCGCCGGGGAATGTACTACTGATTGTTGTGCGAGATTTGCGCAACCAGAACGCAATCGATTCCTTGAGACCGCGGGTCGATACCGGAACTCTCAGCGAAATGACCGAATTCGCACAACGGCACTGCGGTATGCAAGTGAGCATCCGGGTCAGGAATCCGCGCTACGAGCGAGTGAAGCTGTCCTTCCAAGTGCGATTCATGCCTGGCTTGTCGTTTCATTTCTACCGCCGGGAACTGGACGAGGCATTGATCCGCGTGCTGACGCCATGGGCGTTCGACACCTCGCAGACTATTCAGTTCGGTGGCCAGGTATATCGATCGGCGCTGTTGGATTTTGTCGAAGAGTTGCCGTACGTCGACTTCGTCTCTGACTTCAAAATGCTGGCACTGGACAGCGGTTCTCCCAATCAGGATTTGTCGAGCATTCAGGCCGATCAGCCGGACACTATTCTGGTATCCGACAATTTGCACATCATTGATGAATTCCCCGATCCGTAAGGCGCGCCTCTATGTTGTTGAAGCAAACCATTACTTCGCTTGAAGAAACCGATCCGGCGCTGGATCAGGCGCAGCTCTTTGCGATGGGCTTGGATGACATCCGGCGATTTTCGTGGAGGCAGTGGACTGACCACAACACACACGATCCTGGCATCACCATTTTGGAATTGCTATGTTACACGCTAACCGATTTATCGTATCGCGCGCAATATCCTTTGGAAGACTTGCTGGCAACACCGACCGACAATGCTGAGAACATGGCAAAACAGTTTTTTACAGCCGGCGAGGTGCTCCCAAGCCAGCCGCTAACTGCCATCGACTATCGCAAGCTGCTGATTGACTTGCCGGGAGTTCGTAACGCCTGGGTTAGTCCCGCGCCGTTACAGTATTTCGCGGATATCGTCGCAAAGAAACTTCGACTGGAAGGGCCGACGAGCAAGACGGTTCGTCCGGTCGATGTTCGTGGCCTGTATCGTGTACGCATCGAGTACGCGGACGACAAAAAGACCAACGACGAGCAAGAGAAAGTCAATGCAGCTGCGCTGGAGTTGCTGCAGGCTAACCGGAATCTATGCGAAGACTTCGTGGCCGTAGAAGGAGTCCAGACGCAGCCCTATTCGCTGTGCGCGGAACTCGAACTGAGACCGGATGCAAACCCGATCGAAATTGCCGCACAGATGCGGTTCCAGGTTGACCAATACCTATCGCCTCAGATTCTCAATTACACCCTCGACGAAATGCAACGAAAGCGGCATGCGGACGGCCTCGCCTACACGCTCGACGAAATCTTCGAAGGGCCGCAACTCACCAATGGTTTTCTCGACACGGAAGAGGTGGCGAAGGCGGAGTTGAGAATTGATGTGCGTCTGTCCGATATCATCAATGTCATCATGGACATCGATGGCGTGTTGGCCGTAAGGGACATTATCGTCAATCAACTGAGAATCGAAGTCGAGACAAAGGCAGACGGAACGCGTGTCGAGAAGGTCACCGCCATAGAGCCGCAAAACAAATGGCGGTTGGTAGTCCCCGCAGGTAAGCAGCCTCGTCTTGCGGACCAGCATGGCAGATTCGTTTTCTACAAACGCAACCTGCCGACGCAACCAGATCAAGAAAAGGTACGAACTCGCTACGAAGAACTTAAGAAGAACCAACGTCCACGCTTAAAAGAAATGGGAAGAAAGGATGTGCCGATACCACTCGGCCGCGAACGCAATGTGGCGAGCTACTTTTCGTTTCAGCATCATTTTCCCGACGTATACGGTCTCTCGGAGGTCGGCCTGCCTGCCAACGCCGGCGATTTGCGTCGCGCGCAGTCCCTTCAACTAAAAGGCTATCTCCTGTTTTTTGATCAGGTCCTAGCAAACTATCTCAAGCAACTTTCTCAGGTGAGCAAGCTATTTTCACGGGACCCGAAGACCGCCATTCGAAGCTACTTTGCTCAAAAAGTGCGATCGTTTCCCGATTACGAAAAGATCTATTCGGCGGAAGTTGCGGACGACTCAAAACTCCCGCCGCTGGAGAGCGAAACAGAGGCAAACGTTCGTCGCAACTCTTTTCTCGACCATCTCCTCGCCCGCATTGCCGAAGACTTCCACCACTACGTGAGTATCCAACACACAACATTCGGGGCAACTGAGCAAAGCGCGATCGACACTAAGTGTGCGTTCCTCAACGACTTTCCCAAACTGGGCCGCGAGCGCGGATTGGCTTACGACTATTCGCTCAAAAAACCAGAAGAACAGTGGGACTCGGTGAAGGTGTCTGGACTGGAGCGCCGGCTTGCTCGGTTGCTGGGGATCAGCGACTTCTCACGTCGAAATCTCTCAGCCCACCCGACGGAAAACGCGGGGGAAGGGATGTATCTGATCGAGAATGTTTTGCTACGCCCCGAAACAGCGGTCGATCCCGTCCTGCCGGTCTGTGTGGACCCAGCCTGTACCGACTGCGCCGACGACGATCCCTATTCGTATCGACTGCACTTCGTCTTGCCGTCGTATGCTGGTCGGTTTCAGAACATGGACTTCCGGCGATATGTCGAAGAAACCATTCGCCTGGAAACACCGGCGCACATTCTACCCAAGATTTGCTGGGTGGACTCGGACCAGATGGCGAACTTCGAACCGCTTTATCACGATTGGATTTCGTTGCGCGCCGGTATCTTCGAAGGCAACCGCGAAAAATTGCTAGAGGCCTTTTGCGAAGCCCTATTCGCACTCAAAAACGTCTATCCGAAACAACATCTGAGCGACTGCTCCAGCGGAAACAAGGAACCACCCTTTGTTCTCGGTCGCACGCAACTCGGAAAGCCCAAATAACTCATTCTTCAACTCGCCCAATGGGGACGAACGCCATGACCGACTCAACTAAAAGCATACTCGGCAATCCGACTAACCAATACACTTTTTTCGAGCCGAATCAGATTCTTGACAGCAAACAGCTCAATAGCCTGGCCGAGTATCTCAATTACCAGGAACATCTCACGCGTGTCAAACTCCTGGGCGTGGGCATCGTCGGCGGATTGCAGGTTCAGCGTGCTGGCAACACGGTGATCGTCCGTCAGGGCGTAGGCGTGACAACCGATGGCGATGTGTTGATGATGCCCGCCGATACCGTCTTCAGCAAGTTCAAACTCTATGGCCCAGCGTCGCCCTATTATACTCCGTTTTATAAGGACCCTGAGAACAAGGACCCTGGAAACATGGTCCCGATCTTTGAGCTCGTGCGCGACGACCCGGCTAATGCAACCATCCAACCTCTGTCCGCATTGGACGGCAATCTCAGCGAAATGGTCGTTGTACTGTACATGGAACGATATTGTGACGACCCGGACGTTTGCTCCAGCACCAATTGTGACAATCTCGGGCAAATGGCCTTCGACAACCCGCGAGTGCTGCTGGTCTCGCGAGAAACCGCCAAGAATCTGCTGAAGGAGTTGGAGACCTTTAGCAAAGCGGCGTTGCACCTGAAGGCACTGAGGGCCGAACGTCCATTTGTTAGCAATTCCGTTACTTCGCCAAGCGCTATTGCCAACGTGTATCGCAAGCCATGCGAGAACATCTGCAACATGTTGATTGGCAATATCGACAGCTTAAGCGATATTTTGCCAGCAGCCTTCATGGGCGATTTCGTAGCCAAGGAGTGGAAAGAAAAACTCTCGAAACACAATGCGCAATTTAGCACTGGCAAGGGTGCTGGCATTCAATATTTCTACGATTTCCTTAAGGATGTCGTCGATACTTGGAACGAATTACGGGAAGTGCTTCTCGACGATGATAGTCTTCTCTGCCCCGACGCAAGTGCGTTTCCGAGGCATCTCGTGCTAGGTGATCTCACGAACCCAACCGAAAACCGAACACTTCTTTTTCCTTCGCCATTGATGAACGGCCAATCTGGCAAACAGGAACACGCCAAATTCTTGTTCCGCAAGTTGAAAGCGATGATCGAGGGATTCAAGATTGACCGAGTCAAGCAGCCGCCAGCTGACATTTCGATCCGAGTCACACCTAGCTTCACGGAATCGCTGTGCTTAGAAGAACGAGCGATCCCTTGGTACTACGACCCAGATGCGATCCGGCTTTCGTGGAATTATCGCCTTACACGGCGAGGCGAGGCGGCCGACATCTCTGGTTATCACAACGTTCCGGAAGTCTTCGAGCGACAGATCGGCCGCTACGACTTCTTCCGCATCGAAGGGCATCAAGGTAAGACGCTAGAATTCGTGAAGAAAGAACTTAGGAAGTCGATTGTCACCAACAATTGGCCATTTTCTGTCCATGCGGTGTTGTTGCATACGAAACGACAAAAGATTGCCGACCGGCCGAACATTCGCTTCAGCGATCTGCACCGACTTCATCGTGTACTTCGCAAAGACCTCGAACTGCAACTTGCAGAGACCAAAGTCTTCAGCGAAAAGTTCAAGTCACAAATTGATGCGATGAAGGACAAAACAAACTTCCCGAATACGGACTTAGAATTCGCGAGAGTGAACTCCGAGTCTGTTCAGGCTCAGCAGCCGCTCGCCAAAAAAACGTACCTCGAATATCAACAGGCGCAAACGGCTCAGAATTGGCACAATGGGTATAGGACAGTGCTCAACCTCGCGAGCGGCTTGAAGGAAAGACTCGGAGACCGAATTCAAACCAATTACTCCACAGCGTTCGATTCGTTGGTAACCAACAATAACGCGGCAATACTGCAATGGGTGGAAGCGCAGATTCAATCCAAGGACGATCACGAGGATGACAAACTGCTGTTCCCAAACTTCCGCGAGCAGCACCCGGGGCTAGAACATTTCGGCGGCGTGACCCGCGGCGGCACGTTCGTGTTGGTCTACGACGAGGACGGCTTTGTTGTAGCGGACTTCATGCTCTCCTACCGTTGGGCCGAAACTGCGGAGGAGGACACGGGCGAGTCCGAACAGCTAATTGACCCCAACTTCAAGGGGGCAGATCTGTTCAACTTCAGTGTCAAGTTGCAGATGCCGCTGGACACGCGGGTGGACCAAAAAATAATCGAGTCCAACAAGAGTTTCGGAGAGCAACTGGACACGCGGGTAGATCAAAAGATATCTTTGATCAACAAGAGTCTTGTAGGAAAAATGGACGACCAATTCAAGTTTCAGAACGAGCAAATCAAGGTTTTTGTGGATTACGGGAAGGTCCTTGGTAGCAAAGCCATCGCCGGTCAACGAGTCGACATAGCCAATCCCTTACTGCGATCACTCCTGGCAGAGGTCGAGAGCAAACAACAGCAGGTCGAAGATCTGCGAGGACTGGCCATCGATCCGACCTTGCCTTCCGAAATCCGCGATAGAGCCCAGTCGGAAATGGGTCGGGTCGAATTGGAGCTGGCGGAATCCATCGGACGCGGCACGAGTTTTCTAGACAAGTCCAACATTGGTATGGAGGCGGGGGGCGACGGCGGCAAAGCGATCACGGTCTTCTCTCAGGGAATGGACAAAGTATCGGGAGGAAAAGCCATGGAGTCTTTACGAAATGCTAACGCGGGGGTGAAATCCGAGCAGCTTAAACGAATCTTTAAGATGAAGGGAATCTAGATTTGTGTCATTAGTAGCCCACCGCATCCGCCGTTTGACTTGGCTCGTCCAAACGACTTCCGCATCCTCGGCACTGGCACAGCGTCAATCGCTCCGCACCGAGCTAGAGTCCGTGCTCCTACCCTCGCTGGAACGTGTGTTCGACCAATATGCGACGGGCGATCAGGTGCTGCGTATTCCGAAGTTGACCCTGCACGTGACCGCAGACTACGGCACGATGACCGATTTGGCCAGGCTTGTTGAAGAGCAGCTTGTACGCTTGATCGACGAGCAAATTCCCCGCCGGATGGACAGACAGCTTGCTACGGTCAGCGACGGCCCAATGGCACTGGGCGTCAGGGATGCGTTGCCTGTCCGGCAACATGCGCTGGCTTTCGATCGGGACTCGCGACAGGGCATATCACATGATGCGCACTCGGTGAGCCAGCCCAAGGCACAGCAAACGAGCGCGCAGGACCATCGTCGCGGCGTGTTGATCGAGTACTTGCGCAGCGGGCGTATCGGTTGGCACACAACCGCCCAGGAAACGCCGGCGCTCGTCGAATGGTTGCGGGACGAGGCGGAGCGCCTAGTCGTCGAACAGCCAAACAACTCGAGCATTCTCGAAGGTTCACTTGAGACTCGGTTCGCCATGAGCTTTCGTCTGTGGCAACTGCTGACGCCCGCGGTCCGCGACCAATGGCTGCGCAATGTATCGCTGCCACCCGAAGCGATCATCGCCGCGCTTGTTCAGTCGGCGATCAACCCCCAGGTCAACGACTACTGGCGACTTCGCATTACTGCAGTCTTGTTCGCGCTGCGCGATGCGGATCTGAACGTTATCCGCGAGCACAGACTCGACAAAGTCTTTGCGGAGTGGTCCCTGCCGCTCGCGGCATGCGGAATAACCGATGCTTTCCAGGAAAAGCGTGATAGGCACTTTGCTTCGCAGCAGTTCAAGATCGAGCAGCCTGCCAAGGAAGCGGATGAGTCGGAAACCGTCTCCCGGCACGGCTCGACGACGGCTCTTACCCCGGATTCCCGCAGCAAAGAAGAGAGATCGAAAGACATCGTCTCGAGACTTCGTGGTGGTGCCGACGACGACATCGCATGGCGTGTGCAAGCGATTGATCCTCCTCCGGCACTTGATGTTCCAGGCCTAATGACGCTTGACGCGGGTCTGATCCTGCTCCATCCATTCTTGCCGCGTCTATTTGAAGCCACCGGCATCTCAGTCGCAAACTGCCGCGCGCTCCCGTCGGAATCGTTGCCAGCTGCGGCGGCACTCTTGAATTGGCTCGCCACGGGGCGCGAAAATGTATTCGAATTTGAATTGTCCCTGTCCAAGGTGTTGTTGGGGCTAACCCCTGACGACCCGTTACCTGTCGCTGACGGCCTTTTGAGCCAACGCGATCGCGACGAAGGGGACGCGATGCTGGCAGCCGTCATCGAACATTGGTCCGCGCTCCGTCAGACGAGCGTCGCGGGCTTGCGGACTTCGTTCCTGCAGCGCCGCGGAATATTGCGAGACGATGAACTTCGTTGGCGGCTGCGCATGGAAACTTTTTCTTTTGACTTGCTCCTTGGACAACTCCCCTGGAGCATCACCGCAGTGAAACTACCATGGATGAAGAAACCAATAATTACAGATTGGCCGACGCCCTGAACGATAATGGGCGCGACCTCGAAGCGGAACTGGAGTGGTTGGCTCAACTGCTCGAGAGGCGGCTTGCGCTCTACTTTGCGGAAAACTCGACCAGTCCGCCTTTGCCAGGCCCAGAGTTGCTACCGCCGGCGTTGGACGGGAGCCAGTCGCCCTATGCTCGGTTTGTTTTGCAGCACCGGTTGACGCCAGCCGAACGAGCGGTGCTACTGCTTGCACTCGCTCCGCACCTGCGACCCCAACTGCTCGATATTCTTTGCACTCGCAACGAGGCGACGCAGCGGGGCTTCGTCGAGTTTGGCGGCCTGCAAGGCGTTGTGCAGGGCGCGTTCTTGCCGACCGGCGAAACCGCTGTGTTTCTGTTGGCTGGCGACAATCTTTCAGCCCGTCTGAAAGCCGCCTGTGTGTTCGACCCGGGGCAGCGTCTTTCCCGATTGGACGTGCTGCAACTGGCTACATCGTCCCCCAACGAATCGGCGTTGGCAGGCGCGTTGCAAGTCAGTCGCCGGTTCTTAGGACTGATCACGCGCGGCTGTGAAACGTCGCCAGCTTTCGACCAGCTTTTCCCTGCGCGGCGTGTCCACACGAACCTCAACTGGACCGACTTGGTATTGCCAAACGCGACATTGGAGCAACTCGAAGAGATTCGCGATTGGCTGTTGTACGGCAGTACTCTTTTGCACGACTGGGGCATGGGGAGCCGTATGCGACCCGGGTACACTAGCTTGTTCTGCGGGCCGCCGGGCACCGGCAAGACGCTGTCGGCTTGTCTGCTGGGGAAGTTATGCAACTGCGAGGTCTACAAAATCGATCTTTCGATGGTGGTTTCGAAATACATTGGCGAAACGGAGAAGAATCTCGCCCGCGTGTTCGATCAGGCCGAGCATCGCGGCTGGATATTATTTTTCGATGAGGCGGATGCCTTGTTCGGAAAACGGACGCGGGTGGAGGATTCGCACGACCGGTACGCCAATCAAGAGGTCAGTTTCCTATTGCAACGGATCGAGGATTTTGACGGCGTGGTGATCCTCGCATCGAACCTGCGTAACAACATCGATGACTCGTTTCTGCGCCGCTTCCAATCCGTAGTGGAGTTCCCGCTGCCGCGCGCCGCGGAACGCTTACGGATCTGGCGAGAAGCGTTTCCTCGCAAAGTTAAGCTCGCTGCTGAATTGGATCTGGTGCGACTGGCCGACCGGCATGAACTTTCCGGCGGTACGATCGTCAACGTCACCCGCTACGCCGCGATGAGGGCGCTATCGCGAGGCGAAGAAGTCATCCTAGCTGACGACGTGGACGAAGGCGTTCGCCGCGAATTGCATAAGGAGGGGCGGGCGTTTTGAAACGTTCGTGAACCGCTATGCAAGCTGCACCAAAAAAAGTCGTGAATCGCGCTACCGCCCCAGTCATTCAGCGCGCGTTTCGGCCAGCTGCTGCGCCCTCGGTGCAGGTTCGTGTGCAACCCGGCAGTCTCATGCAAGCGGCCTTGCGGGTGTCCTCGCCATCGGACCCAGCGGAACGTGAAGCCGAACAGAACGCGCAGCGGATTATGCGAATGCCGGAACCCGTTAAAATGGGTTCAATCTCGCCTCCGTCCAGCGGTCCCATGATGCAATCGCCCTATCTAGCGCGGTTTGCAGGAAGAATTATACAGCGAGAGAAAGGGGTTGCCCGCGAAGCTGTCAGCCCGGGCAAAGTTGAACCAAATGTCGCCGCTGAAATCAGCGCAAGCCAATCCGGCGGCTCCGAATTGCCGACGTCCGTGCGGCGTATGATGGAACCCCGTTTTGGGGCTCGCTTCGACCGTGTTCGCGTTCACACCGGCGATCGCGCAGCAAAGCTCAACCGGCAAGTGAGCGCGCGGGCATTCACCGTGGGCAATCAGATCTTTTTCGGAGGCGGACAGTTCCAGCCGGAGAGTCAGGAAGGCCGCGAACTGATCGCGCATGAGTTGACACACACCATCCAACAGGGGGCCGCGGTCCAGGCAATCCAGCGCAGCGAAGATGTGACTGTCAGCCAGCGATGCGAACCGCAAGTACAGCGATTGGGCATGAACGACGCGCTCAACTACTTCGCCGAACAAGCCAACAACATCCCTGGCTTTCGCATGTTCACGATAGTTTTGGGGATGAACCCGATCAATATGAGCGGCGTAGATCGCAGCCCCGCGAATATCATGCGAGCGATCGTCGAGTTTCTCCCTGGGGGCGGATTGATTACGCAGGCACTGGACAACCACGGAGTGTTCGACAAAGTCGGTAATAGGGTCGCGCAGCAGATTGCCTCACTGGGAATGGTCGGTGGTGCCATTAAACAAGGGATCGACGCTTTCCTCAAGGGCCTGTCGTGGAGCGACATCTTCAACCTGGGTAGCGTTTGGGAACGCGCCAAGAGCATCTTCACCGCTCCCATCGGACAACTCATCAGTTTCGCCAAAGGCTTGGTCACAGGTATCATCACATTCATCAAGGATGCGATCCTGATGCCGATTGCCAGCTTGGCGCAGGGAACGCCCAGCTACGAACTCTTATGCGCCGTGCTCGGCAAGGACCCAATCACCGACAAGCCGGTGCCCCAAAATGCGGACACGCTCATCGGCGGCTTCATGAAGCTGATCGGTCAGTCGGATGTCTGGGAAAACATGAAGAAAGCGAACGCAGTTTCGCGGGCCTTCGCGTGGTTCAAAGGCGCATTGTCGTCGCTGTTGGGTTTCTTGCGGCAGATCCCAACTCTTTTCGTGAGTGCCTTTAAGGCACTTGAGATCATGGACATCGTGCTGGTGCCACGGGCCTTTGCTAAGCTCGTAGGTGTCTTTGGCAATTTCGTCGCCAGTTTCATCCAGTGGGCCGGTAACGCCGTTTGGAATCTGCTGGAAATCGTCGTCGACTCCGTCAGCCCCGGTGCTTTTGGTTACATCAAACGGACGGGTGCTGCGCTCAAAAGCATCCTGAAGAATCCACTCCCGTTTGTCGGCAACTTGATCAAGGCTGCTAAGCTCGGCTTTCAGAACTTCGCTGGCAATTTCGGCTCGCATCTCAAAGCGGGCTTGATCGATTGGCTAACTGGCTCGCTCGCTGGCGTGTACATCCCCAAGGCATTTTCGCTAGTCGAAGTGGGCAAGTTCGTCCTGAGCATTCTCGGGATAACCTGGGCCGGCATTCGGGCAAAGATTGTAAAGGTGCTTGGTCCCACGGGCGAAACGATCATGAAGGGATTGGAAACCACCTTCGATGTCGTCGTCGCGCTGGTAACAGGTGGGCCAGCCGCTGCCTGGGAGATTATCAAGGAGAAGCTGACCAATCTCAAGGACATGGTCATCGGTGGCATCATGGACTTGGTCATCGACGCGGTCGTCAAGAAGGCGGTCCCCAAGCTCATCGCCATGTTCATTCCTGGAGCCGGTTTCATATCGGCGATCCTTTCGATCTACGACACGGTCATGGTGTTCGTTCAGAAGATCTCGAAGATCATCCAGGTGGTCAACGCCTTTATCGCTTCAATCGTAGCCATCGCCGGCGGCGCGATCGGTGCGGCTGCCGGCCGAGTGGAACGCATTCTCGCGGGCCTGTTGTCATTGGCCATCAGCTTCCTCGCCGGCTTCGCCGGCCTGGGCAAGATCGCAGACAAGATCATGGGCGTGATCAACAAAGTTCGCGCCAGCGTTGACAAAGCGATCGACACCGCGATCGCCTGGATCGTGTCCAAGGCCAAGTCGCTATTCGCAAAATTGTTTGCAAAGAAGGGTGATATGCCAGAGGAAGGGCCTGACACGCGGACTGCTGCTGACCGGCAACGTGATCTTCACCAAGCAACGCAGGAGGCTGGACAAATGTTGAGCAGCTATTCGGGTAGTCCGAACGGCGAAACTCGAGAATTGGCCGAAATACAAAAGCGATTCCGTCTGAAGGTGCTCCGGGTCGTCAAGGGAGTTCGTTGCCCAACTCTTCACGCCGAAATCAATCCGATCGAAGATCTCCCCATCGTTTTGTCGGTAAATGCTGCTGTCCGGGCTCTTCGACAAGGTGCCAGTGAAGTGGCAGTTCGTTCTCTTGGCGACGCGCGATCGGTCTTAAGCCAAGCGTTTCCAGAAGCGACACAGTCACAAGGACCGACTGCAATGTCTGTCTTTCCGTCTGCCCAACAGGTAGAACTCATCCGTGAGTTTCGGGCAGCGCGCGGTACGCGATTACAGTTTCACATTGATACTGATCGTATTAGCGTCACAACGATCCGGGCCGCCTTGACCGCCGAGTTAGTAGGCGCAAGGCTGAATCTTCAGTTAAACCTGCGAGAATTGGCGAAAGCAAATCAGCGTTATCATCGTGATGATCAATTGGGGCAGGCGGAAGTTCAGCGGCTGAAGCGAAACGGAGAAACCTCCATGGAACATGTCCGTAGGCTTGAGGATTTTGATCGTGCTTGGGAAACTCAATGGGCTCCGCGTTTCCGTGTGTTGGAACGCGAGAGCGCGACCTTTCAAGCAGGAGGCTCAACTAGAAACGTCACAGGCGTGTTGCAGGGACATGAAACGGTTAAGGATAATCCGAAGCATAGATTCCTCGCGCACATTAATGTTGAAGGTGTTCGCGTGACGGACGGCTCTGTTGTAAAGGCTGTCATTTTCATCGTCTGAGGATTGGAGGTGTGGCATGAATCATGAAAGCCTTGAGGCTTCGCTAAATGAAGGTCACGCTTGGGTGGCCCACACAGAACAACCTGATCAAGACGATCGAAGGGTTGGGGTCACTGTAGCGCTAATCAAGCTCCCTAAGGGTACCTTTCAAGTAGGCATAGATATTTATGTTGTTGAGGGACCTTACGGAACAGACATTTCGTGGGACCACCACACTTTTGAATCAATTTCCACCGCCCTAGAGTTTATCGAGACTAGTGTTGGGATCAAGCCAGGAATGTTCAAAAAGGACTGAAGGTACTAGGCATGCAGCGCCAGGCAACCGAGGCATGCAGCGCCAGAACCATCCGCTCTAGAGGTGCTGGACTCAACGCACCGTGTCGTAGCGTCCGACAACAAGGCTTTGCCGCATTGGCCCTTCGGGGCACGCCTTCTTTGGTTGGCAAAGAGGGTTTTGTTGCTAGAGATAATTACGGGGACGCAGCACTGTTGGAAAATGATCTGCGTCCCCTTTACATACCCGCTCCGCACTCGAAACGGAGCGATATCACTATCACCAGGCGGAGCACAACTCCAAATATCAAGTAAATGTGACGAGCCATGTATTTCAAGTCCATCGCTATTACCGAACCAATCTCAGACCGGCTTTCCTCCAAAGACCAAACACGATCAGCATCGAGCTGATGAAACCGAGATAAAACGTTTGTATCGACAACCATTGTACCCAAAAACTCATTGAGGTAGTCAAGGGCAGTCGTACAGCGATAATCAATGTCGGAGTGCCAACAAAAAAGAGAGCGACCAGTACAGCCATGCTCGTTTTGCCAGAGTGTATTTCCATGGCTCGTGCTAGGGACGAGGCAATCAAACCCGTAGCGAAAAGAAACTGAAGGGCTAAGAACAAAAGGATCAACAGCATCTGCCGCGGGCCGACTCGAGAATCCGCCGTCAACTGGATGGGTACGATCTTGAGCGCGAGCATGATCAGTGCGATAGCAATCGTTAGCTTAAATAGGAAGTGCAAGGTATAGCTTTTGCTAGCCGGCAGTAGTGCCGTGCACGCGTCGTCGGAGAAATGGAAACCGGTGGCCCATCGAATACAGGCTCCAATGCCTAGCACGGCAAGATTGCCGACGCCCCCAATCCAAATGGCCGGGGAAACAGTGGAGGTCATAGACGATGAACCTTCCGCAGCTAGAACACCAACACAAAGCAGCAATGAACAAACAAATGTGGAAATGATAGAAGGCCTACAATGACTCTTCATCCGTCGTTGGCGACTTAGCCCATTCGGCCTGCGATCTTTGTATTCTCATCAGCATGAACATGGCAACAAAGCACAGTGGGACATCGAGCACATCGTCTACCAACGCTACCCAAGTGGAGCCAATGATTAGTGGGACTGTGTCAGCGGCCATCGACAATCGAAACGAGATTTGCCCCAGGATACTACTTATGATCCAAATCGTCCACCAAAGTGGAACTAACCCCTTCGAGAGGTTGAGCCATTGCGATGGCGATTGGCTGGCTCGCCATAATTCGCTCATCGCTAGGTAAGGTTTAAATAGTCCCAGAATCGGAACAAAAAAGTACCCAAACGCCCAGCCTGGCGTTATTGTCATCCCCTCCGCTCCGAAACCCCTTACGTTATGATGAGCCCTAATAACGAACATTCCGAAGAAAATCGACGTTACTACTAGAATTGTTAGCGCCGCAATCCCGCGGATGCCTTGCCGGACGTCATTCCAGTCTGCTTCCGCTGGATTGATGGGTGAATTGCTAAGGAGACTGATTTGCATCGCATTTAATACGACTCCAGCAATGGCTGCAACCACTCCCAAGATGAACAGGACAATGAGGATCTTGATTATTGTCTCGTTGTCGTATCGCAGTGCTTTGGAAACGAGGACCGGAGGAGCCCCTGAATCGGTGAATGCAGGAACATTTATCGAAGGTGCACAATAGGGATTGTTGTCTTGATCCATGGCAATTTCATTCAATTTTTGAGCGTCGATCAAAAGATAGGTCAGCGGAATTGCAGGGAGAGTGTATTAGATCGCATTTCAGTTGTTGCGCTCAGTGGACGCGGCGCCGAACTCGGCAGGAGCCTCGCTCCACCGTTGTTTTTCAAACAGCTGGCATCGCAGGATGATTGCAGGGTATGGCTTAACCCTTTGCAAGTGCTTCGCGCAATTCGCGTTTGAGGATTTTGCCGACGGGACTTTTCGGTAACTCGGCACGGAAAACAACACTTGATGGGACTTTGAATTTGTTGACGAAGCGAGCCACATGGCTTTGAATCTCGATTTCCGTCGCGGTGTGACCGGGACGGAGAACCACGACCGCGCAGACTTGTTCGCCAAAGGTCTCGTCGGGAATGCCAATCACGGCCGCTTCGGCAACCGCTGGATGCTGGTAAATCGCTTCTTCGATTTCGCGCGGTGAAATGTTTTCGCCACCCTTGATGATCAAGTCTTTGATTCGTCCGGTGATATACAAGAAACCGTCGGCATCGACGCGGCCAAGATCTCCCGTATGTAGCCAGCCGCCTCTCATGGCAAACGCCGTCGTTTCAGCATCTTTCCAATAACCTTGCATCACGTGTGGACCACGCACACAGACTTCTCCCTCCTGACCTACCGCAACCGACTCGTTCGCAGTGTTAAGGATGGCCAAATCCATTTCGTCAATTGGGCGTCCTACCGCTCCAACTCGGTGGGTCTCAGATTCGTGGTAACTGCTGATGGCGCAGGTGGCTTCCGAACAGCCGTATCCATCCCTAACGCGGCAGTGAAACATCCCTTCGAATTCGCGGCGAACCTCGTCCGGCGTGGCCG
The DNA here is from genome assembly GCA_031374925.1 of Pirellula sp. GTDB lineage: Bacteria > Planctomycetota > Planctomycetia > Pirellulales > Pirellulaceae > JBKCUI01. Next base: position 5,179 of record JANMHA010000107.1, on the reverse strand, counting down.
CCCCACCGGTACTCACCAGTTGGAGACTAGAACAGTCATATTGCTGACGGTCAGGGAAATTCAACATGTAGGTAAGCATGGTCGGCACGACCGAAAACCTGGCTACTTTAAACTTTTGAATCGTTTCGAAGACTTGCCGCGTGTCCCAATGGGGAAGGATGACCGAACTGCAGCCGAAGTGCGCATTTAGGTTCATACCTAGCACACCGAAAACATGGCTGAGCGGTAGGACTTGCATGACCATAGTTTGAGTAGCCATTGCTCCCAACTTCGTCACCGCAACAACATTGGTGTGCAAATTATGGTGGCTCTGCATAACACCTTTGGGCTGTCCAGTAGTCCCCGATGTGTAAATGAGCATTGCCAAGTCATCTTCACTGCATTCATGGTTCGATTTGAGAGGTAGGGCGTCCGCTATCAAGGGCTCGAGCGGTATCGTCGCTTCCAGTTCACAGTTCCCATGCACCAGAATAGAACGAATGCCTGGAACGGTTTCTGCGGCTTCGACAATGCGATTGGCAAGGACTGCGGATGTGATGACGACTTGAGCCCCCGAGTGTTCCAACACATAACGAACTTCGCGAGCAACCCAGTTGGGGGTCACGGGGATCATCACTGCCCCCAAACGCCAGATGGCGTGAAAGGCATCGGTTACGCTCGGGTCGTTTGCCATCATGACGACCACACGATCGCCCGGCTGAACACCTTGATCTCGCAATACGGCCGACATCTTCTCTGCGTATAGCAACCGTTGAACATTGGTGTGCCAACGTCCCTCATGATAGAGACACGGGTATTCGCCAAAGCGGTCGATATTTTCTAGAACCAATTGTGCAATGTTCATGGAAGGACTCAAACCCGTCGGCGCATCGTGGCGGCGTATTGCAACATTCTGGAATATCTACATGAGTTTACCGTCCGTTCGGTAGCACGCAAAGTGGTCTGCTTGCAGGTAATACGAATCGTCGTGTGGCAAGCCCTGAATTAAAGGTCGCGTGGCACGTCCCTGAGGTTACGAAGGGCGTGGTGAATCGCTAGCGACATTTGCCTCCGTTCCCACGCCCATCGCTGTCGCTTTGGGCGTGCCACACGACACAGTTCCCACGCAATACAGCAGAAGTACTCAGGGAGTGGTCCGCTTGCGAGTAGACCTACCGTTCGCTAAGATCCCTTAGGACAGGCTACCAGCCTATCCTAAGTTGACTACTGTACTCAAGAGGATTTCGTGATCGCATCCATTTCGCTGACTTCCAAAGTGGCCATTGTAACTGGTGGTGGGCGGGGGATTGGCCGAGCTATTGCAAAGCGCCTGGCCGAGGCTGGTGCAGACGTCGTAATCGCTAGTCGAAAACTCGAAAACCTGGAGTCGACTGCCCATGAACTTGCGGGTTTGCCGGGCAAGGTGATTCCCATAGCATGCCACATCGGTCGACTTGATCAATTGGAGAATCTCGTGCGAGAGACCGAGAACCGGCTTGGTCCCGTCGATATTCTTGTGAACAATGGCGCTACCAACATTGGCCAGGGACCTTCCCTCGACGTGACCGATGAAATGCTCGACAAGATGGTCGAGATCAACATTAAAGCAGCTCTGCGACTGGTCCGATTGACGGTCCCCAGAATGATCGAACGCAAGAGCGGCGGCTCGGTAATCAATATCAGTTCCATCGCCGGTCTCCACCCTCAACCGGAAGGGCTTCTTTACAGCTTTACCAAGGCAGGACTGATAATGATGACGCGTAGTTGGGCTCGCGAATTTGGGCCGCATGGAGTTCGAGTCAATGCCATTGCGCCCGGTTTGATCCAAACCGACTTCAGCCAGGTTCTTTGGAAAAATGAAGCGTATCAAAACGCCATCAACACAACACAGCCAATCCGACGCATTGGTCAACCGGATGACATCAGCTACGCGGCGTTGTACCTTGCCTCGGATGAAGCCGCTTTTGTTACAGGACAGGTGATTGTACTCGATGGCGGTGCGACAGCCTAAGGTACGGCAGACTTTCAGCATGTCCGTACATTGAAACGGGCGAGTTTCGGCAATTGATTTGATCTGACAACGAAGGAAAAACAATGAAAAGCCTCGAAGGAAAAGTTGCAATCATCACGGGTGCGGGGGGTGGCATCGGACGTGAGTACGCTTTGTTATTCGCCGCCGAGGGAGCCAAGGTCATCGTCAACGATATCGGATGCGCAGCCGACGGCCATGGTCAGAGTCCAGTGGCGGATCAAGTGGTCGCGGAGATCATAGCAAGCGGCGGCGAAGCGGTTGCGAACAACGAACCAGTTGGTTCGTTCGCCGCAGCGAAGCGTATCGTGGGAACGGCAATGGAAGCCTATGGTCAGCTCGATATTCTAGTCAATAACGCAGGTATCCTTCGAGACCGTACACTTTTGAAGATGACCGAAGAAGAATGGAGTCAAGTGATCGAAGTGCACTTGACTGGCTCGTTCAGTTGCATGCAGGCGGCAGCCCGTGTGATGACCGAACGAGAAAAGGGTGGACGGATCATCAATACATCCTCTAGTTCAGGCTTGTTAGGGAATTTTGGACAGACCAATTATGGAGCTGCCAAAGCAGGCATTCATGCGATCACTCGGATTGCAGCGTTGGAATTAGCCAAACACAAAATTACGGTCAATGCGATTGCGCCCGCCGCTTTGACTCGGATGTTTCAAACCATTCCAGGGGCGGCGGAATCGGTCAGCATCGACACATTTGGCCCAAAGTTCATAGCACCTTTAGCAGCCTATTTGGCATCCGATGCAGCCGCGAGTGTTTCCGGCCAAACGTTTGGGATCGAAGGCCAGCATGTCTTTGTTTATAAGATGATGACTAGCCATGGAGCGACCCAATGGAATAGGTCCCAACCCTGGACGATCGAGGAAATTGGAAAAGCCATCGGCCAAATCATTCAGTGGTAGAACTGCTAGCGTTTATTGACGGTTCGCAACTCTCTCAATGCATGTTACAATCGCTGAAAACACTATTCGGGTTGGTATTCTTCGACAGTAGGATTGGCTGCTAGCCTGTCCTCGCCGTATCCCGACAGGCTTGCAGCCTGTGCAACGCAACTCCATTCGATCGCAGTTTTCATGAGCCATCCACACAGTTCGGCCGTCAATCTTCCAGAACCCTCGGTCATTCCAATCCAGGGGTTGCATTGCGGCCATTACTTTTATCGTTGGAAGCGCGAGGTATTGACCAATATGGGTAAAACGGCAGTACACGATGCGAAGGCCGATTTTTCTGCAGCGATTGCGCCCCATTCGACCGCTCGCCCCGAACGCATTCAGTCGTTCATCATCAGCGGGCACAAGGCCGATTTTGCAACCGTCATGATGGATCCAGATCCGTTGCGAATCGATCGAGTGCATCAGCGAATCATGAGCTCGGCCTTGGGCGCCGCCATTGAACCGGTCTATTCGTTTGTTTCCATGTCGGAGATTAGCGAATACTTGCCGAGTAAAGAACAGTACGGGGCAAAACTCATTCGAACCGGCGAAGATCCACAATCGCCAACTTATCAAGCCAAAGTGGCTTCGTACGAAAACCGGCTTCCGATGATGCATGCGCAACGACTTGCGCCCGAGTTTCCGAACTGGCCTGCCATGTGTTTTTATCCGATGAACAAAGTCCGCAACGTTGGAGCCAATTGGTTCCTCGAGCCTTTTTCCGCCAGAACCGAAATGATGGCCGAACACGCGCAAAGCGGCATGGCCTTTGCCGGTCGTGTTACGCAATTGGTAACAACATCGGTCGGACTAGATGACTGGGAATGGGGCGTAACGCTTTGGGCTCGCAATCCGCAGTTCTTGAAAGATATCGTTTACACTATGCGATTCGATTCGGCGAGCGCACGTTTCGGTCAGTTCGGCACGTTTTACACAGGCTATCTAGCAACCGGACCTGCGATCCTAGATCACTGTAGGGTGTAGCTCCGGAAATGCGCAACTTCAAAACAAATTGTCGCCTTTCGCTCCTAAGCTGTGAATTTATTATTGTCGCCTTTCGCTCCGCGAAAGTGCGCCTCGTTAACACACTTTTGCGGAGCAAAAGGCGACAAACTTCTGCACCTTGCGAATAAACTCACAGCCTATCCGCGAAAGTGTGATTGCTCGCTGCACGGCTCGGGGTTAGACGAAGATCACATGGCCGATACTATGTCAGCCACTGCTTCATGATTTTGCCTCCCACATCTGTTAATCGGAAATCGCGGCCTTGATTGCGATGTGTTAACTTAAGATGATCTAAACCGAAAACGTGCAACATCGTCGCGTGGAGATCATTGATGTGGACCGGATCTCTCGTAACACCCCAGCCTAGCTCGTCGGTCTCGCCATAAACCTGCCCACCGCGGATTCCTCCGCCAGCCATCCACAACGTGAAAGCAAATGGATGGTGGTCACGACCTGTGTTGGCTTCGCGACCGTTTCTGTTCTCGCCTAGTGGCGTGCGTCCAAACTCGGAACCCCATACCACGAGCGTGCTTTCGAGCAACCCGCGCTGCTTGAGATCCTTCAGAAGTGCCGCTATTGGCTGATCCACGACCCAGCTGTTGTATCGCAAGTCTTGGTCTAAGTCGCTGTGCTGGTCCCAGGCTTCGTAGATAATATTCACGAAACGCACACCGCGCTCAACCATCCGCCGCGCAAGCAAGCAATTGCGCGCAAAACTTAAGTGCGCGTTGGCCACGTTGCCGCGACCTGTGGCTTGCGGATGCTGAGCTCGTTCAACTCCGTACTCAGATAATGTGGAGGCGGACTCGCCTCGCAGATCGATCAACTCGGGTGCCGAAGCTTGCATTCGAAATGCCAACTCATAACTTGCGATGCGGCTCGTAATCTCGGGATCATGCACTTCGCTGAAATGGCTTTCGTTCAACGATTTGATGGCATCTAAGCCGCGACGCTGCAATTCGGGTGGTAGACCATTCGGATTCGACAAATTCAGAATGGGCTCCCCTTCATTTCGAAATAAGACCCCTGCATAATGCGATGGAAGAAATCCGCTGGACCATAGGGACGAGCCACCGCTGGAACCCCGTCCGCTAGTCAATACGACATAACCAGGAAGATTCTGTGACTCCGTACCTAAGCCATAAGTAAGCCAACTCCCCACGGTTGGCAACCCAAATGTGCCTCGACCGCAACTCAGGAGCAATTGACCGGGATGATG
>JANMHA010000103.1:0-2366 GCA_031374925.1 Pirellula sp. | reverse complement strand
CGTCCGGTGGCACTTTCGGTCGGCGGTCGAGAAACGGCGAGAAGTTATGGCAGAACGGCGCCTCGTGTAGGATGACGTTGTTGTCCTTGCTGCCGTCAATCTCAAATAGCCCTAGCTTCGGCTTCGTCCAATGGATGCCGTTGCGGCTTTCGCAGTAACGAGTGACCTCCGGAGTTGCAGGCGTCCATGATTCTCATGGTGCGTTGGTTGCTTCCCCAGCCGAATCGGGCGCTGCCAATGTCTCGGCAGGCGTTCGTATCGCATCCGGCCTTGTCCAGCGCTGATGCACTGCTGACGAACCGGACTCGATGAAGAGACGTTTGATCATTGGAAACCGCAATCGAATTCGGCGTTCCACCTCGACCATCGCAATCGCGGCGACGGTTGTTTCCGTACCCGCGTCGAAATCTAGGTCCATTGTGACCAACACATCATCGGGTCCGACATACATAGACAGCACGCGCCCGACGTCGCGGACACCGGGCTGTGCGAGGGCGATATCGCGTAGGGCGCGCGCGGTCTCCGGGCGGATGCCTTCACCGATCAGCAGGCCACGCGACTGCCAGGCGAGTAGACTCGCTACTCCCGCCAGCAGGATACCGATCAGCACCGATGCTGCACCGTCCAGCGCCGACAACTGCAGCCAATGGCTGAGCGCGATACCCACTGCGGCGATCGCCAAGCCAACGAGTGCGGCCGCATCCTCTGCCAGCACGGTGTAGGTGGTCGGGTCTTTGCTGCGTCGCACGAACTCCCAAAACGGAGTACTGCCTGCGAGCCGTATGAATTGGCGGAACGCAATGGCGAAGCTGATGCCTTCGAAAAAGGCCGCTGCGCCAAGCACCACGTAGTTCCAGGTGGGATCTTGCAGAGGCTGTGGATGGCGGATGTGTAATATGCCCTCGTAAAACGAGATGCCGCCGCCAAGGCCGAAGATAAGCACAGCGACGATTAGGCTCCAAAAATACAACTCCTTCCCGTGCCCGAACGGGTGTTCTGGCGTGGCTGGCAGTTGGCTCAAGTGGATGCCGACAAGCAGGAGCACGCCGTTGAAGCTGTCGACCGACGAGTGAATGCCCTCCGACAGCATGGCCGAGCTGCCGGTGAAGCCGGCCACCACGAGCTTGGTAACAGCGATGGCAACATTAGCTACGATGGCCGCATAGATGGACAACTTCGAAGACATTCGCCAGGTGGATCTCATCCCGCGGCCGATCCGACCAGCCCGTTACAAGTTGGCCCCATCCGGCCGTACTCAAGCCCATCAGTCGCAAGAAATTCTCGAAAAGGTGTATAGGCTCTTTGCTTATGCATAAGTCTGGTCATTCGCAACCGACAGTACCGAACTCGCGTAACAGCGCTCCGATTTGGGTTTTGTCGAGCTTTTTCATCAGCAGATTGCGGAGGAACACTGGCCCCGGGATGTCGATCTCCTTGCCGTCGCGCAGCCGACCAATCGCGGACAAGAGCATACGAATGTCGTAGGTGGAGTTGAACACCTCCGGCACGCCACGTTCGATATTAAGCAGTGTGTAAACTGCCTCCATCGGCGTCCGCACGGAGTACTCGGTGGTGAAGATGCAGTCTCGCTCCTTGGATTCCGCAAACTGCCCAATGAAGGCGAAGTTGACCGCGCCCTCGGGCACCACATCTGGACGATCGCCAGCTTGGCGTGGCATGAAGAAGGCAGTCACGTACGGCATCATCACAGGCACGGTCATCGCACCCGTTGCGGCAAGTTCAGGAATGCCTTCGACCGGAACGCCCAGGTGGTAGAGCCATTCCTGGGTGATCTCTTCGCCGCTGCAGTCCTGCATGGCCTTGTTTACGTAGTCGCCGGGTTTCTCGACAAACAGCGAGTAGACCCAAACCACGATTTGATCCTTCGGTTGCTGCTTAAAGTGCGGCTGCCGGATCTTTTGCGGCGATGCGTCGCCACAGATCCCATGCCGGGGCAGGCCCTACATTGAGTTTCGCCGGTGTGTGTTGGTCACCGTTGTCGGAGTTTTCAGTGAGCGAGCCGATGGTAATGAATACGAGGTCGTCGGTGCCAAGATTGACCCCGCCTTCGATGCCATCCCTACGCCAGTGGATGCGGGTAGCCCGTTTGCGTCCGGTCGATATGTCAAAATCGACATCAATGACCTCAGTGCCATAATGAAAAACCACACCATGGTCCAGCAGCCACTTGACCAGCGGCATGACCAACGACTCATACTGGTTGTACTTAGGCGTCGCTAAACAATTAACTACCGAATTGCGATTCTAGTTTGGATGGATTTCATAGTTCCATTCGCCGTGAAACGCGTTTCGCCTAATCATAACTTCGTCCAGCTGGTTCTGTGTAACTTGTCGAGCCTTTTTAT
>JANMHA010000102.1:0-27861 GCA_031374925.1 Pirellula sp. | reverse complement strand
ATAAAAAGGCTCGACAAGTTACACAGAACCAGCTGGACGAAGTTATGATTAGGCGAAACGCGTTTCACGGCGAATGGAACTATGAAATCCATCCAAACTAGAATCGCAATTCGGTAGTTAATTGTTTAGCGACGCCTTAGGCGGTCGAGGCAGCAGCGGGGTGCGTCAGGAAGCCTACAGCTTGATAGGACGCCAAAACAAGGTTGAGGGGAGACAAGCTCCCGCTCAACCTGAACTGAATCAACTTGTTCCACCGGCCCTATTTGCGTTTTCCTGCTGCGTCGTAGGATTGCTGGCGTGAGGTCGAGTCTTGGTACTCTCGCATCCTCTTTCGGTTATCATTCCATTTTGCATTGTCCGCAACCTCAGCTGATTGCTGTTCGTTCAACTTGCAGCCAAGGGCAACATCTGGACAGAGGTAGTTGTTCTTGAGACTGAAATCCGAAATGAGTGCAAGATCCGAAGCGTTCTTTACTAGCAACAGCTTGGCTTCCTCGACCTTGCCTGAGTCTCGCAGTGCGGTTGCTTCCCGATTGCGCTCGGCGGCGATTTGAACTGCGCTCAAGACTCTGGCCTCGACGTCCACATCGGCTTCCACTTTTTCTAGCCTATCGGAGTATCGGACGGCGATCTTGCTTCCGAGTTGATCGGTTGTGTGGGTTTGCATATTGCGGTATTGAACTCGAACCTCGGCGAACGGTGATTCCTGGCCGTTCTCTCCGGCAGCCACTTCGACTTCTAAGATGAAATATCGCTCTTGTCGGGCATAGAGTTGGGCAAGAGGGATTCGAATTATCTGGCCTTGAATATCGGCTTTGTTACCCAGCGATCGGACAGGACGCATCGATTGGGCAAGCGTGATTTGAATGTCAAACTCAGAAGCAACAACACTCAGCAAGTCATCGAATTCATTGTTAAATACGGCGATTAGATTATTTGCGTTCTCGATGAAGACGTGATTGCCACTGGATGCGGCTGCCAAGCTGGTCATGAGATCTTCGTTGTATCCGGAGCCTAAACCAAGCGTGCTAACACTGATCTTTTCCTTGAGAAGTGACTGACCGAGGTGTTCCAATTCGGATGGCGAGGAAGGCCCCACGTTCGCGAGGCCGTCGCTAAGGAGGATGATTCGATTGACGTGTTTGTCATCCAAGAACTTGCGAACCTCGGCGGCACCCTTGGATACTCCCGCAAAGAGTGCCGTATTGCCATCGGCCTGTATAGATTCGATAGCTTGGCGAATCGACGCACGATCGCTGGCCCGAGTCGCGGGTACCAAAACGCGAACGTTGGTGTCGTAGGTGACTACCGAAACGATATCGTCATCGCGAAGCCGATCAACGGCCGCCAATGCGGCTCGTTTCGCTTGCAAGATCTTGTCGCCCTTCATCGATCCACTTCGATCCAATACAATCGCAATGTTCACTGGAGGCCGGACTGACGCTTTCGGCAGATCAAAGCCAGTCAGTTTGACTTTGAGGTAATTGAGACTCTTGTCGCCTGCCAAAATAGTCGGCTTTGCTAAGGCGGCATTGAGCTTGATTTGCTCTGCATCCGCAGACCTCACATTAAAACCAATCGCAATGCCAGCAATGGTCAACATTGCGAACAGCGATCGAAAAGAATAGAAACTCATCATGATTACTCCTATTGAAATCGTGGCACGCAGGGCTGCACCCATGTGCGGCTTGGAACTGCGATGAAGTCTATTTAAGCAAAGGATGCAAAGCGAATGGTCTAAATCCCATCAGACAATTGTAAAAAGAATGTAAGACTCCACGCAATTGTCGCCTTTCGCTCAGCGAAAGTGCGCCGTGTTAACGCACTTTTGCGGAGCAAAAGACGACAATGTTTTGCACGGTCCGAATGAAATCAGAACCTATGCGCTTACGTGGCTGTTGCAGACCGAATTGTTTAACCCCGAGCCGTAGCCCGTTTCCATCTTGGATGTTTTCTTGTAACATCTCCACTCTTTCGCATGAACCACGAGGATTTGGCGTCAACGGCCATCCGTACTTTTCAGATTCGACTAGGAAGTTCACAGATGGCTGTTTCCATAAATATCATTGAGGAACTTCAGTGGCGAGCCCTGACCCACCAGTGCACAGATTTGGCTGCAATATCCAAGGAGTTAGAGACATCGACCGTTGTTTATGCAGGTTTTGATCCGACCTCGGACTCGCTGCACGTTGGCTCATTGTTGCCGCTGATGATGTTGAGGCGATTTCAACAGGCAGGCCACAAACCGATCGCGCTCGTCGGTGGGGCCACCGGCATGGTGGGCGATCCCAGCGGCAAGTCAGATGAGCGAGTTCTGCTCTCGAAGGACATTTTGAAGCACAATGTTGTAAGCATTGAAACGCAGATGCGACGGTTTCTGGATTTCGATGGCCCTAACGCGGCTGTCGTGGTCAACAACTACGATTGGATGCACTCCTTTTCATTTCTTGATTTCCTGCGCGATGTGGGCAAGAATTTCCCAGTCAACGTGATGTTAGGAAAAGACTCGGTCAAGAGCCGGTTGGAACGACAGGACAGCGGCTTGAGCTTCACCGAATTCAGCTACATGCTTTTGCAAGCTTACGACTTTGCCTACCTTGCACAGCACCGCAATTGCAAGCTTCAAATCGGCGGCAGCGATCAATGGGGGAACATTACGGCGGGGATCGATCTTGGGCGCAGAATGCTTAGCCAACAGCTTTACGGATTGACTTGTCCATTGTTAACAACCTCCGATGGTCGGAAAATGGGCAAGACCGAGAAGGGGGCGGTTTGGCTTTCGGCCGACAAAACTACTCCGTACGAGTTTTACCAGTACTTTATTAACGTGGCCGATGCTGACGTTTTGATGGTGCTTCGATTCTTGTCGGATGTAACGAGCGAGGAGTACTTGCAAATAGAAGCCTCGATGGCTGAAAAGCCGAGCGCTGCTCAGCGTCGGTTGGCGGAATCGATTACGCGTTTGGTGCATGGGGAGTCCGGATTGCAATCTGCGCTTCGAGCTTCGCAAACTTTGTTCGGAGCCGCGATCGATTCGTTGAGCGACAAAGAACTGAACTCGATATTTGCGGATGTACCCAGTAGCGCCATGTCCATGGATCGATTGAGAGAAGGGGTTTCGCTGGTGGAAGCGTTGTGCAGTGTTTCGCTCTGTTCAAGCAAAGGAGAGGCCAGGCGAGCGATCGAGGGAGGTTCGGTATACATCAACAACCGCAAGGCCGAAGGGATCGATCGCGTTCTGACGTCGGCAGATTTGGCGAGCGAGTCCGTCATTGTCCTCCGAGTGGGCAAGAAGAAGTATGCACTGCTTAGGTTTGAGTAGAGCCGGGATTTGGAGTGCTCCGATTCATCGGAGCTTTCGGATGAGTTCTGCGTACGGAATTGCCGCGACGGATCGACAATCGCACATGACCGCGTGAATCGAATTTCGCTGTACGCTGTGCTTTCTAAAAGCTGGGATGAATCCCAGCAATCCAAATCCGTTAAATCAATCATGATTGTTAAATTCGGAGAGAAGAATGGACAATACCCTTTGGGAGGACTTTGTTGATCGTCGTTGCACCTGAAGGGAGGTGTATCTTTTAAGACTAATACGAATTCAGTTGCAAGCCATTTCTTGAGTCATCCAATGTCTCCCAGTCTGCCTGAAACTTATGACGCGACAGAGGTGCATCGGGCCCCTTCGTATCGCAGGTATCCGGCTTGGGTCCTCCTGGTTTTTCTGATCGGTACAGGACTGGTTTTAAGTCTATCGATCAGTGCAATTCAATGGTTGCAGGAAGAGCAGGCGAAATTGCTATTCATTGGACTTGATGGAATGTGTCTTTATTTGGGAATCGGACTGGTTATTCTCTTGGTAGTTAGCATGGCGGTGATCCGATTCAGACCCAACACGAGATCGCTGTCGATGCTCTCTGCGATCGTTGGTGTCGTATGCTTCGGCGCCACAAAGATCCTCCGTATTGACGGCTACTATGGCAATCGGACACCGCGAATCACATGGCGATGGACTCCAACGGCAGAAGTGCAAATCAAGACGTATCTAACGTCCCTCTCCCCTATCAGAACACACCCGACCCTCGACTATGATTTTATGCCAACCGAGAATGATTTCCCGGAAATCCTTGGCAAGAATCGTTTGGGACAAATATCTGGGGTGGATCTCGTGGCGAATTGGAACGAATTGCCACCCAGGTTACTTTGGCGTCATCCAGTGGGATTGGGATGGTCGGGGTTCTCTATCGTTGGAAACGCTGCGGTCAACTTGGAACAGCGTGAGGAATACGAATGCGTAGTCTGCTATGATGCCCGCACTGGAATAGAAATTTGGTGTCACCGCGAATTGACGCGATTCAATCATGAATATGGCGATGGTCCGCGATCCACACCAACGATTCGCGAAGGACGTGTTTTTTCCTTGGGTGCGACTGGAATACTCACCTGCGTTGATTTCAAGACGGGCGACTTGCTTTGGAAGCATTCAGTTTTCACTGACACAGTTTCCCAAAACCTTGCGTTTGGCATGACTGGGTCACCTTTGGTGCTCCAAGACAAAGTGGTTGTTACGCCAGGGGCAGGAACTGGTGCATCGGCTATCGCTTACTTCATAGAGACCGGCAAAGAGGCTTGGCGTTCCGGTGATGATCAAGCTTCGTATGCTTCGCCTGTTGCAGCCTCGCTTTGTGGCCGACAGCAAATACTAAGCTTCAATGGTGCTGGGCTAAGGTCCTATGGCGTCGACGGCCGTTTGCAATGGCTTCAACCGTGGGTAACTCAGGGTGAATCACGGGTCAATGTCGCCGAGCCGATTGTATTGGGACAGGATGAAACGAATCGAACGGCAAGCCTGGAGAATGGCGATAACGCATACGCGAAGATTATCATTTCTTCCGGCTATGATAAAGGCACAGCGTTAGTAAAAGTGACTCGGTCCGACGATGGCTGGACACCTGAAATCCTATGGGAGTCAAAGTTGCTCAAGTCGAAGCTATCGAACTTTGTGGTCCAACAGAATTGCGCCTACGGGCTCGATAACGGTATTCTTGTATGCATCGACCTAGCGAATGGGGAGCGGTTATGGAAGAGTGGTCGTTACGGACATGGCAAACTCTTGCTCGTCAAAGATAAGCTATTGATTCAGGCCGAGTCTGGCGAAATTGTCTTGGTAGCAGCAAACCCCAGAGAGCATCAAGAATTGGCCAAGTTTGAAGCGCTCACCAGCAAGACATGGAACCATTTGGCGTTGGCTGGCGACGTGTTAGTTGTACGCAATGATCGCGAAGCATCAGCGTTTAGGCTTCCAGTGACAGAGTGACCGCTAAACCGTAGCAATCTGCGTGGACGAGCGAGGCCCATCGCTCGTTGTCGTCTTAAAAACCTGAGCGAGGGCCTCGAACGGCCACACTTGATGTAGGCCACACGTGATGCCTAAGCATTAACTGGTACATTCCCTACTTTGAATACCGTTTCCACGTAGCGAAATCCGACCGATTCATAGAGGCGAATCGCACCCGTGTTGTGGATAGTGACTTCAAGGTTAACTTTTGCGCAACCGGTTTCTCGAAAGCCCTGCAGTGCGAGTTGGAGTAATTCTCGTCCTAGGCCCATACCTCGAAATTGAGGAACAACTCCGACGTTTTGAATGGCTCCTTCGATTGCGTTAAGTCTTAGCCCTTGGATCGTGCCAACCGGCACTTCCGGTTTCCCCTCCGGGTCGGCAATTGCGAGCCACGTTGCTTCCGGTACAAAGTTGTCCCTCAACGAGATGTCTCGCATCAGTTGTCGGCAACCATCGCGATCTCCCAGGCAAGGAAACACATTGGCATCGATTTCTAATCGGAAGCTATCCCATTTCGCCAAGGCATGCTGTCCCATGACCTTTTCAGACCAAGGTACAAATCGGAAGACGCTTTCGCTTGGGATGTATGGTCGATCGAACTTCAGAAGGTCAATCTGCATTTTGTGGCGTTTAAAATAGACGACAGGCATCTACGTTCGATCGACTCCAAGGTGATATGGAATTGGACTTTCATTGGTCTCGTTGTTGCGTCGTTTAGCCCCGAGTCGAAGGCGACACGTAACGGTTGCCTTCGGCTCGGGGGATAGAAAATGGGTGGAGACTAGGCTTATCAATAGGCGATTGCTTGGCCGTCAATTCTCGGATCGGAAGTCGCGAGCAGACCGAGGTCGGTCTTTTGGATTCCTTGAGCGATCGCGAGCGAACTGGCGACCTTGAGCGGATGTCCGAGTGTTGCCAAGTGTTTGCTGGCGTTGCTGCTGGAGTCGCGACTGTCCGTCAATGCTTGACGCAAACCACCTAGGTTAGGTTCATGATAAACAACGTCTGGACGCCACTGTTGGTGGATTCTGGCCGACGCGATGGCTTGGTCGATAGACTCGTTCAAATCGATGCATCGTACGATGTTTTGTAGCGTCGCGTTGATGATTTTCGGACCGCCGGCGGCGCCACAAGTCAGAAACGGTGTTCCGTTTTTTTCAAGCACGATCGATGGGCTCATGCTGGAGAGAGGGCGTTTGTTGGGTGCGATTGCGTTGGCTTCTGATCCAATCAAGCCGAAGGCGTTTGGAACTCCAGGCGAGATACTGAAATCGTCCATTTGATTATTGAGCATGACTCCGGTGCCGGGGATCATGACTTTGCATCCCCAGGTGGTATTCACAGTCGACGTTAGGGCGACCCAATTGCCGAGCGCGTCAGCGGTTGCCAAATGCGTAGTGTGCTTTTTGTCTTCGTCCATAATTGAATTGCCATGGACGATTGCCGAAGAAGCTTTGTCCAATCGAATTTGGGATGCAAGCGAAGCAGCGTAGGCTGGATCGACCAGAAATTTGGGTACGTCCACGAAATCGCTGTCGCCAAGCCAATGGGCTCGATCGGCGAATGCGCGCTTCATGCATTCCGCAAGTAGATGAAAAAACTCTCCCTTGGACTTGGCATAAATCTTGGCAACGTCGAACTTGCCGAGCATGTTCAGCATCTGAGCTATGTGAATGCCGCCTGAGCTAGGGGTCGGGAAGCCAATCACTTGATAGTTTCGGTAGTTGGTTTTGAGGCACGTCCGTTCGATCGCTCGATAGTTAGCGAAGTCAGCCAAGGCTAGTATCCCGGCATGTTTTTCGAGGTGCTCAACGGCAGCGTTAGCGAAATCGCCGGTGTAGAACCAGGCGGGACCATTTTTTGCAATTTGACGCAGTGTTTGCGCGAGGTCCGATTGTCGCAAAACTTCTCCAACCTTTGGGACACTCCCATCTGGTTTTAGCAATACCGTTCTGCTGGCGTCGCACTTGGCAAGGTTAGCGCGTTCGGAAGCGATTGCGTTGTGCGTTGCGAAACCAATGGGATAACCGATTTCGGCTGCTTCGACGGCGGGTTCGAAAAGGGACTCCCATTTCAAAATTCCAAGTCTGTCGTGAGCAAGTTTTAGGGCTGCGATTTGACTCGGGACGGCGCAAGCAAGCGATCCTGTTTGGCTCAACTCCGCGACCGGTTTGCCGTCGCGGACATACATGGTTTCCGATGCTTCGGCAGGTGCGGTTTCTCTGCCATCGATAGCATGAAGTGCACCACCCTGAGTTCGGATCAACATCAAGCAACCACCACCAATGCCTGAATTATGTCCATCGACGACCCCCAAGCAAAGGGCTGCAGCGATGGCAGCATCGACTGCATTGCCACCCTTTTGGTACATGTTCAGTGCCGCTTGGGATGCAATGGGATGCACGGTCGCTGCTACGTTTGCACCAACGGCAGTACGTCGCTTGGACTTGGAAGACGCATCATCGGTTATTTCTTGCCCGAAACATGTCGGTCGATTCTGCGTCAATCCGTATAGGGATACTGCGGCCATCGACTGAGTGAATTGTCGGCGGTTAGGGTGGATCGTCATGAATAGGGTTCTTTCAAATGGTTGATCGCAACGTAGCATACCAATGGGAGAGCGAGGCTGCTGCCGAGCTAACTCGCGTCGCCATGGTTCGGCAGGAGCCTCATCCTCCATGTCCATGCGTTGACGGGCAGGCCGCAGTCCATCAACTTGGGTCGACTGCTTGCCCTCGTAGCATATCACTTCTCGGCAGGTATTTGCACATGGCGATACCGACGAAGTAGAGGCCAATAAGTGGAACCGCCATTCCCAGCATGCTTCCAACGTCGTTCGGGGTCAGAATCATCGAAAGGAAAGCGATAATGAGGATCGCCATTCGCCACTGGGATACATAGAGTTTGACCGAGAGGATGCCGAGTCGTTCAAGCACGAGCATCACCAGCGGTAGTTGAAATGAGATGCCGAATCCTAACGGAAGCATGAGCGCAAAAGACATGTAATCGGTAAGTCGTGGAGACGCCCCAATCCCCATGCTTGCATTGAAATCAAGCAGAAAGTCGATAACCATATTAAAGATCACAAAAAAGGCCAGGGCGGCGCCAGCCCAAAACAAGAGCAGGCTTGTTGGCAGAAAGAAGTAAACGTAGCGTCGTTCGTGAGGGTACAGTCCTGCAGAGATGAATTGCCAAATATGGAAAAAGATGCCTGGGCTAGCAACGAGGAATGCAATGACTAAACCAGCTTTGAACCAAATCAAAAAGGGTTCTTGGAGTCCGAGCGATTCGGTTCCGGTATCAATTCCAACGAACTCGCGAAATGCGACCAAATCCTCGACGACTGGCAGTCCAAAGTTATCCGCTTGTTTTCGATCCGTTTCCGAAAGCTCGTCCGACATCGCGGCTTTCAATCGCCGCATATCTCGATAAACGATTTGGCTTACTTTTTTATTGTCCGTAAGCCATTTCGAGAGGTCTGGAGAAACTTCTTTTCCTACAGCCTTCTTCATTTCCGCTTTGCTTTTTTTATCGTAATACCTATCGAGGGAAATTTTCAGCGGAACTTGCATGTAATTCACGATGGTGGTGGCCAGGGGTAACCCGATTACCAATCCAACCGCCAACCAGATGGACGCTTTGAAAAGGGAACGGCGGAGTTCTTCGAGATGGTCTCCAAAGCTCATTGAGCTTTTCTCAAATAGGTCGTCGGCCTTTTTAAGTGCAAGGACGCTTTTCGCCATCAATCTAGTCTCCGATATAGTAGTTTGGCGCGAATTTTCGTGCCGTCGTGCGTAGTTTATGTGGGGCGAGTAAAATGAACGTGCGGGCGCGCCCGTTCGTGTCCCCCCAGTTTGTTCTTAACCGTCCTTTTGGCAATCCATGTTTTTACCAGAACAGCCGATTCGTTTTGAGCCAATTTTTCGTTCGTACATCTGGGGTGGCGATCGGCTTGCCAGTAAGCTAGGCAAAAAGCCACCTGGAAGTGGCATTTGGGCTGAAAGTTGGGAAATTGTCGATCATCGCGAGGGTGAGTCCATCGTGGCCGAAGGAGCCTTCGCCGGTTGGACATTGCGGCAATTAATTGAGTCTTTTCCTAACGAAGTTATCGGTCGTGACGCTCCTAACGAACGTTTTCCGCTGTTGTTGAAGTACCTCGACTGCCAAAGAGTACTCAGCGTTCAAGTCCATCCGGACGATGCGTACGGTGCCAAAATGACGCAGCCAGACCGTGGAAAAACAGAAGCATGGTACGTCATCGATGCCGAACCGGATGCGAAACTTTATGCGGGTTTGAAGTCTGGTGTAGACCGGCAGGCTTTGCTTGCCGCGATCGAAAAGGGGGAAACGGAGAACTGCTTGCACGTGCTTTCGCCCAAAACGGGCGATTGTATCTTTATCCCGGCAGGTACGGTTCATGCGTTGGGTGCAGGTTTGATGGTGGCAGAGATACAACAAGCGAGCGATTGCACGTTTAGGCTTTTCGATTGGGATCGCGTCGATAAAGACGGGCAACCACGTCAACTGCATATCGAGAAAGCGTTGGAAGTAATCGATTTTGATCGTGGACCAGTCGCGTTTGTGCCTCGGAAACAGGTCGAGGCTTTGGAAGCGACAACGTTAGTAGACTGCGACAAATTCATGTTGCAGGAGTATGCATGCCCTGGCACTTTTCCGCTCGATCGCAAGCAACTTGCAATCATCACCGTACCTAAGGGAAATGCAGTCTTGAGAACCAGTTCGAACGAGTTCCTTCTCGAACGAGGTCAGACCGTTCTAGTCCCGTTCGCCTGCCCAACTTCCGAAATTGACATCCCACAGGGTACAACTGTCCTTGTCTCTACTTTGCCTCGCGAGTCATGAAAAAAACCATCGCTGCGCAACTTTTGCAAGACTGGAGTCTCTTGGACTTGAGGCCTCTGCATCGAGCTCTACTCAGACGATTGGCAGAACAGTTCGCACAAACAATCCAGGACCCTTCCAATAGAAAGCGAGAGATTGTTTGGCATGTTGCCGGTCTGCGCGACTCAAGTGATGGGGAATTGTTGGAAGCAATGCTTCGGTCGGGAGTCCTAATCGTTGACTGTGACGGGCTTTTGGAACGAGTTATGGCGGGCCGAGACAAGGATACGGTGTTAAACGCAATACACAATCGTTCTCAAAAACAGATTCGGCTATTGTGGCACTGGTCTTTGCGCGGCAAACAGGATCTATTGTGGTGCACTGAATTGTCCTTTGACGGCGTTATCAGTGACGTGAGAAGCCTCAATCAATGGCTTCGAGTTTGTCTGCGACAAGGGAAAGCAATTGAAGTCCAAAGTAATTCGCTTTTGCAGGGCATCGAGTTGCCGAGTTGACCTATGTCGCGTTTGTTCTCAATCATCAGCCGTCGACTGAACCTATGCATCCAACAAATCGAACGCAACTGTCCGTCAATGTCAACAAGGTCGCGTTGCTGCGAAACACCCGGCAATTAGGTATTCCGAATGTCGTTCGAGCATCAAGTATTTGTCTGGCCGCCGGGGCTAATGGAATCACCGTTCACCCGAGGCCTGACGAGCGTCACATACGCCGTGACGATGTGTTTGAAATTGCTGAGTTGCTCAAGGATTGGCCTAATGCCGAATACAATGTCGAGGGCAATCCGTTCCACAACTTGATGGAATTGATTCGGCTTGTCCGCCCTTCTCAAGCGACGTTTGTGCCGGACAGCGAAGCGCAGGCAACCTCGGACCATGGATGGAATTTGGTTGAGGATGCAGCGAGCCTAGAGCCTTTGATACGAGAATGTGAAGACCTAGGTGTACGGGTGAGTTTATTTATGGATCCGATTCCTGAGCAGATGATATTGGCCAAAAAAGCTGGCGCCACGAGGATTGAATTGTACACAGAATCATGGGCTAGTTCGTTTCCGACGTCCGCACGAAATTCGACACTTTCGAGATTTGTGGCCACCGCCAAGGCGGCCATTAACTCGGGGCTAGGAGTGAACGCTGGTCACGATTTGAATCGAGAGAATCTAACACCCTTTCTGACTTTAGTGCCGGGTGTGGCTGAGGTTTCGATAGGGCACGCATTAATCGCCGATGCGTTAGAAATGGGGTACAGGGATACAGTGCACGCCTACTTGGATTGCATTCGAGCGGCCTACCAAAACCTGGAACCCTCGGCATAAAGCATAAAGCCGACGGCGTATGAATGCCACCGAGTGGCAAAACCCTTGCGAGATACGCACCACTGAAGTTTGCGGGGCTAGGGGCTTTTAGGGGCGGATCGCAGATTTGCTTCAAAGCGTTTGAGTGCCTTGACTAGTTCTGGATGGTGGGGCTTTAGGTCGACCGCGCGGCGTTGTTGTTGGACGGCATCTTGGTATCGCTCCATTGCAGCATAGCAATAGGCAAGCGTGTCCAAATACTCGGCATGTTCGGGCGACAGGATACAAGCTTTCCGACTAAGAAAGAGCGCCTCTTCTTTGCTTCCTTCGGTATTGGCGATCAACCACGCTAGTGTATTGCACTTGTCTGCGATCCAAATGGAAAAGAAAGCAAGATCACTGGGTTTCGACTTTTTGAGTTCTTCCTCTCCGTTGCGTATTCCAGCTCTCAAGTCGAAGATAATCTTTCCCAATTTTGCACGGGATTTGTCTTTGTCGCTTACTGAGAGGGGGAGTTTGTAAAGCCCGATGATGGCATCGACATTCTCGGGTGAAAGTTCGATCGACAGCCAGTAATTCTTTGCAGCTTTGTCATTGTCTTGGGTTTGTCGGGCGTCATCGGCAACATACAAGTGGAAGTTAGATATGACATTGCCTATGTTTCTGTTCCATTCGTTCATTTGGCGTTGGAACAAAGGCTCGTTATTGTAGCGAGTCACGAAAGGCTCAAGGACATCTGCAGCCTCAGCATGCTTAGCCTGAATTTGCAGCATTGCGGCGAGTCGGATCATGCCATCGAGAGTGGCCATATTCGTTAAGTCATCGTTTAGAACTAGTCGAAACTCAGCCTCAGCCCAATCGAATTGGCCCCGTTCCTCTAGTTTTTGTGCAATCGCAGACCGGCGATCTTGATCCGATGTGTTGCCTTTGCTCAAAAACTGGATGTTTGGTTTGCCTTGGGCAGGGTCGTCTGGGGATGCAATTATGGGCAAACCCTTTTCGTTGCAAGGGACTTGGTTCAAGCTGTGTTCGGCGATAGTGTTTGCGAGGACGGGATCCGCCTGCAACAAGAAGCTCTCTGCGAGTAGATACCCAAAAATAAATTCGCGTGTAATAATACTGCTCGGGAGTTTTGAGTGCTGCTCTTGAACAAGCTCTGGCAACTTGCACTTCAACGCCCACTGGGCAAATTCATTCGCACGGGTGGATCGGTGTCCGATGGCGGATTCGAGCGTCGTCACGGTCTTTCCAATCGTTAATATCGAGCGTGCTGTCGCAAGCGAGAAGGACCTCAAGTGGGGCAGGTCAAACGTCTGCTCGACGACCCACTTATGCAAATCCATGACGAGTTCCAAGTTGGTTTCAATCGAACTGTCTTTCAATTGTTGCAGCTCTTCGGCCAGGGTATGTTCCCACCAAATCTGATCGAACTCGTTGTTGTTGGATGCGTATTTGAGCAACCATCGACTGGCTTGACTCTGGCCACCGTTGACATAGTTTCGTAGGGCCTCTTTTCGATTCTCCAAAGTCTGGCCGACATTGGGTTTGCTTCGCATCAGGATGAGTGCGGCGCGTTTAGCCAATCCGCTTCTGGTCTCATAACGAACCAATCGACACAGTGCTCCGAAGCCTTCGTCGTGCTCAAGTCGTTGCAACTGATCTATGTAGATGGATTTCTCGGAGTCAGCCGCTCCGTAGTTGGTCAAGATCTGGCGGACGCTGACTGGATCAGTGTCCCATGACCAGGAGAACTGATTGCTCTGAACGACGTAGCGAGCCGTAGCGGCGATTTGTGGGTCAGGATGGAAACTCGCTTTGTGCAATTGATCCAGAGCAAGCACGCCGATCCGCTCCAGTTCAGCTTGAGCGCGGAGACGGGTTGAGTAGTTGGGGTCGCTTAGTTGGTCAATCAGCGTCGAGATGCGTTTCCCCAAATCGTTCGGAGAACCATTGGATTGAGGGTCGAATTGAGAAGAAACAGGTTCACAAAACGCGACAAAAAGCAACGTGAAAAACGCGATCCAAAAAGCGCTGCGGTTGGTCATCGTTCCAAGACTCCTACCCTGGAACGCATCGTCTCGATGGCTGCGTGTACAGTGACTTGCGCTAGGGTTCGCGGTTCTTTCGGAGTTCCACATGCCAAGCCTACAAGGCAGTGAGTTTGGCGTTTGGTGAGCATTGTCGTTTTTAGTCATAATTTGCTACGCCGTGTCCAAACAGAATTTCAGCGAAGGAAAATGGGTGCTTTTTACTTTCTCCCCCTAATCTATCTTCGCGTCAATCCGCCATCCATGCCAAGTGGAGATCAGCATTCCAGATAGAAAAAGCCGAGCAAAATGGATTGTCCTGACCCGAATCCCTTTTTTCTGTGCGAATGGGGCTCGAATTCAACTATTTTCTCCTGGATTGAAATGAAAATTTGACAGAGGGTGGTCCTAGGCGATACGATAAGGCTTGAGCGAATTCCTGTAACGAACCACGTCAGTTGGGGCGTTCGCCATACTCATCACAATCACACTACTGCTTACTGCTCGTCTCTTTTAGCTCGATGCGTTGGTTCGAGAAACGTTGGACGGGGAGGGGTTCGCACGATGGCGAAGAAAATTCAGCATGTTTGGGGCTTGGAAATTGGTCAAAGCGCCCTCAAGGGTTTGCGATGTCACTTGGAGGGAGACCAAGTCGTAACGGATGTTTTCGACTTCGTCGAATACCCAAAGATTCTGAGCCAACCCGAAGCAGAGCCGGAATTGCTAATTGCTGACGCAATGCAGCAATTCTTGTCACGCAACGACCTGCGTGGAGCAAAGGTCGGCGTTAGCGTTCCCGGACAAAGTGGCTTGGCCAAATTCTTCAAGCCACCGCCAGTGGAAGTGAAGAAGATTGGCGACATTGTTAAGTATGAAGCCAAGCAGCAAATACCTTTTGACCTCAACGACGTCATTTGGGACTTCCAGCAAATGGAAGGTGCTCAAATCGAGGACGGCTACGCTTTGGAGAGCGAGGTTGGTCTATTTGCGATGAAACGCGACGCGGTCTTCCGATCGCTAAAACCATATCGCGAACGATCTTTGGATATCGATCTGGTGCAACTGGCACCGATGAGTATCTACAACATGATCGCTCACGATCGGTTCAAAGAACGCATGGCAGAGGAAGCGTTTGACCCAGACAGTCCTCAGAAGTCGACCGTGGTCCTATCGATAGGTACCGATGCCAGCGATTTGATCGTAACCAATGGTTTTCGCGTATGGCAGAGAAGCATTCCCATCGGCGGAAATCACTTCACACGTCAGTTGACAAAAGACCTAAAACTGACGTTTGCCAAGGCGGAGCACCTCAAACGGAATGCGATGCAAGCGGATGACCCTAAGTTGGTTTTTCAGGCGATGCGTCCCGTGTTTAACGACATGGTCACAGAAATCCAACGCTCTCTCAATTTCTTTAAAACACTGAACAAAAAGAGTGAATTGGAATCGATGTTTCTCATGGGGAACACGGCCAAATTACCAGGGCTTCAACAGTTTTTGAACAAGAACCTGGGTCTGGACGTTGACGTTTTGGACAAATTCCCAAAGTTAGAAGGGTCGGAAGTTACAGGAGCACAAGCGTTCAAGGAAAATGCGGCCGCTTTTGGTGTGGTGTATGGAATCTGTTTGCAATTGCTCAAACGTGGCCCGATGAGGACAAGTCTTTTGCCTCGCGAGATCGTAATCGATCGCGTGGTTCGCATGAAGAAACCTTGGGTGGTTGGTGCTTTGTCCGTGTTGCTTGTGGGAATGGTTACCAACCATGCAACCATGGGTCGTGTGTTAAGCGTGGTGGACGAGCCTATTTGGAGCGCGGCGGAAAAGTCGGTTGCCAGCGTTGCGACCGAATCGACGAATGAAAAGTCCGAAGACGCCAAACGAAAAGACAAGATTTCCTTGTTTGAAAAGGTCGGTAAAGAAGTTGGAGTAGGGGCCAGAAAGCGTGTAATGCTGCTGGAATTGCATAAAGCGATTGAGGCATCGCTCAACCGCAACCCGGCGCTGGCGGACAAAACCCCTGTCGAGCTTCCTTACTCAGATCGCAAAGACTTTCACATCACCCGTATTGAACAGAAATTCGAAACGGACCTGACCAGATGGACCTCGCCGGAGCTTTTGACCAACTACAAAGAAGGTGTATCCACTCGCCGACAGTTGTTAAAGTCACCAGATGCGGATAAAGAAGTTCCGGACCCAAGCCCATTGGTCGGGGCTGGCTGGGTGGTTGAACTTCGTGGCCATCACTATTTCAATGGCCATAGAGGCGAAGAAGGTGAAGCCCATGTCTTGAAATACATGATTGAATTCTTGGAAAATGGGCGCATTGAAATCCCGAACGAAAAGCCGGATGAAAAGCCGTTGACTTTCTCATTGAGGGAGTTGGGAATTCGATTGCCCGTTGTAATCACGGCTCCTCCGGCAGATACAAATCATCGCATTGCCAATCCTGCGTACGCAAAACGGTTGATCAAACTTGGGTACGCAGCGCCAGCATCCTCAAGTTCCACAATGGACGGCGGAATGTCCGGTAGCAGCGGAAAAGGCATGGGGGGCATGAGCGGGCCTGGGAGCATGGGAGGCATGAGTGGTCCCGGAGGAATGGCTGGACCAGGTGGACCAGGTGGAATTGGTGATAATTTTGATAATCCCGGTGGAGGATCAGGCGGAGGATTAGCCGGAGGTTTAGGGAGACCGCCAGAAAAACTTCTCGACGAGGATGGAAAAGAAATCCCCCCGTTCTTTCTTGCTCCTAAATGCTCTTTCGTTGTGCAGTTCGCTTGGCAGCCAAGATTTGATGAAGAAGGTGGCGCAAAAGCAGGAGGACTCCTTCCTGTACCGGAGCCCGAAGTGACTGGAGGCGATGCGCCAGCCGATACGGCTGTAAACGGTTCAGAAGTGGCTGGATAGAGTGTGTAAAACGGTGTTTTGTGTTAAAAGGTCGGTTGCGGTTATTAATAATTGCTAAGTCGGAGCGAAAAAAATGGACGTAATTAAAAAGCAATGGAAGACGGTCGTAAGGTATCAATTTTGGATATTGTCCACGCTGGTTTTTGTCGCGACGGTATTAGTTTTTTATCTATCGAATTCTAGCTTGTCAGCCCTTATCAAGACTAGAACAACGAAACTTACGAGCACGTTTGAACAGGTCAACACGATCAGTTCCGCCGTCCCCACACACCCAAATTCGTTTTCGCACGCACAGATGGACAAGGTCGTCAGTGTGCTTGAGTCGGACATCCAAGAAGCTTGGCGACTGCAGTTCAAAAATCAAATCCCATTGATGGTTTGGCCCCGAAACGCCTTCAGCGAGGATTCCACCCACAAGATTTTCGAAACTTTGCGTCCAGTAGAAAAATATATTGATTTCCCTTTGCCAGCGCGTTTGCCACCACCGTACGACCGGATCACCCTTAACGATCGAAAGGTCTACAAGGAGTACATTGGCCCCGAGTTCAAAACCATCTCTCAAAAAATAGGAACCGAGTGGAAAGCAAAACTTGGGGGGTCTGCCTCGTCAGCTTTCGGAGGAGGGGCTGACACTATGGCTGGTATGGATGGTGGAACCGGATACCCAGGGACGGGTATGACAAATCTAACGCATGCATCTACCGATTTGGTTCGATGGGACGTCAGTTCGCAACAAACGCTGCTACAACACGTAGTCCCTTGGTACAACAAGCAAGCTCCTTCGATTCTGGATATCTACTACACCCAGGAAGACATGTGGTTATTAACTGGAATCATGGAGATTATTAGGAAAGCCAATGGCGATGCTCGCGAGAACCATGAGGCGGTAGTTCGCGAGGTGGAGTGGATTAGGATGGGTAAGCACGCAAGTCGTAATGCAGGCGTCTTAACCCCACTTGCTTCGTCGGCGGCTACCGGTACCGGTAGTGGCGGCATGGGCATGGGCATGGGAATGGGAATGGGTATGGACGGGGGAATGGATGGGGGAATGTCCAGCGGTGGCGGCTCGAGTGGTGGCGGAAAAGCGATGGAAATGATGGGTAGTGGTGGTATGGACGGTGGCGGCCTTGTCGACGCTTCACTTGCCATCGACCCTGCCGATGGTCGGTACATTAGTTTTGCTACAGGATCCGAATTCGAGCCGCGAAAAGGTGCAGAGCTACGGGAAGCGATTCGAACAATTAGTCCTTCGAATGCCGTTGATGCTGTAGCCAAACGGGTTGCAATTCGAATGAGACTCAAAATCGATCCCGCAGGCCTCAGCCGTTTGGTTGCTGCGTGCGGAAGTGCCGAATTGATGTTAGAGGTATATCAAGTTCGATTGAACACGGACCCTGCACCTAGCATGGGTGGTGGTGGCGGTGGCGGCGGATTTGGCGGTGCTGACATGCCAGGGTATGGGGGTGGCGGCAGTGGAAAAGGTGGCCCAGGAGGGATGGGTGGCATGAGCGGCCCCGGCGGCATGGGAGGCATGAGTGGCCCTGGAGGTATGGGAGGCATGAGTGGCCCTGGCGGCATGGGTGGCATGGACGATTATGGGTCGAGCGGAAGCGGCATGATGGGGGCGACAACGCTACAGGATGCGCCTGCGGAGTTATCCGTAGAGATATTCGGATTGATATATCTTTACAACCCAGCGAACATCGTTACGCTCGGCACCGATTTGATTGCTGAAAAGACGGATCAATTGCCCGGCGTGCAAGTGGCACCCAGCCCGTCAGCGCCGAACTCGACTCCAACCGCCCCCGCGGACGAAGCTCCAATTGAACCCAACAACGGATTGCCAGCTGCGTCTGAGACGCCAGCCGACGTTGGAGATAAAACTCCAGTTCCAACCATTAGTGGAAGCTAGTTTTCGGTCGTCAACCTCAACTACCATTGCCCTTTAAGCGAATCACATTTGGAATATAAGGAGTCTGGGAATGTCCAAGAAAAAGAAGAGTTCAAGTTCGAAGTCTAGTTTTGATCCAAAGAACTTTTTCATAATGCATGTGGAAAAGCTCGTGTTCGCTTTCATCACAATGCTAGCGGGTTTGGTCGTTTATTCTGGATTCAGTACGAAGCCATTTTCGTCTGCGAAAACCCCTCAAAAGCTTCAGGAGCAGGCCAAACAGGTCTCCCAGAATTTAAAGAAAGACCATTGGAATGAAATGATGACGGAAGAGGGGCGAAATGTCGCTCCAGTTTTTGTTATCGCAGCAAGCGAGTCGCGAAAGCCACTTGATCCGATTCAGTATGGTTCGGACATTGGCGGGACGTCATCTATAAAGCCAGGTGCACGAAGAAGTGACCCAGTATTGGCGGCTCCTGCAAAGTTGGAGGCGCATTACTTTTTTGGTGCGATCGCCAGATCAGCGAATGCTGACCCGTTAGAGACTCTGGAAGATGCAAAAAAACCCGAAGTGAAGGCGCCAAAACCGGGGAATACTGCGGGGGGTGCTTTGGGCAGCCAAAGTGGCGGCGCCGGATTGGCCAGCGGTTCTGGAATGCCTAGCGGCGCCGGAATGACGGGCAGTCCCGCTATGGGCGGAGGGACGGATGGCTTTGGAGGAATGGGCGGTGATCCTCTGTCGGCCGGGCGCCGACTTTTGTCCGCGGGTTACGATCGTGGCTACCGTTTCGGCATGAGGACCTTTTTGGACACGACTAGTTCCATGGGGCAAACGAACTACATGATGGACAATACTCAAAATCCTCTGGTGAAACCGGATGTTGTGCCGAAAAAAGTGATTGCAGTCTCAAAGGGTTTTGTTTCTGTAACCGCTTTAGCACCGCATGAGGAAATGGAAAGTTCGTATCGCAAGGAATTCTATAGTGTTCTTGGATACATGGAGGGACGTGACACTCCGAATTATGTTGGTTTCGAAGCGCAGCGGGTTGAGATCATAGATCCGAATAAGGAAATTGAGGAATCGGACTGGAAGCCACTTCCTGATGCAAGTCCGAACAACTTCAAGGAGCTCGCAAAGAAGCTACCGGGAACTTGTTCCGAAGTGCATTTACCTAACTGGGTAGAACCGAATATCTCAATGCCAATTCCCCCGGTCCTCTTGACCGATTATCGCAAGTATGCTTCGCACTCAGAGATCCCAACTGGTGCTTTCGAGGAGTCAGAATCGGCGAGTATGTCTGGCATGGCAGGTGGATATCCCGGCGCGGCGGGTGGCATGCAAAGCGACGGTGGATTTACCGAAGCTTCAGCAGGCGGCATGGGTAGTGGTAGCATGGGTATGGCTGGCATGGCTGGCATTGGTGGTATGAGCGGTCCTGGAGGAATGGGTGGTATGAGCGGTCCTGGAGGCATGGGAGGCTCAGGCTATCCCGGAGGCATGGGAGGAATGGGTGGCTCAGGATATCCTGGAGGTGGAGGAATGGGAGGGTATTCTGATGGTGGAATGAGTGGAATCATGGATGTTCCAAAAAAGCTACCGAGTACGAAGTACAAATTGGTTCGATTCTATGACTTCTCAGTCCTTCCAGGAAAGGTCTACAAGTACCGAGTAAGGCTTTTGATGTACGATCCGAATTATCCCGAATGGACGGCGATTAAACCCGCATCCAGCACGCTTTCAAACGAAGTACTAAAACGTGTAAGAGCGCTTGAGAGCCAAGAGCCAAAAGATGCTGGCGTCGCCACCAAACCCCAATCTGGTTCGGCTGCACCCATCAAAAGAGCGAGTCGCCGAGAGACCGAATGGTCGGCTCCCAGCATGCCGGTTTTAACCGCTAAACCGGCCTCGGTCTACGTTGCTAAAGGTGAAGAGAAGCTTGAATGTGTTTTTGTGGACTTCGATGCTGCCAAAGGAATTAGTGTTCCTCGAAAAGAGAATCTGGATAATTTATTCTCGCGTGGCTTAGTTTTCGGAACGCCTACAAAAGTTAAGGGCAGAGAAGCGCCGGTTGAAGTTATTCATCCTGTAAAAAGGGTGATCAAAGCTCTAAAGGACTTCAAGACCACTAATTTCGTGACAATTGTAGACATAAAGGGCTATGCGCCATTGACGATGGGGACCAGTAAGGACCCGATAAAAACGGGGGCTGAAGTCGTTTCCTTTGACCCACTGACAGGACAACTCGTTGTAAGCCGCGAATTTGACAACTTCACCAATTTCCACATGTACTTGCAGCCTGATTTGCCGGCGGTTGGTCCACTTGGCGGCGGACTCACGATCAGGAGTGCAGGCGTTTCCGGTTACGGTGCTGGCGATGCAATGGGTGGAGAAATGGATGGCAGCATGGGGCCAGCGGGAATGAATCCGGGTATGGGTGGACCCGGCGGGATGAATCCAGGCGGGAGTGGATCTTCTCCGGGCGGTTCCAGAAAGGGACCGAAGTAAAAAGCAGGATCCTAGTTTAGATTCCTATGTTATGTCTGAATCGCCAGCGATTTCCGCTGGCGATTTTTATTGCATTAAAGCCTTACTCGGATTGGCTGACAATCAGATGCTTTTTCGATTATCATTTGCTTGCCATAGCAGTACATGCCAATTTGTGGCTCCTCTCCCGCCGCAACCACATTCCCCGCTTTGAGTCGATTTTCTGTCGGTTTTAACGGGGTGATGCTTGGCCGCCCGAAAATCCCATCGCCGAAATCGCTTTCCTTGCAGTGTTGTCCTATGTCCATACGCGTTGCCATTCATCACGAAACCAACTACCAGTACGATCGACAGGTCAACCTGGGGCCGCAGGTTGTGCGACTTCGACCTGCACCGCACTGTCGAACCAAAATCGTAAGCTATTCGATGCGAGTGACTCCAATAGATCACTTCTGTAATTGGCAGCAGGATCCGCAGGGAAATTACCAAGCTAGGTTGGTTTTCCCAAAACCGGCCAGGCGAATGTCGATCGTAGTCGATTTGGTTGCAGACCTAACGTCGATCAATCCATTCGACTTTTTCTTGGAAAGTTACGCAGACAACTTTCCTTTCGAATATGAACCGCAATTAGCGCGTGAGCTCGCAGCCTATTTGGAAACTCTGCCGTCGACGCCGTTGGTAGATAAGTGGGTGGCGAGTGTAGACCGTTCGCCGAAGCCGACGATGGACGCGATCACGAGTCTAAACCAACGTTTGCAAGGGGAAATCCGGTACGAAATTCGAATGGAGGCTGGCGTTCAAAGCCCGGAAGAGACGCTATCGCTCAAGAGTGGATCGTGTCGCGATTCTGCTTGGTTGCTGGTGCAGATAATGCGACGGCTTGGAATCGCGGCCCGCTTTGCGTCAGGGTACTTGGTCCAGCTAGCAGCCGATCAAAAATCCCTGGACGGCCCCAGTGGTCCAGAAGCGGACTTCACGGACTTGCATGCATGGGCAGAAGTCTACTTGCCAGGCGCAGGTTGGGTCGGTCTGGATCCGACTAGTGGTTTGCTTTGTGGCGAGGGGCATTTGCCCGTAGCCTGCACGCCCGATCCATCGAGTGCTGCCCCCATTTCAGGAATGGTGGACGAAGCCGAATGCGAGTTCGAATTCGCCATGTCCGTTCAGCGCATGGTAGAGGATCCCCGCTCCACCAAGCCTTACTCAGACCAACAATGGAATCGTATTGATGAATTGGGCAAAAAAGTTGATACACAACTGGATGAAGATGATGTGCGATTAACCTTTGGCGGAGAACCAACCTTCGTTTCGATTGACGACATGGAAGGTGCCGAATGGAACTCGGAAGCGGTCGGCCCGAAGAAACGCGCTCTTTCTGGAGAGTTGATCAAGTTGCTTCGAAAACGATTTGCACCTGGAGCGTTGCTTCACTACGGACAAGGCAAATGGTATCCTGGTGAGTCGTTGCCACGTTGGGCTTTGACGTGTTTATGGCGACTCGATGGCGAACCGATTTGGCATGATGGTAAGTTGATTGCTGACGAAGATCGAGACTACGAGTTCAACTTTAAGCATGCAAGGCAATTTGCGAATTCCTTAGCAACCAACTTAAGCGTCGATCCGCGTTGGATGGTGCCAGCGTACGAAGACACATACTATTATCTTTGGCGTGAGCAACGCTTGCCGATCGATATCAATCCTTGGGATCCGAAACTTGCCGATCCAGAGGAAAGAAGCCGATTAGCCCGCGTATTCAATCGTGGGCTGAATAAGCCGACAGGGATTGTTTTGCCATTGCGTCGACAGTGGTGGCAGGGCAAGGCGAGTTGGCAAACAGGCCCCTGGCCTGTTCGGCCTGAGAAGCTCTTCCTGTTACCTGGTGATTCTGCTATCGGCCTCCGTTTGCCGATCGATACATTGCCGGTTAGCAGTCAATCGCAAGGCCAACCAGTCTATCCAAGCGATCCATTTGCAGCCCGCCCCCCATTGCCTCCTGCGTCGCCGGTTGTCCAACGCAAGGGCGAGCCAGCGCAAACAATGACCCACTCCACCAACTTACTGAACCTGGACGATGATCAAAGGTGGGCGGAGGAGCTTGCTCGTTTGCAAGCCGCAGAACGCCTGGACCCCAAGGCAGTAGTTCGAACTGCTCTTTGCGTGGAGCCTCGCGAAGGGAGGCTTTATGTTTTTATGCCACCTACAGAAACATTGGAAGATTATTTGGAATTGGTCACGGCGATCGAGCAAACGGCCACCGAGCTGCAATTCCCCATTATCTTGGAAGGGTATCTACCACCTAGAGATCATCGATTGCAATTGATCAAGGTGACGCCGGACCCCGGCGTTATCGAAGTGAATGTGCATCCTGCCAAAAACTGGAACGAATTAGTTTACAACACAACTACCATTTACGCGGATGCTCGGCAATGTCGACTTGCGACCGAGAAATTTGACCTCGATGGCAAACACACGGGCACAGGAGGCGGTAACCACGTGGTCATGGGTGGTCCGACGCCATCGGATAGTCCGTTCTTAAGACGACCGGATCTCTTGAGGAGTATGCTTTCTTTTTGGATCAACCATCCCTCGCTTTCGTACTTTTTCAGCAACCGTTTTATCGGCCCGACCAGTCAAGCACCGCGAGCTGATGAAGGGCGACGCGATGCCGTTTACGAGTTGCAAACGGCACTTGAGTTAATTCCAAAACGAGGGCAAGATTGCCCTCCTTGGTTGGTGGATCGCTTGCTCCGTAATCTTCTAGTGGATCTCACGGGCAACACACACCGATCCGAGTTTTGCATCGACAAGATGTACTCACCTGATAGTTCAACTGGGAGACTTGGTTTGGTCGAGCTACGGGGATTTGAAATGCCACCACATGCGCAAATGAGTTTGGCCACCCAGTTGTTGGTACGATGCATGGTTGCTCATTTCTGGCGAAACGAGTATACGCAACCGCTCAAGCGTTGGGGGACAGATTTGCATGACCGTTTGATGTTGCCTCATTTTTTGTGGCGGGACTTGCAGGACGTATTGGGATTCTTGCAGATGGATGGATGGAATTGGGAGGACAACTGGTTCTCGCCCCATTTCGAATTCCGATTCCCGTCGATTGGAAGTGTCGAATACGACGGAGTTTCCATTCAATTGCGAAATGCGATTGAGCCTTGGTATGTCTTGGGAGAGGAGCCGGCGGGGGGAGCAACCGCTCGTTACGTCGATTCGAGTGTGGAGCGGTTGGAGGTTAAGGTGACTGGACTGGATTCAGCGAAACATCAATTGCTCTGCAATGGGATTCGAATACCGCTTCAGTTTGGAGGGGATCAAAGTACTCAAGTATCGGGCGTACGCTATCGAGCTTGGGCGCCGGTTTCATGCCTTCATCCAACGCTGCCTGTTAACACGCCGCTGGTCTTCGATTTGTGGGATATTCGGACAGGCCATTCCGTCGGTGGTTGCACTTACCATGTCTCGCATCCAGGTGGCCGAAATTACGCAACCTTTCCTGTGAATGCATTGGAGGCGGAAGGTCGACGCAACGGACGTTTCTTGCCGTTCGGACACACTCCAGGTCGATTGGTGCCAAGGACGCCTCGGGATAATCCGGAGTATCCAGCAACGCTCGATTTGCGAAGAGAAACACGATGAGTTAAGTCGGATGCTGGCAGCATCCGCCACGTGGCTGACGCCGCTAGCGTCAGTCGTCCGTGTTATTGACAAAAACAAAAGCGGCGCGAACTGGTGGAGGCATCGGTGAACCTGCCCCTCGAACGCTTCGCCAAACAATGTCACCCAGCAAAAGATCGTCGGCCGCATCTTCCTGGGCGAAATCCAACCTTTCGGATTCGGAAGCGCCCCAAGCCAGCGCGGTATTGACTGCCTCGAGATCCGCTTGCGCGGGTAAGTGTCGAAACGGTTTCAATTCCGGCGACTTGCCAAAGCTTGCGTACATCGGGTTGGCAGCGGCATCGAACTGCGTCATTGGTTCCATACCTAAAATCAACTCCATCGAACGTAACATACTTGACGTCGAATACAGTGTTGAATCAACGCTCCCGTGGCGAACATACGGGCTAATTGCCAAAGCCACCGTGCGATGCGCATCGACATGGTCGGATCCGTTTTGAGCATCGTCCTCGACTACAAAAATCGCAGACTCAGACCAAAACTTGCTTAAAGAGATTGTTTCAACAATCTGACCGAGGGCCAAATCGTTGTCCGCCACCATGGCTGTAGGAGTCTTCTTGCCGACTTTTGTTCCCGTCGTATGGTCATTTGGAAGGCGGAGCACGATGAACTGCGGTAGATTCCCATCCCGTTCGAATTCAAGCATTTTTTCTGCAAACCTTTTGGCCCGGTCAACGTCCGAGTACTCCAAATCGTAGGAGCGATATAGAGGATCGAAATGTCCCTCGAGAGCAGGTACGCGTGCTTTACCCGGCATGCCCTTGGCTCCGTTTTGAATAAACTCTCCAAAGCTGTAGTAGCTAACGTTTGACTTCTTGCACTGGTCCCAAATGTAACCGCTGGAAGGAAAGGCAATTTCGTAGCCACCTTCCGAAGTGTATCCTAGCTTGCCTTTGCCACCCCGGTAGTTCAGTGGCCACACTCGCTCTACAAAATCTGTTGCGTAAGCGGCCATGGACCACTCGTGACCATCCGCGCTCACTTCGCTTTCAACGTAAAAATTGTCGAGGAGCACAAAGTCCTTGGCGAGTGCATGGTGATTGGGAGTGACCGATTCAGGGAATATACATAGATTTGGATCGCCATTGCCCTTGTTCATGTCTCCGAAGACTTGGTCGTAGGTTCGGTTTTCCTTAATGATGTAGAAACAGTGTTTGATCGCGCACTTGTCACCGACCCGAGATGGAATGACCGAGTCTTTTGCGAGAGATTGCAGGTTGGGTTGTTCGTCTTCGCGTAATGGCGAAACCGCATAAGCGTCCTTGGTCCACTTAACCATCTGTGCAGGCGATGGAGAGGGAATAATACTGAGAGTTCCTTTGAACAGTCCCCCAATGTATTCCCGAACCGAAGCATGTGGCTCCCTAAGTGGGTTCGGGCCTTTCGCGTTGTCGCGCGACGCGAGTCCTTTGCCATTGGTGACTAGAATTTTTTCGCCATTGTCGGCAAATCGAACACTTGTCGGGTACCAGCCAACTGGGATAAACCCAAGCGATTTGGATTTGCCTCGCTCGCGAATGTCGAACATGGCAATGTTGTTGTTGTCTGCGTTGGCCACAATCAGGACGTTTTGATCTGGCGAAACGGACAAACTATTGGGTGTGCTTCCATTCCTTTTTGTAGCAAAGAGGGACGTATGAATGATCTCCTTCGAAGTACCATGCTCTGTCTCAAGCAACACGACCGAATTGTCGTCGGCGCAGCCGACTAACAAGAGTTTGCCATCGTCAACAAAGTGCATCTCGGTCGGATGGCTTCGGACAGGCCACTGCTCAACGAATGTCATAGAACCAAGATCGATTACAGCAACCGCAGACTTGCCCCAAAGACTGACCATGGCTCGCTTCTGATCAGGTGCAACCACGACTTCAAACGGGAAACTGCCAACTGGCAATTGAATCGTGGCGAGTTTGGACGACGTGGCAACATCCATGATCACAACTTGGCCAGCGATCATTCCACAAACCAGGAGCTTATTGCCGTTTTCTAGATCAGCCAATGCGGAAACGACAAACTTTTGCTTTGGGTCGACAATTTGAATTTTCTTGTCTAGCGTCAGGTATCCTGCGTGATGACCAAAAATGGTGACGCATTCGTCTTCCGCTCCGCTGACAAATAATTTACTGCCATCCTGGTTGAATCGCAGTCCCTGGAAGGTTTGGTCGACGACAACCGAAGAAGTCACCTTCTTTTCAGCGATCGAAACGATTCGAACTTCGTGCGTTCCCCAGCCTGAATGAAGGATCGCCGCGAACTTACCATCCGGAGACAACTGCATGCGACTGGGAAAGTCCCCCATGTCCAGTTGCTCTCCTGCGGGGCGCAACGACCAACCGTTGGGCAAAAGTGTTTGCCCACTGTTTTGAAGACCTGGGAGCTGAACAGGGCTTTTTTTCGCCTCGGGTTCTTGAGAATAAGCCGATGCCCAAGAAAACAGAACTATGGACCAACCGAGACTCACCAGGATGGGGGCAGATCGCAATTCAAACATGGTATTTAGGATGGAGTGTGGCACTCATAAACACGAAAGTGATGGCAACGAAAACAAGTGTATGTTTTTAGCGTATCCGCCTTAATGCAGGATCGTTTTCAGCAAATATTATCACTATCTTAATCAAAGTTCCAGAAAATCGCGAAGCGACGCCATGCGATAGCCTGGGACGTAAGTCCCAGGAAAGGGCCAAAACCAACACATCCACCATCAGTCGCGAAGCGACGACAGGAGCCAACCATGTCGACCCACCACGGAATTTTGCTTCACGTCGTTTTCTCGACAAAATACCGCAAACCTCTGTTGCTTGACGATTGGCGTGACGACCTTTATGCGTACATTGGTGGAATCATCAAAGGTCATAAATCGACGCTCCTGAATTCGGGAGGGATCGAAGATCATGTCCATCTGTTCCTTCGGATCCATCCAGAATTTGCGATTTCCAAAACCATCCAACTTCTTAAAGCGAACTCATCCAAATGGATCAACGATCATCGTAAGACGCCAAGAAGATTCGAGTGGCAACGCGGGTACGGTGCGTTTTCCGTAAGTCAATCCATGTCCGAAGCAGTAAAGCGGTACATTTCGAATCAGCGCGAACATCACCGCAAGCAGAGTTTCGTGGACGAGTATCTCACAATGCTGGTGAAGCATAATGTCGAATTCGAACCAAAATTTGTTTTCGAACAGGAAATTGTTGCGTGAGACGATTCAATCGCGAAGCGATGACATGCAATAGCCTAGGCTCCGTTTCTAAACTGGTCTTGATTTGATTTTCTCTTATACGCCATATTGGTGGATAGGAGGACCAATTATGCGTCATGGATTGAGCGATGAACAGTGGAAAGCAATCGAGGACATATTTCCGGAACCAGCTTGGA
>JANMHA010000095.1:0-4140 GCA_031374925.1 Pirellula sp. | reverse complement strand
AGTCGAAGTCCGACGTCAGCAGGATGCTGATCACGTGTTTGTCGATCTCGACGGCGAGAAAATGGGGGAATGGACCGGCGACCGCAACGCGATTGCCGACATTGTAAAAGAAGCTTATCCCATAGATCGCCGAATGAGCCTGTGGATTGTTCTGGGCGAATTTGTCTTCCACCGGATTCGAGTGCGGATGCTAGATGGCGGCAGTGTCGAGACGTTGCGCTCCGTTCCGAGTACTCCGTCGGTCCCGGTGGCGAAGCAAGATCCCACGCACCTTCTAGAATAGTAGGCGTTGCGACGCATTTCCAAATCACCAACAAACCAACCAACACAAGAACCAAACATGAAAACCATCTCCACTATCACCGCTGCCCTTCTGCTTGCGGCCACTGCAATTTTAGCTCTTGCACCTCCTGCGTTTGCTCAGACGACAACAAACGCGCAGCCTCAAAGCCCGCTCACCAAAGAAGACGAGCAAGGAATCCGGAAGACCATCAACGGCTTTGTGGGGGCGTGGAACACCAGTGACATGAAAGCGATGGACAAACTGTTCTGCGAAGACGCGGAGTTCGTGAATGTGGTGGGTATGCATTGGAGTGGGCGAGCCCAAATTGACGCTGCCATACTGTATTCGATAAGCTCATGTTCCATGGCGTCCAGATGAAGGTGGATTCTATCGGAGTTCGCCCGCTTGGCTCTGATTACGCCATCGCCGTCGTCCTGGAGACTTTGGATAGTCACACGACACCGAGCGGACAGGTCATGCCGAAGGGGCAGATCAGAGGCACGTGGGTGCTGGCACGAAATGGCGGCGACTGGAAGATTGCTCACTGCCACAACGTAAGAGTGGACGCCGAAGCTGCAAAACACGACCCCGTGAATAGCCGCCCTAAATAAGCACGATGGACTGAGGCAGGATTCAACGGCTACCTCAACCACTGTGAAAGCGTCGTTTCCCTCCGACAAGCTGCTTTCATTTCCAAACGGATGTCGCCGGTTTCGGTCAGCGATGGATCAAGCCAAGCTTAGTTTGTCAGGCTTGTCATTCGGCATATTTCCGGACGGAAGAAAAGAGTGCTTAGAAAAAGATTGACTTTTGAGCTACCAACCACCACGATATGCCGAACGTTTCAAAAAATATGCCGACGTCGGCATACTATATGTTCGGCAACACCAAGGCCAACGTGAACAATCGAGACAAACGTAGTATCTTGTTTTTTGCCTTAGGACTGTCTGTCGCAGGTGTCGGTGTGGCCACGGGTTCACACTTCTTGACCTTCGCCGGGCTGTTCGCAATCGCCGTGACCTTTCGATACCGCAAAAGGCCTCCATTCTGGAATTATCTGGTCTTTCTTGTCCTTGTAATTGTAATTGTCGCACTCGTTCCTCCGAGTTCGCCTCTGATAGGCGCCATTCCTCTGATGCTTTCCTACGTGCTCGACTACATCGATGAGCAGAGACAGAAAAGCGTGGCGCATCCCCCGGCACCGTTGGTGGCAGGCGCCAGAAATGCCGAACCAGGCACTGCACCGAATGGCGGCCCCGCGAAGCCATCTGGCAATTCGGAAGTCACAGAGGGGCCGCCATCGGTGAGCTGAATCGTTATGTCGTTTTGTTACAATCCAACCCGAAAACTGGAATTGGTTATCCACCAGTCGGAACACAGCCAATGCTACCGCGTTGTCGCGGCTAGGGAAAAGTCGTTGTCGCTATACAACAGGAACCAAGCGTGTCCATGAATCCGTACGAATCAAATCAGGAGCCTAGACCGATGACAAGTACGCCGAAGAACCACTGGCGCGTCGTCGCATTTGCACTCGTCGGTCTCGCACTTGTCGCCATAGGACTGTTGCTCGCGGTCCTCAGCAATCCAAACCTGTACTCAATGAGTGTTGCGGACGATCGATACATTCAACTCTTCGCGATCTCAGGTTTTGCATGCACCCTCGTCGGCATCTTCCTGTTTCTGTACGCCGTAAGAGACACGACGAAATTTATGCCCGCCCAATCGCAAACGAACGCAAACAACGGCGTGGGATTGGGATTCGTGCTACAACTTGCGGGATTCTTCTTGCCGGAAATAGCACAAGTGCCCTTTAGAATCGGTCTGGCACTCGTTCTGGCTGGGCTCCCTGCATTCGTTTGGGGCGGGATGCATTACGCTCAAGGCAAAGGATATTCAAAATCACTCGGCCTGTTGGCCATACTTGGAACCCTTGGTTTCATGGTTCTAATATTAATACCCCATCACGAATCGGAACCGCTCCCGGATAAAGGCACATAACATATAAAGGATTGGATACTGCGTCGTTGTTCTAGGGGCGTACGTGGGCTGACCTTGGTCGCTTGCCGAATTGCGAATCCCGCAGGAACCTTGCGTGCGCCGATTTCCACAGGTTGGTGCGTAGTACCGTAGTACCGATTTCCAAACTAGCACAAACACTGTGGACATTGGAACTGGGCGGTTAGACTTCGCCTGGCGGATCGGATAGATTGGAGACTGCTAGTTTGAGAGGAAGCGTAACTCCCCAAACTTCAGGAATAAAGGTCCCAAACAGGGATAATACAAGTTCGGCAGCGGAGACGAGCGAATGCGAAAGCGCAAGTACATCGTGATCCTCGTCCTTGTCATCCTCTTCGTGGCATACGTGGCGTCGTACATAGGCCTGTCACGCCGGGGGTACGCGGAGGCCGATCAATACGGCATGGAGGGGTTCTACTACTGCTCCCCCGAGGACTCCGATGCTTGGCGGTACAAAAACTACGGTTGCATGTATCTGTATTGGCCGTTGAACTTCGCGGATCGGTCCATCGGTTTTGGCCGGTATCCCGCGTCTGAACCGCTGTGGGGCCTCAGCGGGTAAGCGCCGCATAACATATGAAGGATTAGATTCTGCGTCGTTGTTCTAGGGGCGAGCGAGGGCTGGCCTTGGTTGATTGCCACCTGACGAATCCCGCAGAAACGTTGCCTTCGTCGATTTCCACAGGTTGGTGCGTAGTCCGTAGTACCGATTTCCAAACTAGCCCACCCACTGTGGACGTAGACATCCGGCCGATTCGACTACGCCTGCGGGATCGGATAGACTGGCGACTGCTAGTTGAAGGAGAAGCGTAACTCCCTAAGCTTCAGGGATAGCCGTCCCAAACCGGGTTAAAAACAAGTTATCCGACGAATGCATGCTCACTATCAATGATGCTTGGCTAAAACTAACAGGCGGTGCTTCACCGATCGCGCATGAGCTTCGGCTAGCATGCGCTGATCGTTGGATTCGCTTCCATTCGTTACCGGACTCAAAACGCTATGCGGAGTGCGAGGCTGAATACACAGAACTCCTTTCGCGACATAACGCAATCATCTGTAGTTTTGCAACTCAAGGGGATGTCTTACACTTAATCACTGCGAATTTCTCTGATACCGCCGAAGCAAAACGGTGCTATGAGGAACTCGAATCGCTTGACCCGATTGCCAAGCATTGGCGATCAATTGAAATCGAATCGGATTGGTATTACCACGTTTTCCATTCTTCGATGACTTGGCTGCCAGGTTGTGTCGACGATTTATTGCTACTTGTCGCGGACGATCAGATCCGCGAGGTTGCGATAATTGCAGGAAATGGCGACTGGGCTTATCATCCTTATGACGGTGGGGGCGACTTGATTTGCCCGGACGAAGAATTGCGAGATAAAATGGCGTCGAGATTCCATGCTTGGCGATCTCGCCGACAGGACGGGATGTGATGTCGAATAACGAAAAAATGCACGCGAGTTGCGGGGCCCCCCGCGAGAACCAGACCACATCTCCAGGATGGATTCGCATCCATATGAGGAATGCCATTAAGACGCCTGCAGGCCATTTGGGGGCACAATTCCCTAGAAATGACGCAGCTCTACATTTTAGAGGATGAGGCGCAAATTAACGGGTCACACAGCCCAATTGACCTGCTCAACGGGCTACAATGAAACCTACGTTTACTGGCGCATGCGCCTGAGAATTACTAGTTCCCCGATTGAGGCCAATCACATGCGAATCAGACCTATCTTCATCAGTGGGTTGTTTTTTGTAATCACGACGTTGCTTCCAACGATCGCGTTTTCGGATACCGCACTGGATGATCCGTCGTCGAGACTAATCGTGACGGTGTA
>JANMHA010000469.1:0-7337 GCA_031374925.1 Pirellula sp. | reverse complement strand
TATAAAAAGGCTCGACAAGTTACACAGAACCAGCTGGACGAAGTTATGATTAGGCGAAACGCGTTTCACGGCGAATGGAACTATGAAATCCATCCAAACTAGAATCGCAATTCGGTAGTTAATTGTTTAGCGACGCCTAAGATTCGAAGAGCAACGCCAAAGGCAGTCCGAAAGCAGAACTTCGACGTCAAATTCCCAAGGCAGATCGATTGATGAGTTACCCAAACTTGGTGACATGTGGGGCGAGTTTGAATTGCTCGGCATACTTGGTACAGGCGCGTTTGCGAAAGTATACCTGGCTCGGCAGCATGGATTGGCGGGACGTCTTGTCGCTTTGAAGTTGACCTTTCGCCAAACGCATGAGTCTCAGTGGCTCGCAACTCTGCAGCATTCGGCAATTGTGCCCATCTATTCCACCCATTCGAGCGGCCAAGTCTACGGGATCTGCATGCCGTTCTTGGGGAATACGACATTGGCAGACTTATTGCGAGAGACGCCTCGCTCCGCCACCATCTCTAGCAACAGTTGGTGGTCTAGATCCAGGCGAAAAGGCCACCATGGGGGCAGTTCTTTGTTAAGCACCATTCAGCAACGACATGAACAGATTGATACAATTGTTAATACTGTTGCCCCGCAATTCCGGATAACGACATCAGAAGATTCCATCTCCCAGGTTGATGAGGGAATTCCTGCTAGTCTGGGCATTTCTAACCCATCCGCCAATTCACTTGCTGCGCAAAGCCTGAATCAGTGCGATTACGTTCGAGCCATTTGTTGGATCGGGTCGCAATTGGCGGATGCACTCTCCTACGCGCATCGAAACGGAATCGTCCATTCGGATATCAAACCTGCCAACGTTCTCTTGGCGTTTGACGGTCAACCCCGTCTATTGGACTTTAACGTCGCATACAAGAGTTCAAGCGATGGTACCGTGAGTAAGGATTTATCGCTCGGAGGTACGATTCCGTACATGTCCCCTGAACATCGACAAGCGTTTCATCAATCCGCTGTTGTTGACGCGAGGAGCGATATTTACTCGTTAGGAGTGGTGTTGTTTGAGTTGCTTACCGGCAGACTCCCCGATGAGAAGTCAGTACGACAAACCAATCCCAGCTTGTTGAACTCTTCGGTTTCGCCAGCAACGTCCGCCATCATTCGCAAATGTTTGGAGACCGAGCCGAGCGCTAGATATCAATCCGCGGATGCCTTGCGAGATGATTTGACAGCCCAATATCATCACGCGACATTGGTGCACCAGCCAGAACCAAGCCTCTTAGAAAGTTTATCGAAATGGAGCTATCGCCACCCACGCCTTTCCTCTTCCATTTCAGTGGTTTCATTGTCATCGCTTTTGGTTGTTTTTTTGATCCTTGGTGTTGTCGTTAGGCAAGTCGCCTTGGATAGGGCAGATTGGGTGCATCGTATCGATCTGCTTAGGCAGAGAATTCCAAATTCGATGGCCATGCTGACCTCGCTCGAGGCCGTTCCAGAACTGGAAGCAGAAGTCCTTGCGGACCTTCAGAAATCATTTGGTCTGGTCGAGGCAAGGAATGCCGTTCCAAATGAAGCGGATCATCGTTGGGTGCTACAGGATGGTATCGTGGACAATGCATTGCGATCCGAGTTACAACAACTCGCATGGTTAACCACTCAGTATTCGTGGCTAAAGTCACCAATCCTTCCGAATGGTATCTTGGACGTATCAGGTACTAATCCTGAACCAAAGCCAGATGAGTCGAACCGACGGCCACTGATCCTAATTCAAGAGAGGAAATTTGGCGACGCTATCCCATTGCTCAAGAGGCGGACGGCGGAAAACCCAAGAGACTACGTCGGATGGTGGCTGCTCGGCGACTGTTGTCAGGCAATTCAAGACTTCGAGAATGCTCAACAGTCCTACACGGTTTGCATCGCATTGCAGCCCACGACAGCAATCGCATATTTCAACCGCGGCATGGCACGGTTCTCGGCTTTGCATTTTGAATTGGCCGCAGACGACTACGAACAAGCTTGCTCTCTGGCGCCCACGTGGCATTGGTCACGGCTCAATAGGGCGTTGTCACTACAAAGGCTAGGACGACTTGAGGAAGCCATTTCGGAGTTGGACAAAGCGATTGAGAAAGGCTATGCGACAGTTAGTGTCTATCGATTGCGAGGTGAACTTCAGGCCGCCCTAGGCGACGCCGATGGAGCAAAGCTGGACTTTTCGAGTGCATTGCAATGCGAGCCAAAAACAGACCAGCACTGGATCGATCGCGGTTTGATACAACTTTCTTCCAATCCCCGAAAAGCGGTCGAAGATTTTGAGAATGCTTTGAAAGCCAGTCCGAATTCCATCGACGCCCATCAGAAGCTCGCTTACGTCTATTCCGAGCTACTTCAACAACCTGACAAGAGCCTTGATCATTCCAATCGACTCATCGAATTGGCGCCCTGGCAGCCAACGCATTTAGCAGGACGAGCGGTTTCACATGCCCGCTCGAAGCGGACTCAAGAAGCGCTAAACGACCTGCGATTGCTGGAAACAATGCGTTTGCAAGAGCCAATCCTGATGTACCAAGTCGCTTGCGGATATAGCCTTCTCGCGGGTAATGCGTCATTGGAACAAGATTTGCTTGACTTTTCAAAGTCAGCGTTTCGTTGGTATACGATGGCAGTTGGAACGGATCCAAGCATAGTTGCAATAGCCATGACCGATCCTGATGTGCAATGGATGCGTGAGCAAGTTCGATTTCAGGATATTGCCAATGCGATACAAACTCTTAAGTTGAGCCCTCCGTAGGGAGTTCTACTATGAAAACAAAATCCAAACGACCTCGGCGCACTTTGCGTGTAGAACTGCTCGAAAATCGAGATATGTTTTCAGGCGATGATGGCTCGTTTGCTGGTTTTGGCAGTTTGACTTTTAGTATCGCGCCAGACGGAACTCACGTTGGAAAGGAAATTAGCGCCCTTCAAAGCGATTTCAATCGTGTTGCTCCATCCGCTCAATGGCAGCAAGCGTTGGCACGCGCGTTTCAGAAGTGGAGTGTTCATGCCAACATCAACATTGGGAACGTGGCGGACAATGGTGCTGCATCCGGTGTTTATGGCCCAACCCGTGGCGACGAGCGCTTTGGAGATATTCGAGTCACCGGGTTTGACTACGCTACGGATGTTTATGCAGAAGCCGTTTCGGAAAACTCGCGATCGGTTGGCACATGGGCTGGAGACGTTTTCTTCAATACCGCGGCGGATTGGAAAAACGTTGCCGCTATTGAGGCTGCTGCTTTGCACGAGGTAGGGCACATTTTGGGGCTGGGACATAGCAATGATCCTGCTTCACCTATGCACGTGCATGGACCCAGTGACGCATTGGAATTGACGGCACAAGATATCCTTAATTTGCAGGCTATCCATGGGGCTCGCAACCTTGATCCGAATGAGGTGAGCGGTGGCAACAATACGATCGCCAAGGCTTCTGAAATCAAAGGTGGGGAAGATGACGTAACTGTCGTGGAAGGCTTTAGCGGTAGTCAAGTTTGGATCCAGTTTGGTGATCTTCACAACGCCATCGATCGCGATGTCTACGAAATCAAAACTTCGGTCAATTATGGCGGGCCGCTGTCGGTCGAAGTTCGAACTTCCGGGTTGAGCCTTGCAAAACTCTCGGCTGAAATTACCGATCGGAATGGAAGAGTCCTTGCCCAAACCGAAGTCGCCGGTGACTTCGGCGGAGTTTCCATATTGACCCTCGATCATACAGCACCGGACGGAAAGTACTACTTGCAGATACATGCTGGTGCCGATCCGTTTTGGGCGACGGGAGACTACAGCATCACTATTGCCACTCCCACTCGGCTACTTTCGGATAGCAATGCCATTGCCGAATGGACTCGAAAAGCACATCGTTGGTACTATGATAGCGAGCGCGCTAAGGACGGTTTTTCCTATCAATTGTTGCAGGGTTCCAAACGCGGGCCTGAAACCGATGACCTCCATTCCGATGATACCGTTGCGAGCAGTGGGGATATACCGTTGGCATTAACTACTGCGACGCGAACGGTGCACCGAGTAGTGGGAACCATCAGCGACTTGGTTGACGTAGATCACTATCGTTTGATTGCACCGAAGATTCTCGACGGCAAGAATGAGTTGGTCATCGACTTAGAGTCATTGCAAGTGAACGGACTTGTGCCAGACGTCAAACTGCTTGATAAACGAGGCGCGTTGCTCAAGCCGGAAGTGAGGGTTCAAGGCTATGGTCAAACACAATTGGTTTGGGCCAACGTTCAGTCCGAGCAGGAGTTCATTATCGAACTCCAATCGAAAACCGTTAGCAACGAGTTTCGGACTGGAAGTTTTTCTTTGACGGCCACTTTCTCAGCACCATCACGGCAACCAGAGTTGCTCATTTCTGGAACTGTCGGTGCAGGAACAGGAACCGTCGAACGCGAGTGGTATGTCGCTAGGCCACAATTGTTCGGCCTATCGCTTGAGGGGGCTACTCCCTCGGGCTCAACCGACGGACAGATTTGGGTGTCCATTTTTGACGATCAACGAAGACTCGTGACCGGTCTGGCCGCACCTCTGAATTCGCTTCGTTCTGCCCCTGGCCTGTTCTTAAACCCGGGCAAGTACTACTTTCAAATTGCAGCCGCGACAAGCGTAGTAGGCGCTTCTGATGTCTCGTACCGATTCATGGTGGATCGACCATCGCAGCCGATTGGCCCTTTGTTAGGCGGGACAAGTGTGCAACCGCTTTTCCTTTGCCCCGGTTCAACAACATTGTATTGCTATCCAAATAATCCAACGCCCACCGTCACAACGCAACAAGTTGGGCCCCCGCCCACGGTCGCGTTGCCAGCCCCATCGACAACGCCCATTCCTCCCAGTCCAAACTCATGGTATTGGACCAATAACTTCCTCCCTACGAATCCGAGCAATGCGTTGGATGTGAATGGAAACGGACTTGTTGATCCGCTTGACGTCTTGGTCATTATCAATGCGATAAATTCCATCGGCATTGGTCCTGTTCCAATGCCGCCGCAATTCTTAGGGCATCTCGATACCAACGCGAACGGCC
The DNA here is from genome assembly GCA_031374925.1 of Pirellula sp. Lineage (GTDB taxonomy): Bacteria > Planctomycetota > Planctomycetia > Pirellulales > Pirellulaceae > JBKCUI01. The sequence goes on along the minus strand of JANMHA010000469.1, from coordinate 2,272 downwards.
TTGTCGACCCTCTCGACGTCTTGATTGTGATCAACTACATAAATGCCAATAAATAGGAAACTTCGACAGTCGTAGCCGAATAGGCCGTCAGCCGGCAGCGACGGGCACGCCTAGACGGATCTGACACCTTTTGGCTTCTCTAAAGCAATCGTGAGATCAACTCTAGTACCACCAGGTATGCGTTTCCCCAGGCTCCCTCGCGAAAGAAAGTCGTTTCTTGATTCAGAGAGCCGATGAACGGTCGCAGGACCCATCCCATCTGAATTCCCACGAAACTGTAAATGACAATCCAAGCAAACACCATCCAACGGTGGCGTGGATCGCGTTGAATCAATGGTCGATACAATCGTCGCAACAATACTTGAACGGACACACTCGCTAGGCCGAACATACCTGCATTGAAGGCCAACGCTTGATCATAACTGCAGCCCGATACGTACACCAGCAATGTGAACGGCGCAAAGCCTGCTAGTACAATTGTCAAAGCCGCCTGAGTCGTCATCAGGGCTCGCAATGCCCGACCGAAATCCGCGTGCAAGCCAATCATCGAATTGGCGACGTAGAAACTTGGAAGGCTAATCAAGAATGTCACCAGTAACAAGAACGGAACTTTCAAGGCGGAGTAGCATATTTGCAATACGCGTGTTTCGCCCCAGCTTGGAGCATAGGAGCCCATCGTTGCTCCGTAAAGACTCCCACACGTTGCGATCACTAGCAAGATTCGCAAGAGCACAAATCGTTGGTTGGCGGCCAGCCAATTCTCAACTCGCCCACGCAACACATCATCAATCAATCGCGATCCATTTCGAACGAGATTGGGCACGACGCTCAGATTTGGTTCGACCCTGGACATGGCAGCTCCATCCTCAGCTACCCGAGAAGATCTGTAAGATCAAATCGAACACGGTTTGAAAGAAGTTTCCTTCTCGTTCCCGAAACCAACTGAACGGTCTATCTGGCGAACCGACAAATGGTCGCAAGACCCAGCTCATTTGGGCGCCGACAACTGAAAACACGAATACCCACACGCGAAAGATCGCTGTCGCCGAGGTTCCCGTTCCGGCTGACGGTTTTTCGCGTTGATCGGTGGCAACGGTTGCTGATAGGTTATGATCCGTCAATTGCTTGTGGGTACTCTCTGCGTTGGGTTCCATTTGTTCAATCATCCGAGGGACCACAACCTCGGTACGATGGGCAGCATACCGATTGAGCATCCGCAGCAAGTAGTTCAGACCAAGTATTCCCGCACCGGAGCTCAACACAACCACTAACAGCAAAATGAAGCGATAGCCCGAATTTCCTGCTGGGGTGCTGAACGCGAAAAAGACGATGATCGGGCCGAGGGAAGCTAGGATTGTAACCATGACGGTAATCGATGCGATCAACAGTCCCAATGCAGCCGAGACATTCAATCGCGAGCCCATCAATGCATTAAAAACATAAAGCGACGGAAATGTCACGATGAGGGTCAAATAAAACAACAACGGGGCTTTCACAGTGGATGCGAACAATTGACTGAGACCTTCGCTCACATTGGGAGCGCTGACAGCAGTAAATGAACCGATACTCGCGCCGAAGATCATCGCCATCAAGATCGACAATAACACGATTCGAAATATTGGAAACTGAAACTCTTGCTTTTCGGAGTCAAATCCCAAATCACCGCGCAGCAAGGCATCGAATCGTTTGAGGGTAGTGAGCATGATGCAAGTTCGGAGCGGTAGTGCGAAGCAGGTTGGATTGCGAACGGAATGACACAGTGTCCATCCCTTGAAATCGACTACTCATGGATTGTAATTGGCCCCATGGTAACTCCAGCGGAAATAGAATGATAATTTTAGCAATCTCCCATACGAACCGATCGGGGACACAAGGAACCGTTGGACACAGGACATCATAGGATTCGCGTCGATTGCAAAAAAAAATGGAATTGGCATCGAGCCGTCCATGCCGACATTGTCTCAAAATGGATACAGAAAATCGAACCCGCACACAAAGAGTGGTGTCCCCTTGTGTCCCCCTTGTGTCCCTCGTGTCCCTTGTGTCCCCTTGTGTCCCGTGCGACGGATGTTCAACCCCGTTGGGCAACGCTGTGAAGCATTTTCACCAACAATTCGCTTAGGTTGAGCGGGAGCTTGCCTCCCCTCAACCTTGTTTTGGCGTCCTACGTAACGGCCCATGAACCGCCGCACTTCGCTCCCGCATCGACCGCCTTAGGCGTTCGAGGCGGTAGCGAAGTGCGGTACTTTAAGGTCTGAGCCGCACTTTTAGT
>JANMHA010000092.1:0-26517 GCA_031374925.1 Pirellula sp. | reverse complement strand
GTGCGACTACTTAAAAAGTAATCGAAGTATTAGCAGAATTAAGACAGTCGAGAAATTTTCTCGTTTTAGAACGAAAACGAAAAAGTAGAAATGGCTGCGCCAAACCGATGGTTTTGGCTCAAAGTAGACCGTCGGTCACATTGGCTCGAACATGGAGACTGGTCAGCTCCATGTTCACCTTGCGTATCGAACAAGACTGAGAGTTTCTTTACTCGTTGCTCGGTTTATTTGACCACCTAGCGACTGAGGGGGAATGTACCGCTTGTTCGATGGAAACGCAAGCAAAGGATTTGGGGGCTCAAAATCGCTAACACGTATTTGATTTTGGGCCCCCTTTTTTGAATCAATTCAAACACTTAGGTATCCGTTCAATTCGATGGCCTCAACATGCCTAATAAGATTCAACGTTCGCATTTTTAGAAGCTTGCTTCTAAGTCCCAACCGCTCTCTGCCAAAGAGCTGCAATAAACAACTGGCATGCGTGACCTTTTTACGCCGGCAACATTGTTGCAATTGGTAGGAATCCAATTTCCGTTTGGACTCGCCTGGACTCTTCGAGAGTCTTCGCTGGTTCCTACGATTGGAAACAGGTTTTTAAAGGTTAGGAAAGAAAAGGCAATCGATCGGAAAATGAGTTTCGAATCGATGCGAGAAACAACAAACAAAGGAGGAATATGGAAACATTCAAAAACCAAACAAGTAGGCGAGACCAGCAAGTCACCTGGATTGCTGGCAAAGAGGAGCCAACGATACAAATCGCGAAGCCCTCTTGCCGAGTCCAGATTGGAACGCTTGTCGAGACACATAGCGTGTTGAAGCAAGTAAATCCAATCGACATTCGAAATGCCCTCAATAGGCACAAGAATGGCGATTGGGGTCTGGTTAGCAGTTTCGAATCCTATTGGAACGACTATTCGTTGGACAGAGGTAATGCAGTTTTGTCTGCATTCCAAGACCAGCATTCGGTTCGATTTTGGATTGAAACTAGTGCGGACAGATCGCGGACGGTAGTGATGCTACCATGCGACTATCGACAACTCCATCGTCCCCCCTCGATCCGCAAGATCGTAGAGAGGAGCGTTGGTTGCTTGTTGGCAGAAAGTCACAGAAATGCGAGATGGCTCTTCATTCGAGTCTTACCCAAGCTAATGTCTCGGGTCATGACCATGAGATTTGTTATCTCGACATTCCTGCTAATCGCAATTCCTGAAGTCTTGTACTACTTATTTCAGCTAATGGTTATGGCAACGAGGGACGTCCAATTCTTCTTCGCCAACCTTTAGTCGAACTTCGGTTTAGGGTTCTTTCATGAGTTGCAAATGATGCTTCAACATCATTTGCAGCTTGTGGAGGAGTCTATCACAAACAGAGAAAACGGCGCAAGTCAATTCGATCGGCAATGGGTTGGCTAGTGCATGATCAGCGGATTTGTTCCGACCAATTCGCATGTGAATCATATGGAATGCATTCTTTTATTACCTTCTTCTAAAACAGCGTGAAAGCATGAGTCGACCACCAATACACTCAATTCGTATGGGCTATGTCAAAGCCTCCATTTGGCGAAACGAAACCAAGATCGGCATCCGTCATCAAGTAACCGTCTGCCGCCTTTTTAAGAACGGTGACATGTGGCAGGAGTCGACACGTTTCGGTCGCGACGATCTTCCGCTTGTATCCAAGGTCATGGAGTTGAGCCACGAGTGGATCTTCTTTCACAGCCAGGAAGGCGAAGAGGATGAGAAATAATGAATAATCCAATTCAGCGAAATGAAGCCCCCGTCCATCGCGAATCCGATTTCAACTCGTCGATTGGCCGTGAACTGATTACTGCAAATGAGTTCGCCGAGTTGCTCAGCGTTTCAGAGCGAACACTTTATCGATTGAAGAGCATTGGACAACTTCCAGCTCCCATCGTTCTGGGGGGCAGTGTTCGATGGCGACTAAGCGAGATCCGTGACTGGGTCGCCAAGGGTTGCCCTGCACCAATTCAAAACTAATTATTGACCCATACATTTCATCCTCGATTCAAGGAAATCGTTTTCCAATGGCACAAGTCATAAAAATCACCACTACCAAGATGCTTCCAAACGATGCCGTCCTAGTCCAGAAAGGAAGCGATCAATTTTTTGCAATTCGACGAGCGAATAAGACCGTTCTGTGCCCGCTGACCCCTTGCGGAAAGAAGTATCGAATCGAATCGAGAAAATGGTATGCCCAATACAACGGGATAGATGGGAAGGTAAAGCGCCGGCCGGCTTTTACCGACAAATCTGCTTCGTTCAAACTTGCGGAGGAGCTGGAAAAGCGTGCTACCATGCGGCGAATGGGTTGTGCAGGTTCAAGCGAAACGCTGTTTGAACTTTCGATGGCGGACTTGATCGAACGGTTTGCGAAGTACCTCAAATCGAAAAACAACACACCGGACTACTGCACGATGACCGAAGGTCGGATTCGAAGACTTTGCGATGGAGCCGGAATTCGAGTGTGGGGGCAGATTACTCCTTCCGCAGTTCTTGATTGGTTATCTGCTGAACGCGAAAAGGAAACGATGGGGATTCAGACCAGTAACTATTATCTGGTTGCAATCAAAGAGCTTTGCAATTGGGCAGTGAATGAGTCCATCGCGACCGAAAACCCGTTGAGGTCCGCCAAACCAATGAATGCAGAAGGGGACGTGCGAAGACGGCGTAGGGCCATTAGTGCTGACGAATTTGTTTTGTTAGTGGATGCGGCACGAGAGGGCAAACCGATTCAGGGAATGAATGGCCCGGAACGGGCACTCCTTTATGTGGTGGCCGCTTGGACTGGATTTCGGCGGGGCGAACTTGCTTCGCTCACGGTATCTCAACTCCAATTGGATAGCGACGAACCAACCATCACAGTCAGTGCTGCCTATAGCAAGCGGAGGCGTCGAGACGTGATTCCGCTCCACCCATCCGTCGTTGAACTGGTGCGAGCATGGCTCGTTCAAAATCCCAAAAAACCGAGCGACAAGGTCTTCGATCTGGCGAGTTCGAATGGTTACATTCGAAGCACTTCGAAAATGATGGCAGCCGACTTGGCAGCGGCCAGAGTCGCTTGGATCGAGGAAGAAAAAGACAAGGAGGTGAAAGCAAAGCGGCAGGCTTCCGATTTTTTGGTTTACGAGCGTGAGGAGAATGTTTTTGCGGACTTTCATGCCAACCGACACACGTTTATAACGAATTTGGGTCGGAGCGGTGTGTCGCCGAAGTTGGCCCAAACGCTGGCACGTCACAGCGACATTAGGTTGACGTTCGACATATACACGCACGTAGATCAGGACGAACAAACCACGGCCATTTCGACGCTTCCCAGTGCTCCCCCATTGACTCGGGCAACCCCGATTAAGTCGCCAGAAACTTACGCGATCGAAATCGAACCGGCCCCGGCACCTTCTCAAGAGCAGGCCCAAGAAGCTCCGGAAAACGAGGCTCCATCACTCGTCGAAATCGTTGAGGACGCAAAAACGTTTGCACTACAGTTTGCACAAACTGATCGCGGCGAGTGTCATTTGGGGTCAGACGATGGCAGCGAGACCCCCGAAGGGGTGGTCACTGGGTCGTTGCCGCAAACCCTTTATTTGTCAGGGTTTAGCGGCGATTGTCAGTCGATGACTGACAAAAAAGAGAGCTCCCCCGGGTGGGCTCGAACCACCGACACACGGATTAACAGTCCGTTGCTCTGCCAACTGAGCTACAAGGGAGTATTTTTGTACTAACTAAATGAGCGTCCACTCACACCCAAAGTTTGGCTTAGGTTGTGATTCGGTCTGACGACCAAAGGTTCACTCAACTTTCTACTTCTAACCCTAATTGTTACCTGAGTTACCAACTAACACGAAATTTACATGCAAAAGATGTGCCTTGCAAGGCTGGTTTCCTCCACAAATCCACCTATCCTCGGCAATTCGACCCTACTCCAGCAAACGCTATCACACGCGGCTTGGCTACTACAATGCAAATCCTGCCCCTGGCTTACTAGATGCCAAGATTACGAGAGGGTTTTCGACTTGTATATACAGCGATGGTAAGCATCCCCTGAGTAAACTCGGCGACATTGGCTCGCTAAACGATCGATTGCAAGCATTCTTCAATGATCTTCGGGCAGGCGGCTTCTAACATGTCCAGGACATACTCGAAACCCTCTTCCCCTCCGTAATACGGATCAGGCACGTCCCGAGGCCAGGTCGCGTCCAAATAGTCACTTAACATCCGGACGTTTCCCATTTCTCCCCCCGCTATCCTGGTTATTTCTTTGAAATTTTCCCGATCCATGGCCAAAACCAATAGCCGATCAACGACATCCTCTTTCCTCAACACCTTGGCCAAACTCGTCAACTTGTACCCACGCTTGGCGGCAGCTGCTACTATCCTAACGTCCGGCAGACGACCGATGTGATAACTGGCTGTCCCGGCCGAATCCACTTTGAACTCATGAACCCGTGACCGTTCCCTCACCAGCGATTCCATGACCCCCTGTGCTGCCGGCGAACGGCAAATATTCCCTAGGCAGACAAACATTATGGTGAACGGTCTGGATTCACTCGTCGACACTTGTGTTGGGTTCATTCGGCCCTCAATCAATGTAGGAATTTGTATTCGACTGCTTCGAAACCATTGGAAGCACCGAATTAATCCAAAAAATCGACACTATTCTCTGGAATTCTGCAGTCAGAGTCAAAGCTGACCTGGATCCGCAACGCTTGACAATAAAGAATAGATTGTCTGGGGCGCTAATCCAGGTCATCCACCCGTTTGCAACTCCGCTTCGTTTGGGGCTTAACAACCCACATTTGGGATTTCGAATTTTCGAGCGAGGAATAAATCCGCATGATCGGCTCCTTTGGTCCAAACGATTGGGTAGTCTATACACGCGAAAAGCACAGTTTATCCCCCGGCAAAAGAGCAAAAAATATTTCGCCATCTCCTCACGGCGAAATGTACTCCTACGAAGTAGATAAGTACTGGATCGTTCGGCAAGTCAAAGATGGCTTACTCGTATTAGAAACGCGTCGCGGAAAACAACATACTTTGCCAATCACCGATTCTCGTGTGCGAAAGGCAAGTCTCTGGGAAAGAATCTTCTTTGCAAGTCGCTTTCCGAGCAAATCGCCTGCTAGCCCTGCTGGCTTTGCGAACGGGACTCCGACGGTCAGCCACTGAGGGAAAGGCCCGGATTGAAATCAACGTGCCGAGCATTCCTTTGGGTGTGCGGATATCCTGCCGAGCTGGCGAAGCATAGGTTCGGCAGGAGCCTCACCCTCCCAACAAGTTTTTTGGCGGGATCACCCTCACAGACTGTGAATAGGTTGAGTAAAGTCGATGTGAAGTTGTTCACAGGGCTGGTCGCCGAGAAATGAAAACCAAGTATTTTTCGGTATTGGAGCTGGATGTCGCTGCTCAACTTCTTCGTTCCGCCGAGCTCGTCGCTTTTCCAACGGAGACGGTCTACGGTCTCGGGGCAAATGCAATGGATGCGGCGGCCGTCCAGAAGATCTTTGTCGCCAAGGGACGTCCTTCGGACAACCCTCTCATCGTCCACATCGCAGACCGAAACCAAGTTTCGGTGATCGCTCGCGACGTGCCGATGATCGCCGAACAGTTGATGTCGCGATTTTGGCCTGGGCCACTTACGATTGTACTTCCCAAGCGACCTGAAGTTCCCAATCTGGTAACTGCCGGGCTGGATACCGTTGCGGTTCGACTGCCCAATCATCCGATAGCTCACGAGCTTCTTCGATACGCTGGAGTTCCACTTGCCGCTCCCAGCGCGAATCGATCTGGACGCCCCAGCGCGACAACTTGGCAAGCCGTGGCGGAAGACCTCGATGGCCGAATCGCTGGCTTGGTTTGCGGTGAACCAACTACACTTGGTCTTGAAAGCACCGTGGTAGACACCACATCAAATCCTCCGCGGGTGTTGCGACCAGGTGGCGTTTCACTGGAACAGTTGCAAGAAGTTTGCCTAGCCATCGAACCCTATGAACGACATTTACCGACTCAAAGTGGATTCGCAGTTAACTCCCCGGGCCTCAAATACAAACACTATCAACCGAGCGCCAAAGTCTTGATTGTGTCCGCAGTCACCGCAGATTCCGAGCTTGAGACGATCGCGCCCCGGACGTCCGTTGCGTACTATATTGGAGTTAAGCAACCTGCAAACGCATCCCGATTTCGCTGCATCCTCGTTTGTTCCAATGTGTCTGAGTACGCCGCAAAACTCTTCGACTTCTTTCGAAAAGCCGATTTATTGGCTGCGGATATGGTATGCTGCGAAGCAGTGGAAGAAGTTGGTATTGGCGTCGCCTTGTTGGACCGACTAAGGCGCGCAAGCCAATAAAATATTGACTGGAAAAGTTGCGAATGGTTTGTCGAAAAACGTGCTTGCCTTTCCTTTTCGCTTGGACGCTTCTCGCATCCACGGCGTTTTCTCAAGAAAAAACCACCCTCGAAAAGGGTGTTGGAAAGCAGGGAGCAGATGTCACACTGGAGCAAATGGTCCTCGTAAATCAGGGACAATTGCCGATTATCATTTCGGCTCCACACGGAGGACTATTCCGAATTCCGAATGTCGAAGCGCGCCAGGGCAAAGGAATGGAAACGGGGCCAAAGGGCTTCTTTATCGGAAGAGACGGGGGCACGGAAGAGCTAGCTAAAGAGGTTATTGATGCGATCGAGGCGAAGTTTGGTCGTCGCCCGTATTCGGTCATTTCGTCGGTGGATCGAAAATACCTCGATCCGAATCGTCCAGCCGATATCGCTTACGAAGATGCCGATGCAAAGCCAGTCTATGATCGCTATCACGATGCGCTCACCGAACAATGCCGTTCGATCGTGAATGAGTTTCGCGGAGGACTACTATTGGATATTCACGGCCAAGGCACAAAACGGGACACGGTCTTTCGAGGTACCAGCAATGGAACGACGGTATCTCGGTTGCGTGAAAAGTTTGGAGAATCGGCGCATACCGGGGACATGAGCATGTTCGGCTTGATGAAAGCTCAAGGCTGGACCGTTTTTCCAGATCCCTTCGACGAACGCGAGCAGTCGGGTTTTACTGGCGGGTACATTGTGAAGACGTACGGTAGCCATCAAGTTATCGGGATCGATGCGATGCAATTGGAGTTTGGAGCGGACTATCGAACTAAAGGAAATAGAAAAAAGATCGCAGAACAGTTGGCTTCAGCGGTCGAAGAGTATGCGAGACTGTATTTGAATGTTGGTAAGAATTAGCGGCATTTTTCGCCAACGCCACGATTTGGTTGCGGCGACGCCTTCGAGGCAGTGCGACCTCTGTAAACATGCTTGCATCGACTTTGCCCATCCTATTGTTTACTTGGGAGGGTGAAGTTCCTAGCGAACCATTGCCATGCCCGCTCGGCAGAAGCCTCGCCCTCCCGTTAAAAGCATTAATGCCACTCGCCAATTTCCGCCGCTCGCGTAATAGAACGTCAAAACGAGATTGAGGGGAGACAAGCTCCCGCTCAACCCGAGAAATCGTTGCCGAAAATCCTGCATGGCGATGACCGAAGCTTTGCAACGGAGCCCTGTAACGGAGCTTTGAAACGAGGGCTTCACGCCTGGGACCGACATGCTGCACAACACCGAATCACGGTGGGGACCACCGTGCTACACTATTCAGGATTGACTTCAACGACGGGTTCAAACAACCCGTCCTCACGAGAGAATCGTCCGGCGTAGAACTCGGTATTGAGATGCAACCCCATCACGGTTCGTCGTGCGCAAGGGGTGAGCGAGCGATAAAAGACCCACTGATCTCGATTCACTTGAACACGGTAGGCCTCCGCGATGTGTCGTGGCTGGTTTTGCAATTCCTCCGCAATGGTCAGCTGACGCCAAGTATAAGCCGGGGTTGATTCGATTCCGCGCAGCGACATTACCAACGGGTTGTATAGGTTTTTGGCCGTAGCGTCGCATTGCAAGGAGAGCGTTTGTCCACTGCATTCCATCCGACTGTGATTGAGCGACCGTCGCCATTCCGGCATAGCAACTGGTAAAAGCAAGGCAGCCGTTTGATTTTCGTTTCCGGCTCGAACTAGCTTTCCCTCGGTCGTCTTGGGATCGGAACGTAGTTCGATATCATTCGAAATCGTCCATGTCGATTTCAATGACCATTGATCCGGTGCTTGGGCGATGAGGGCATCGGCAAAATACACGACTCCTTCGTCTCTCATCAGCATCACTTGTCGCTGGACTTTGCACACATTCTCGACCTCGCACTCCAACTCAAGATAGTCCACATCGTCGTCGGTAAACCAGCAAACCTCTTGCCATGATACATCTGTTTGAAGAGGTTTTTGATTTTGAAAAATCTCAACATCCCAGTCACCGCTCATGATTCGCTGGCCATCATTACCAATCACATCGAGCCAAATCACATCGGCTGAGAAGTCTACGGCAACTCGACAGCCACGATCTCGCCAAGATCGCCGCATCGTTGCAATTGAGTTCTTTTCCCAATAATGACTATGGTTGGGCATCGACACTTCAATCGTCACATCCTTGCGAAGCTTGGATGGCTTTTCACCAAGCGTCTTGCCGATGCTGTCAGGTAGCGCGCAGGCAGTTGCCAATTGAAGTTTTTTGTTTTTTCCAGCGAGTTGATTTAGGTGGATCCAGAAATCTTCGTCAAGGTTGGTGTCATCTCGGTCAAATAGCAGTTGCCGCCCCTCCGCATCGCTTAACGCAAGTCCAGCGATCGCCAATTTGGAGAGTGCTTTGCGCTGCGGCGGATACCACTTGCGAGCACCTACCGCGTCAGCAGACCAGCGGCATCGCATTATGCACGCGAGCAACGCCCGAAGATCTTGTCCACCTCGAGCAAGAAAGCTTTGAGGATTGTCGGACGATTCCTCGAGCAGCAAGGCAATTCGATTGAGTGTTTCGCTTACGATGCGATCCTTGCCGCCGAGATGAGAGAGCTGTTTTGCAAGTGCCAATGGAACTTCGCATGCCCACACCATCCAAGGAAACAATCCATCGGTCGGACCACTTTCCCAGGCTCGATCGACCTGCGTTAAGGCGCACTGTAGCACTTCCAACCAAAGCGCCGGCGAAATACTGCGGCCAGCTTCAGGCAAGGCATGAATCCAACCGGCGCAAGTCAAAGCCACGTACGGATCGTAACTCGCCTTGGGCAATTGCTGTGATATCCACTTCCCGATTTTCGTGGCGTTTGCAATTTGCAACGCATTGGCTTCGCGAGCGGTTACATTGGATGTTTTCGACTTGCCACTTCCCTTCGTTCGCGGTGATTTTCTCGAGGGGGCAACGGGTGCGAATCCACCGAACAACTCGACCAAGTCATTGAGATTCTCTTGGCGGCTACTATTTTCCACTTCCCAAACACCGGTACCCCACATCGTAGCCCGGAGGTATTCGGCGCCAGGTACCTTTGCTGGCTTGATTTTTGATAACGGTTCACAAACGGGTAAGGAAGCCTGCAATATTGCAACATTTTCCTCGCACAGTTGCTTAAGCCATGCACTTGCGGACACTTCCGCTACGGAAGTATCGGATTGCTTCATTTGCTTGGCGCGATGCTTGGGCTTTACCCAGTCCATAGGTCACTCGTCGACGTTAGCGAATAATGATAAGATTGCTAAACAGGAGAGCGTCAAAGCAAGCGCAACGCGCTCTCCGAGATAGAACGCCAATTGTTGTTCCAGAATTTCAAGATGCAAGCGTTCTAAGCCTGTTTCTTGGGAACAGTTTTGGAATAAAAAAAATTTGAATTTTAACTATGGACTTTTGCTTGCCGAGTTCGTCCAAAAAAGTCTCGAACATTGATACTAAAACAGGGCTTGAAATCACATGTCCACAATTTTGCCTAGAGCCATCCTCTTCATCGAATCCTTACTTGCAGTGCACTTTATTGCGTTTTGCTGCGCGCGCCCGTCTAGTTGTGGCGAGGGAGACGAATGGAAGAGTCAGGCAGAATTGCAAAAGCTGGTCGCGGATCGATTCGAAGAACCAAAAGACAGCAAATCGCTGCATCGCGAGAATCGAATTTGGATCAATCGAGACGAACAAGTTGTGATTCTAGATGGGTATGTTGCTCAACGCGAAGTCCCTTTAGAGTTATTCGCTTGTCCTGCTGGCACAAAAGATCACGAAGCCATCGTGGCTGTATTCTCGCGGGCGCAACTCGTTCACGCGGGCTTGCTGGCAATCAGCGCACAACCAGGTGGCACGGCGACGTTCGAACCATTTAAACCCGCCCATGGTACAACCATTCGAGTTTACGTTCTTTGGCCAGATAAGGATGGAAAAACCAAGGGAACACTCGCGCAAAACTGGATTCGCAAGTCTGGAACCAAGAAACCAATGGTCTGGGATTGGGTCTTCGCAGGCAGCAAAATCTACAAAGACGAAGAGGGCAAAGAACACTATTTAGGGGACAGCGGCGAACTGATATCTGTCTCCAATTTCGCAACTTCCACGATGGATGTCGCGGTAAAAAGCGAACAATCCAATGCCAACTTGGTTTTTGAGGCATTTACTGAACGCATTCCTCCTAAGAACACACCGGTTCGGCTCGTATTGACGTTGAGTGATGAGCGACCTTTTGGCGCTTCGGAATCAGAAGCATCCGAGGAGAACAAGGACGAACCTAAGCATTTGTCAGCGGAAGTTCCAGACAATATCCTAAAACTCTTGGTTGCAAAGCCTGTCCCAGTGCCCGAAGGCAAGTCCAAAGACGTCAAGCCCTCGAAAACCCAACCTACAACAACGAAGAAGTAAGCAATTCCTTATGCACCCACAAGCTTTCGGTGATCGCTTAGCCAAGGCTGTACAGACCAAGGGGAATCCGGTTTGCGTCGGACTTGATCCGAGATTGGACCAGCTTCCCCAGGGGATTCGCGTCGATCGGTCGGCTTCATTTGAAATCCAGGCAAACGCCTATGAAAAATTCTGCTGCGAAGTGATCGATGCCACTCACGCGTTGGTTCCGGTAGTGAAGCCACAAAGTGCGTTCTTCGAGGAACTGGGGCCATATGGAGAGTTGGCGCTTGGACGCGTTTGTAAATACGCATCGAGCAAAGGGCTGATAGTCGTCATGGACGCAAAACGCAACGATATTGGTTCTACGGCAACGGCCTATGCCAAAGCCTACTTAGGGACAAATGGGCAAAGCGCATGGGGGACCGATGCTCTGACTGTAAGCCCTTATCTGGGCTCGGATACGTTGCAACCGTTCATCGATCAATCCGTTGCTGTTGGGGCGGGTATCTTTGTTTTGGTCAAGACTTCCAACCCAGGTAGTGGTTTCCTGCAAGATCTTTCCACAGACGCGCGCACGGTCTCGGATCGTGTAGCTGACTTCGTACAAGAACAGTCTCTCCTAACTTCCTCTAGACTCAGCGGCTATGGTTGCGTTGGGGCAGTTGTTGGAGCAACTTACCCCGAGCAGTTGCAGGCTATGCGCAAGCGAATGCCAAACGCTTGGATACTGATTCCTGGGTACGGTGCACAAGGTGGATCCGCATCAGATGTCGTCCATGGAATGGATGACCAGGGATTAGGTGCCATCATCAACAGTTCCAGAGGGATCATTTTTGCCTACGAAAACGCCAAGTACAGGAACGCAAGCACTTGGCAGTTGGCTGTAGAAAATGCGACCCAAGATATGATCGATGCGTTGCGAGATGCAAACCGGAGTTAAGTTGTATGCGGTCAATTCTTTTCATCGCCTTGAGCGGCAAGAGTTGGTTTTTGTGGCTGAGCGAGGCAGCAGCTATTCGGGTCTAGACGGTAATTTGATGCTAATGGTTTTCTCGGCGTCCAACGGTACTTTGAAATGGCAAGTGCCCTTGAGCCGCGAATTCGGATCCGTGAGCAACGTGTCAATGCCCTATCAAATGCGAACGGAGTCGTATCCTGAAGTGACTTTTGTGGATCTCAATTCCGATGGCCGTAGCGACTTAATTGCGATTTCAGAATCGCCTGAGTCGACGCCCAACGCCTACTCAACGGATATCGTCGCATTGGACGGTCATTCTGGACAGACTCTTTGGAAACGCTCGCGTGGAGTGAGCAAGGATCCGGACTATGCGTTCAGTGGTGCATCGCGAATCGCCGTGGCGACACCCAAAGGCGCGTCGCGCGGGTCGCAAGTCTACTTTTTGAATTGCGAAGACGTCGAACCTTCCGATGGCACAAAAAAACGGTACGCGAATCTGAATTGTTATGATTCTATCCAACAAAGGGATCTTTGGTCGCAATCGATCGAAGTCGATTTTCAATTTAGTCGGCGGTCACAGAACCGCCAAGATTACCTTCAGCCACAAACTTTGAACCGTCAGGATGGCTCCGACTGGATTGCGTTGAGAATCATGCGCGCGACGAAACAAACGGTCGTCGTCATCGATCAAAATGGCACAGTTATTGGCGAACGGCAAATGCTGGACCAAAAGTATTCGAACCAAAACGCCACTCGATTGCTGATCGCCGATTGTGACCAAGATGGCAACGATGAAATCATCGCAGTCAACGGTGGCTTGGACGTTCTTCGGGTTACCAAGGAAATCGAGCTTATGTACCATTTACCTATCGCGATCGATGAATGGGGCTCGACGAAGTACTATTGCATGCTTGCCAAGGCCAATCGAAAACCGCAGTTAGTCGTACTCAATCAAGAAACGAATCCCAGTGCCGCTGGCTTTGATGCCGGTACGGGGACGCAATTGTGGGAATGCCATGGCCCCACACGCCATCGCTCCAACTACGCCGAGGCGAAATCGATTCAGCTAGTGCCAGGAACGGACAACGAAGTTCCTTGGGTTGTGTTCAATCAAATCGGTCAAGTCAACTGCCAGATCCCATCGTTGATTGTTCCCCAGCCAACGGACAGTTTGAAGACCAGAGAATTCTTGATGGCGGCGTACCGCAGTCGTTGGATTCCGGCTGGTGTTGACCCGCGAACGATTCGAAAACTACCTTGGGTCGAGAGCATTGATTCGGTCAGAACCGCGAACGAGCTGCCTTTGATTCTCACCAATGGCGTGCTTTCTTCTGTCTTCTTGGCGATCTTGCCAGGCTGGTATATTCAGCGAACCGTACGAAGACGTGTGTTTAACCTGCAATGGTGGCTGCTAGCTCCAGTCATCGCTTCGATCTGGCTCTTGTTTTTGATCGGTAACTTGGCCGAAATGCCTATGTCCAAAGGGGAAAGAATAGGCTTTGCCGTCTACTTGGCCCCGGCGATAGTTTTTGGATTTCGACTTATTGAGACGATTATTCGCAAGCGAGCAAGGGCACTCGGCGGCAGGTTATTAGGAATACTCGGTACTAGCCTTGTTTTGGCCTTGGGATCTTTCATTGAAAATCTGCCCGGAAAGCCTTTGCAGTCTGGCGAACAGTTTTCGTTTCAGGGATGGTATTGGATTGTATTGTACGGCTTCTTTATTTGGGGCTGGCTTGAGTTTATCTTTGGGATGATAACGGTACCAGTTGTGGCATGCTGGCGATGGCGACAGCGAAAAGCAGCAAATTGAAATTGGTGATCCAGGCCCTTGGATGACAGTGGAAATATGGGATGCGTACGGTGAGAACAGTTGGGACGACTGTTACTGCAATCGCCCTATTGAACTGCGATCTGCAAGTCTTCACTCAACAACAACAAGGTGAGTTGGATATCATTTGGATGTAGACCGAATTGATCGGATAAAACGCGACGATAGTATCGCAATTGAACTCCATGAACCTCCGCTCGCTCTTGGGACCATTCTGCAACTCCTACCGAGTCCGACTTACGGTCTGTCTTGAAATCCAAGATCTCAGCCCGTACCACCCGATCGCCGTCAAAGCCCAAGACACATCGATCGATGACCCCTCGCAACATTTGGCCATCAATGATCTGCAGCAAGCGCCGTTCATTGGTCACTTCCAAATGCAACATCCTCGGTTGATGCCAATTTCGATATCTATCTGAACTCAACGCCAGCAACACCGATGGCATTTCGCAGTATTTTAGGAAACGATCGACCCAATCATTGAGCTTGACGAGTCCCATCTCTTCTTGGGTGAGCGTTGTGGCTGCGATCTCCTTAAGCCGCTTCTTGTTCGGCTTGTAGTCCTCAATCCAACCCCGAATTTCCTCGAACCATCGATGCACAAGCTTGCCAATGACCGCACTCGACGAATTGTCGTCGGACCATTGCGTCCCCAAATCGACCACCGTCGGCAAAGTACTTTGGCTGGGGCTAAGCCAAGGCATGCGTCGAATTGAGGTCACATCGCGTTTCAATTGAATGTTTCGTGCGCTGGCTTTTCCACTGCTTGAAACCGATACATCCGTTACATTTTCGATCTCCGCTGGCTCAAGCGATTCATGCCAATTCTCGTTGCCGAAACTTCGAATGACGATCCCGGCTTGCTCGCTCTGTCCTGGACCGGCAAAAATCGAGTGCAGCACGGAGCCCCATCGCTTCTTAGGGCTTGAGGAGGGAGATGTGTAAAGGTAAAGAGCATGTCTAGCCCGGGTGAGGGCAACATAAAAGACACACAACGCTTCCGACAATTGCTGGTTTGCAAACTCCCTGAATGCGATCCGCCAGGAATCATCCAGGTACTTTTGAATGTCTCGATTCATGTATCGTAATACGCCGATCGGCGGCTTGGTTCGATCCTCATACATGGCCACGAAAGTAGGTGGCCGCGAAATAATGGTCTGGTCAAGCGTCGGCAAAAACACGGCATCAAATTCGAGCCCTTTCGATTGGTGAATCGTCATGACCCGGACCGTACTCATGCCTGGAACGGACACTTTTTGACGTTCAACATACTCGACAAAATCATTAATGTGTTGATTTCGCATCGCATCGAATCGATATCCCAATTGAATGAATTGCTTGAGTCGATCTTGGTCACGCTCCGTGCATTCGTTTGCGATCCAATTGGCAAAACCCCCAAGGGAGCGACCAAATCCGAAATCGGCAAGCTGCTGACGGACCCAGGCAGATAGAAGCTCACTATCGCCGGTTACTTCGCTAGGCAGTCGATCCAGCAGAGGCGAATGGCACACATGGAAATAAGCCAACGAATCGGATGGGTGATTCGCCAATTTCATGGCGCTCAACAATAACAAAACCGGAGCGGAATCGATCAATGGATTGCCACCCTCCTGGCTCGCTTCGACGCCGCGCTCTCGCAACAATCCTATCACTCTTCCAACGTCTCGATTCGTGCGGGTTAGGACACCTATCTCCGCTCGCGGCGAAATTTTGTGCAAGTCGGCGATTCGGTCGGCAACTTCATCCAGCAGTCCATAACTACTCTCTTCTCCTTCTTGGTCTTTATTCTTTTCACAATCCGCGTTGCGAAACTCAACGTAGCCAGGCAGTCGATCGCGCGAGGTCTCGTGGTTGGAAAAATAGCGGGTCATCCATTCCGTGACGGCTTGCGTATCGCTAGCGATGATTTCCGATTCGTCGTCGTTGTAGTAGCGGTCGTGCCTGGCAAGTTGCGTAAAAACCGAGTTGACAAAATCGATCACGACGGGCGAACTGCGGTAGCTTTTGACCAGTTTTTCCTGACGAACATGATCGATCTGTTTGCCAACCGACTCGAAGATTTCAGAAACGCCGCCACGCCATCCGTAAATCGCTTGCTTGCTATCACCAACACAAAAGAAGGACTTGTCCTTGGTGGAGCCCTCTACGATGGCTTCAGCGAAGGGCTTGATGATATTCCACTGCATAGGAGAAGTGTCTTGAAACTCGTCGAGCAGCAAATGATCGATGGGACAGTCCAAACGGTATGCGATGCCCTTCATGGCAGCATCGTCCACTTTGTTCTCGTCGGTTGGGCTCGTGCCGGATGCTGGCAGCATCTTCTTGTCGGATGCTGCCAGGAACCGATCCGACGCTGGCAGCGTCGGCCACGGTTCGGGTTTGTGTTTGGTAATCGTTTCTTGCATCCACTTGGAGAGGCGTTCCGAAATGTCATCAAACGACACAATACGTCGACGCGTTTTCACAAACTGGAGTTGTTCATGATAGTTGGCCAACATTCGATACGCAGCTTCGTTCTGGGCGCGGCGACTGGCCAACTCCTCAACTGCCGATTTTTTTGCGAGCACCAACAGGGCCTTGACCGTCTCACCCGGGAGTTCTTTGGAGGAATATTTCGCAACGTCATTGTCGGCATTTTGGACCAATGTTAAGCCAAGGAACTCGCTCCATTCACCGGATTCAACCTTCGCGACAGCTTTGTCGCGAGCGGCCGCGTAGCCTTTATGCTCCAATTGCGAAGCTCGAAACACATTCAAGGCTGCTTCGGCTTGTTCTGCCGTTGGTCCCTTTGGGACTATCAGCTGATTCCAGGCTTCCTCGGTCGTCCTGCGAAAAAGATCGTAACCGGTTGAAACGACGTTTTCGATTTCGCGGCGGATTCCGCGTGTCGCTTCCCCTTTGGATAATTGCGACACCAAGGATTTGAGGGCCGATCGATCCATCGTGTCGAACATTCGGCTGATGGCTTCCTGCTGCAACTGTTCGGTCTGAAATGGGTCAGAAAGAGTCCAACCGGGCGGCAGTTTCAACTCCAGGGCAAAAGACCGCGCGAGTTGCGAGTAGAAACTGTCGAGAGTACTGACCCGAAATCGATGCAGGTGCGAGCAGAGCCGACCGAGCTGATAACGGACCGTATCGCGTGTGATTTCTAGTGGTTTCAGCACGCTAGCCAAGCGGACGAAGCCTTCTTCGTTTTCAACGGCATCCGCCAGCCAGGAGAGTATCCGATGCAGAATCTCGCCGGCAGCTTTCCTCGTAAAGGTGGTGGCCAGGATCGAATCGAGTTCTTGATCGGTGAACAGCAATCGCAACGCACGCGAAGCCAAGTTATAGGTCTTGCCGGTCCCAGCCGAGGCTAAGATCATTTGAGGGGAAAACCAGTCCTTGTCCGCTTGACCTTGTGCAAGATGTTTTTCGAGATGAAGTTTATTCGGCGGTCGATTTGCATGGATTGGAATTCGTGCGTCGATAGCATTATGTGATTCGTCCAATCGAAGATTGTGTGGTTTGTCGCCGATCGCAATCCCCAAATTCGGCTGGCTATCCATGTCGATATTCGATACCGGATGAATGGCGGCAGCCAATTCGCGTTGGCGTTTTGATTCGATTTCTTGGTCTGCAATCGATTCGTCCCATCGTCGTACAACGGGGAATTGCGTTATGGCATTGAACTCATCGAAATTCGAGATGCCTTTGTATTTAGGTGGCCAGAACTCACCCGCCAACACCTTGCGAGCAATACCCTTGGCGGACTCGATGGCGAGAGCGTGCTGTTCGGGCGTAAAATCCGCAATAACAAACTGCGTTTCGGCAGGGTTCTTTGGAAGTAAAATGTAGCCGAAACTGACTTTTGATAGGTCTTCGATTTTGAGCGTCTGGATCAACAACCCATAAAGAGGTAGCTGCCAATCTGTCCACGTCCCATTCGGTCTCAAGTGAGCTTCCTTGGGTTTGCCAGTTTGGTCGCCTGTTTTGTAATCCCAAACGGCGAATCGACCATTCCGAGGATGGTAATCGATTCGGTCGATGCGGCCGTGAACAATCATCGATTGGCCATCTACGTCGAGCGTGATTCCGTGAGACTTTTCGACTTTGTGCTCGATGTATTTGATTCGCCAGCCAGCTGCTATTTGGGCAGCTTGTTGTTCCGCAAAAGCCTCGAGGCGGCGCACCGCTTGCTCCAGTTGTATCTGAAGTGCTGGGGTTAGTTTTACGCCAAATTTCTTTCTTGCGATGGCATTGAGGTTTTCGGTCAGCCAGTCGGCGGTAGCTTTCGCATCTGTGGATGCAGCCACCGGCGAGTCGATCAGCCCCTCTAAGCACAAATGCAGCAAGTCGCCGAATCCACCCCCATCGAGTTCTAGCCGATCGTGCTCAAAGGCACGGACCTTTTCAACACGATTCAGATAGAAACGGTACGGGCACTGATCGTATTTTTTGAAATCGGTGACCGCCATATCGCGAACAAGTTTGCTGGCGTCTGGCATCGGGATGGGGATATTGGTTTGGCCATCGCGAGCTACCCACGCATCGGAGACCAGTTGATCGTCGGCAGCTTTTTTGGGGGAAAGCAACAACTTGACCCGCCGAGCCAGCAGGTCGGAGGGCACAGCCAGGAGCAAGCGGCTCGGCGTTTGTGGATCACCATCAAGACTCAAGTGGTTTAAAACGAGGTCGATTCGCTCTCGCGCATTGAGCATAGCGAGCATGGCGTAGCAGTCGCGAGCATAACGACGAGCATTGTCCATCAAACCAAGATCAGATCGCAACTGATTTGGCAGAAATGCATCCCCGTTAACGCTTTCTGGAACGATCCCATCATGCATGCCGGTCAACATCAGGACTGGAGTATCGTCGAGTGTCAACTCCAGCCACCCAAGCATTTCTACAGCAGATTCGTCTTGCGGCGGTGGAACGTTGACTGTTTCTAATTGGCTTTGCAGCCATGCCAAAGTTTCTTGAAAAGTTACTTGTGCATCCAAGTTGGTTGGAAGGTCTGCTAGTTTAGAAAGTGCTTGGTTGATTTCACTGCATGCACGCAGCGACATGTTCCCTGCGACATCGTTTCGATCGACTTGCACTCCTTCGAATAAGGACTTGATGACTTGACGAAGTGGATCAGCCCATTGAGTCAATTTGACATTGATCTTCCGAAGCGGTCTAAGCCATTCGTCTAGTCTATTCAGTACCGCCAGAAAAATGTCCAGCCCTTTGCCTTGTGGCCACTCGGGAACATGGACGCTTCGAATGAGAGTCGATTGCTGGTACTCGTCCAAGCGAGCCAATAAGTCGTTAGGCAGTGGGTTCGAGTCAGGCTCATTTCTAGATCTCCGTACCAGCCAATCGTGAATCGCCGGCGTCCGCACGAGGCTGCTAAAAACGTCGATCGAGCCGTCGATCAAATAGTCACCGATCAGCTCGATAACTTGCATGGGTGGTGTATGGGCAACGGACGTACCAGGGCCGTATCGAAGCGTAATACCTGCGCGGGCCAGGGTTTCCTGTAGGGCCGGTACGATTTGAGGGTCTGGGATCCCCACCGTGATGTCTTGAACCGAGTATTCATTACCGAGATTAGCGAGCTGAGTCGCAAGTTCATTCGCAGCGTCGTCAGCACTGGAACGTACATGCAATTGCTTTTCGTCGATAGGCACTTCTATGTCTTGCCAGTATTCGGACGCTAACGTCCCGTCTTGATTGAAGCCTGCAGCGTACGATTCGGGCGCGCCGATGAGGACGCGAACACTATCGGCTACGGCCGAAAGAAACCTCCGTTGAGCCCGATTCAAATCGACAGCACCCACCAAAATGATCTCGTGGTCAGTACGCACTTCGTTGTTGTCGATGGCAAACCGCCGAGCTGACTGGACGTCCCAAAGCCCTGCGATATGCAACTCGTCCAAGTAGGCGCGTTGCAGCTTGGAGAGTACCTGCCAACGCACTTCTTCAGGAGAACTTTTGAGTTCGCTAACTACATCGTCAAAATCCACTAAATCCGAGGATAGTTCTCGGTGGAGAGTGCTGAGAATGCGAGCCAAGTCCATCCAAGGTCGGAGTTCTGCCGAGTCGGGAACTTCGAATAGGAGTGGTTTGAGCAGCTCGTGGTCAGCGGATCGTAAGACTTTAGTCCATGCGAGCACTTGTTCTAAGTCGCTTGCGAATGGCAATTTGGCGGAATACAGTTTTTCGGGTAGGGTTCCTATCGTAAGCAACTCAGGCGGCCGCAGGACGAGCGATTGTTCATTTGCCCGCGTCGCCATCAGCTGCGTCAATCGCCGACCTGCGAATCCTCCGGGCAAAACGAGCAAACACTGATCCATGTCCCATTTGTTGCCTCGCGTGTATCGTTTTTGCAAATAGTCGCACGCCGCATGAAGAATAGGGCCTGACCAACCAAGGTATTGGACTTGGATCGATTGGGACTGGTCGAATAGCGGACGTCGCTGACGAAATGGAATTTTCGTGGTAGCCATCGTGAAATCACCTCCTTGCAAAGTTCCTGACCGGAAAAAATGCTAGCAGAACCCGCATTCTTTATTAGGCCTTCAGCGAATGACACGTTAGGTCAACGATTGATCCAACGAAGACTATTTTCGCGGAATTCCTATTTGATACAACCACCGGTGGAAAGATGTGGAGGGCACCGCGATCGTCTAAAAACCGAAAAATTCATGCAACGAGGAGATCGCTGGGTTGAGTCACCCTCCCGACCAATGAATTTTACGGTAGGTCTCGCATTACGAATAAAGCTGAATGGCTTTCACAATGGCTTCCATGTCATTTGGAACGGCAATGGCTCGATTGGCGAAGGAAGCCCGAGACACGCCGCGACTTCCGAGGACTTCGTTAAATTTGTCTTGGTCGGTCGTATGATAAGCGACTGTCGCCGTTGGATCTTTGAGTTGATGTCCAGTTAATATGCAGACCACGCGGTCATCCATTCCGATGACACCTTGTTGTCGAAGCAATTTAGCCCCTGCGACGCTTGCCGCACTGGCCGGTTCACAACCAATTCCGCCGGCACCCACTTGAGCTTTGGCGTCCAGTATTTCCTGGTCTGTCACTTTTCGAACCACTCCATCGCACACTTCTAGAGCCCGCAAGCATTTTTTTAAATTCACAGGGCGATTGATCTCGATGGCGCTCGCAATGGTGTCAGCTTTGTGCTTGGCTTTATCCATTTCATCATAGTACCAGCACGCGATCTCCATGCGAGGGCGACCTCGGCTCCATCGAAGATTGCGATGGTTATAGACCACGTCCAGCGTATCAGCCCCGGCTGCATTGATCACCCCTAACCGTGGAATTCTATCGATTAGTCCCAGTTCCTTAAGTTCCATGAAGGCCTTGCCGAATGCGCTGCTATTTCCCAGATTTCCGCCCGGAACCACAATCCAATCTGGAACTTCCCAGCGAAGCGATTCGAGGACCCGGTACATGATGGTTTTTTGGCCCTCGAGTCGAAATGGGTTGATACTGTTAACTAGATAGATTCCCAGCTCTTGTGAGACTTCCTTTACACGGGCCATTGCATCGTCGAAGTCACCCGAAATTTGGACTGTCAGGGCACCGTACTCGAGGGCTTGCGAGAGCTTGCCATAGGATATCTTGCCGGAGCCGATAAAGATCACAGCCTTCATCAGTTGTGTGACCGAGCAGTACATGGCCAGCGAAGCGCTGGTGTTTCCGGTCGAAGCACAAGCCGCTCTTTTGGCTCCAACCATGTGCGCGTGGGTAAAAGCGGCGCTCATCCCGTTATCCTTGAAAGATCCAGAGGGGTTCATGCCTTCATACTGAAGGTAAAGCTGCCCTTGTCGAATTCCGACATAACGCGCGACCGAATTCGCCTGTTGGAGCAGCGTTTGCCCTTCGCCAACGGTAATGACACGTTCGGCTGGAGCGAATTGCAACAATTCGTGAAATCGCCAAACTCCGCTGAATCTCAAGGGCTCATGACGGCGAGTCCACATCTGTTCGAAATCGTTCATTCGGCTGGGGACTCTAATACGATCCCAGTTGTAGACGATATCCAAGAGGTCACCGCATTTTTTGCAACTCGTGTGTACTTCATCTGTTCCGTAAGTCGCGTTGCAATCGACGTTAATGCACTTTTGGAAGGCCAAGTCCGACTTGATTCCGGCGAGTGCCGGCGAGAGCGAGATTGCCATGGTAGTTTGGGACGTCTGAGGATTCTTGAGGATCGGTTCAAAGCTGCAACAAGAAATCGGCATTTTAAGACTGCCAAACCCCTCATTCTCGGAATATCCGTCAAGGTCATCAAATGGATATTCTGCCCAGCCTATGGAATCAGTATAGTTTACCCCGTAAAAGGACATTTCGGAAACATCTGTTGAAATTCCCCGACGGACAACAACCAACCTTTCAGATTCAAGACACTCAATGGCCGAGCCCGAGAAGAACGCAAAAGGAATACTCGCAGCGATTCCAATCAGTCATTTCGTCCTCTTCGGGATGTTGGTGGTCGCTGGGGCCGCGGCGGATTTGTTGTCAAAGCACTGGGTCTTTGCATGGCGTGGTTTGCCTCAGCAAATGCCACCCTGGTGGCTGATTGAACCTTATGTTGGAATTGAGACGGCGGTGAATCAAGGCGCACTGTTCGGCATGGGACAAGGACAGGGTTGGCTATTTGCAAGTCTGTCACTGCTTGCCCTAATCGGTATTTGCGTTTGGCTATTCATCTTCAAGGCTGCAGAATCGAAGTGGTTGCTGGTCGCGATGGGGTTGGTTACGGGAGGAATACTTGGCAACTTATACGATCGATTGGGTATACCTGCGCTGCCTGGCGACTTACGCGGAGGCGTCCGCGATTGGATCTTATTTCGATACCAGAACTATGTGTGGCCAAACTTCAACATTGCCGATTCACTGCTGGTGGTGGGCGCGTTCATGTTGGCAATTCATTCGCTATTTTTGAGTTCAGCGGACCAGAAAAAGGAAGCATCCGAGTCTTAGACGGGCTCATGATTGTTTGCCTCTTGTCCATGATGCAAACGGGGAGCACAGAGTGAAGACCGAACAAGTTCCAGGTCCCAAGTGCCTCACACATATTTTTGGTTGTGACTGCCTAGGCACCAGCCTGGATTCCGTTCATGTTGAGGCCACGTTTCGAGTTCCCAATCTGGAATCGATGCTCCACCGACGGTTCTCTCACGTAGGTACAAGTCATAGCGGATTTCGTCTGGTAGACTATCGAAGTGCTCTCCAAGCGGGTTTTCAGAAACGCAAATTCCGGCTTGGAATCGACGGCCAATGGAAAACAACGACTGGTTTTCATGCCACCAAGATTTTGCAGCCGAGGGAATGGGCGGGCTGGGAGGATTCCAAAAATCGAGGACTTCTTCGGAAGCATCCTGTGGCGGTTCAGGAGCATCTCCGCGTGGCACGGAGTAAAAAGCGATTCGTTCGAGGGCCTGCGCTGCGGCGTCCCCAAGAACAGGATCCGCCAGCATCTCAATCAAGTAGGGGATCAAAACGGGGGCACCGACCCCACCCATCGCCTTGACCGCTGCCAAAGCAGTCGTTTCGCTTTTCGAAAGTTGTACCAAGAGCCTAGCATCGGATTCGGTTCCGCAAACTGCTAGAAACCGAATGGATTCGAGACAAGGCTCCTCGGCGACGGCTCGAGTTCGACAAACATCTCCCAAACCCTGCAAGCCCAATCGAGCAGCCGAACGCAAAGCGGCTAGTCGGACAGCAGGAATCGGGTCCGCAATCAGAGAATGGTCAAAAGCCACATGGGGAGGATTCTGCAAACGACCCGCAGCTTCAGCTGCACAGCGGCGTACCATGGGTTCTTCATGAGTCGCCAAAATGTTTAAATCGATCGATATCTTGGCGCGATGGAATGTCAAAACATCTGCGATGGCGGCACTCGCGATCGCACCGGTTTGAAGCTTCTGTGTTTGAAGTTCTTCCACTATTTTAGCAATGAGGGCCAGCCGCAATCCTCGCCGGATCGAATCGCAGACCTCAAGGTTACCTTCCGATAGTTTATCAAGGACCAGTTGGGCGTCCTCGCGATCGCCGCATTCCAAAATCACCAAGGCTCCGGCCGCGACTTCGTCTTCATCTTCGGCCGCGGCAAGACGTGCAGTGGCCAGCTTGACAGATTCTCTTCCTTCGATGCGCAACCCGTCAAGACTTGCCTCAAGGCGAAACCTATCAGCTTTGTCCGAGCCCCAATTTCCAATCAAGGAAGCGACACTATCAAAATGAACTTGGCTTAACGACAACACGAAACGCCTCTAACGGTACTAGGTAGTTCTCAAACAACCAATTCTATAACAATGTCTGTCGAATGGGAGCTCGCAACTCTCTAAGATAGCAAAAGGAATTCGATTCAGTTACCAAAGTACTGAACAGTACCGCGTTGCCAAATGGCACGAGGTTGTTAGTAGCTCCTCTCGCTTGCGTTCGTAAGCGTCAATTCCAACTTTGCCAGGGGCTTTGTTGATGGGCGAAGGAACTTCCATAATGGTAACCACTTTGCCGATTGCGCGGTGCGTCCCGCGAACCGCCGCCTTCCGCTCCCGCCTCGACTGCCTTAGTCGGTCGAGGCGGGAGCGGAGGGCGGTACCTTAAGGTCTGAGCTGCACTTTTAGTACGCCAAAACGGCGTCCGTCGGAGACACGTCCGTCGGAGACAAGCAACGATCGGACGGTCCACCGCTCAGGTGGGAGCTTGTCTCCCCCTGAGCACGTTTTGGTGTCCTAAGGTAGTACGCCAAAACGGTGTCCGTCGGAGACAAGCTCCGATCGGACAGTCCACCGCTCACGCGGGAGCTTGTCTCCCCTTGAGCACGTTTTGGCGTCCTAGGGTAGTAAGCCAAAACGGTGTCCGTCGGAGACAAGCTCCGATCGGACGGTCCGTGTCTGTCGGAGATAAGCTTCGATCGGACGGTCTACCGCTCAGGTGGGAGCTTGTCTCCCCCTGATCGCGTTTTGGTGTCCTAGGGTAATACGCCAAAACGGTGTCCGTCGGAGGCAAGTTGGCTATAGTCCATAAAGTTGGGGTCGTAAAAAAAGGGGATGCCTCGAAACTGGTGTTTTTCCCGAAGGCACCAGGAAGTGGAAGGTCATCCCCATGGTAGGTAAGAGAGCATATAGGCGAATTTGCGTCAACGATATTGATCGTAATCAATTGGTTGAAGCCGCATTAACCTACGGAAATACGGGTACGGTGATGGGTCTTGATATTGCCAAAAATGAAATCGTCGCCTGCGTACGATGGGGTCAGGGTTGCTTTGAGCGGCCTTGGAAGATCGTCAACACGGCTGAGATTGGATCGCTGATCGAACTTTGCTTGTTACTCAAATCCAAATGCGATGGTTTTTCGGTTGGCTTGGAGTCAACTGGAACGTACGGTGACGTTGTTCGTTTCGCGCTTACCGAGGCAGCGATTAGCGTTCAGCGAGTGAGCGGCAAAGCCGTATCGGATTACATGGAAATCTTCGACGGTGTACCAAGCCAACATGACGGAAAGGACGCTGCAATGGTCGCGGAATTGGTGGCCATGGGTAAAGGAACTCCATGGCCATATTCCGCCTTGAGTGAGAACATGCAGGTAATCAAACATCAAGTGCGTAGAATCGACACATTTCGGAACCTTCAGACCCAATGGTTGGGCAGGCTTGAGGCTCAAGTGGCTCGACATTGGCCCGAACTGACTAGCCAATTGAAGCTCAGTAGCGTCACGCTATTAAAGATGCTGGAAGCTTATGGTTCTCCTGCCAACGCCATCGCGGATCCGAATTTGACCAAGAAGCTTACTCTTTGGGGAAAGGCTTATCTGGCGGAAGAAAAGATGGCAAGAATTGTCGCATCAGCCAACTCAACCGTGGGATTGCCTATGAATGAATCGGAAGTCCTTTGGGTCAAAGAAATAGCTGGAGAAGCACTCAACGCCCATCGAGAGCAAAACAAGTGTGAGCGAGTATTACGCGAACAAATTGCAAGGGATCCAGTGATGATGCGTTACGGCGATGCTATCGGAGCGCCGACGTTAGCGGTGATATGGACAGAGGTCGGAGATCCTTGTTTGTATGGCAGTTCGGGAGCGTTTATCAAGGCGATTGGAATGAACCTCAAGGAGAGGAGCAGTGGCAAGCGTAAAGGTGAATTAGCGATCAGCAAGCGTGGGCCAGCGTTAGCTCGACGCTGGATCTTCTTCTGGGCGATGCGAGCTGTTCAACGCGATGAACTCAAAGGCTGGTATACCAATTTCACTCAAGTAGGCAACACGAACTCCAGCAGTGAGCATCGCAAGATGAAGGGACTGATTGCATTGATGCGCAAGCTTAGCAAATCGCTTTGGCATGCACGCGTGAATAACAAGGACTTCGATTACTCGCAAGTCATCGAAAGCAAACCGATCCAAGCTCGCCGACGACGGAGGAAAGCTGTGACAGCACCCGCGTAAAAACTGGCATTGATGCGATTTAATGCGAGGGCAAAGCTTTAGCACCTAAAAGAAAAGGGGCTTCCGCAGAATCTGCCGGTAAAAGGCGCTTGATAAAGCTCCGCATCAGCGCGTTGGATTTATCGCATTGATCGAAAAGCAAGCCTTTTGTCCACGAAAACTGACGTTACCTTAGATGATAAAAAAACGACCATTGACTATGCGGAAGAGGCAAGAAAAAAACGAGGAGGACCAAGCCGATTCGAGAAAAGTTTGTGTAGTACTTGTTTGGAGATGACCTTCTAAAATAAGGAGCTTCGTGGCGTGTCGAGTTGGCAACAACTTGGCTTCAACGACCATTAAGGCAAGTATCGAGGCATCTCCGGACACGTTACTGAAAGTGATCTTCAATAAAGCCAATTCGATGCACATGGTTCTCAGAATTGAACGACGAAGAGTCGCGAGATTTTGATCGAGCCAGGAACGTGACATCCCAGGCAAAAGCATCAAGTTATTTCAGACTACCGCGTGTGACAAGTAACGCA
>JANMHA010000460.1:0-4059 GCA_031374925.1 Pirellula sp. | reverse complement strand
CCCTCCCCCCTGAGGGAAACGCTGTGAAGCTTTTTCTTCCGATCGGAGCTTGCCTCCGACGGACGCCTTTTTGGCTTACTTTGAATGTGCGGCTCTGACCTTTAATCACTTCACTTCGCTGCCGCCTCGACCGCCTATGGCGGACGAGGCGGCAGCGAAGTGCGTCGGTTAACGGGCAGTTACGTTAGGACGCCAAAACAAGGTTGAGGGGAGGCAAGCTCCCGCTCAACCTGAGCGAACTGTTGGTGAAAGTGCTTCCCAGCGTTGCTCCCTCGGGGGCGGGTGACTTTGACGTGACAGATGGCTACCATTCCCCCGTGCGATCGAATTTCTTTTGGGCTGCTTGTCGGAATTCAGAGCCTGCTTTGGCCAGGCGCTCCAGCGTTTCGGCTTGACCTGCTTCGCTGGAGTCACGGGCTGCAGCAATGACCGTGTTGCATTCGTTTCCATCCATGAAAATGGCTGCATCCAGCAACTTTGCTTCGTCCTCGGCGGGTACCACCAAGAATCCGTGCTTATCAGCATGGATGAGTTGCCCGGGTCGCACCGTGCGGCCAAAGACTTCGACTTCGCATCCCCATTGGACTGGAGTAACATGCGCATGCCCAACACAGAGTCTCCTCGCGATCGCTTTGAAGCCCGCGTTCGTCATTTCATCCAAATCGCGTATCGCGCCATCGGTGATGGTACCAACACAGCCAAGAGAGCGATGGGCGTTGCTGTTGACTTCGCCCCAGAACGAGCCGATCACACGAGGTTTGTCCAAATCTTGAATCACGACAATTTTTGGGCCAGGTTGCTCTGATACATATCTGCGATACTCGGCCCATGCGTTCGGATGCGACTTATGAGCCCGGTTGGAAGGTTCCACGATGAGGGTCACTGCGTACCCGACCATGGGCCCCATTTGCGGCATGAAATCGCGAGTCTCTTCGAGATTGAACGCATCCGCCGCCACATCGGATTTGGTAATCTGTTCCCAACCGTTGTAGATAGTCGGCGTATTCCAACGTTTGAGTTTGAGTAGATCAGAATGGGGAAGTGCCATAAGTTCGAGTCCATAACAACAAGGGAAGATTCGCGAGCGTCCGACTATGCTAAACTATACCCATCTTTCCCCTGCCCCCAATCCCTCCAGGTAGAGATCGTCCCTCCATGGCCTCCCAACGTTTTCAAGTTGTCGTTTCCGACTTCATCACCGATTCACTAGAAACAGAACGCCAAATTATTGGAGATATCGCCGATGTGATGGCTTTGGACGCCCATAATGAGAGCGAGCTGATGGGCCGAATTGAACAAGCCGACGCAATCATGTTGTATCACAATCTCGCGATTGGACGATCGACCATCGAACGGCTGGAACGCTGCCAACTGATTGTACGATGCGGAGTCGGGTTCGATAATGTGGATTATATCTTTGCGCGTTCGCGAGGTATTGCCGTTGCCAACGTCCCTGACTATGGAACAGAGGAAGTTGCGGACTCCGCCATCGGCATGATGTTGGCCTTAACTCGTGGAATCAACTTCTTCAACGTTCGAATGCGAGAAACTCCAGATCCGTGGATGTATTCCACTGCTGGCAAGCTATTTCGCCTTCGAGGACGCACGTTTGGCATTTTAGGTCTAGGTAGAATTGGGAGTGCAACCGCACTTCGAGCCAAAGCACTGGGGATGAATGTGATTTTTTATGATCCTTACAAACAAGATGGATACGACAAAGCTCTAGGAATTCGCCGTGTCGAATCGCTTGGAGAATTGTTGGAGAGTTCATTCGTTCTGAGCACGCACTGCCCAAATACACCAGAGACAAAGCATATTATCGATGCCAAATCGCTTCAGAAGATGCAGGAAGGAAGCTATTTGATCAATACCGCGCGCGGTGCTGTGGTGGATGTGACGGCTATCCCCGATGCGATTGCGAGTGGTAAGCTTGCTGGTGCTGCCATTGACGTATTGGTGGACGAACCGCCTGCAAAGGACAATATACTGCTTGCCGCATGGAGAGATCCAATGCATCCGGCGTACACACGTCTGATCGTCAATCCCCATTCGGCTTTCTATTCGGAAGAGGGACTAGCGGACATGCGAATCAAAGGGTCACAAGCATGCCGCAACGCGTTGCTCGGAATACCACTTAGGAATATTGTCAACTGACTTACGATCGATCTCGTCAACTCTTCGTGTTTGTGAATTCTCCAGTCAAAAAACAGCAAAGTAAACCTTTCCATGCAATCGTCAGGAACACGAGTCAAGCGTCCAATAGGTCGCCTAGAGGTATTGGCTTTTGCCTGCACGCTTTCGATGATTACGTACTTGGACCGGGTTTGTTTTGGTGCGGCAGTACCGTTCATCATCCGAGACTTGGGCTTAAAAGACATCAGCGATCTCAAGTGGGCTTTTACCGCGTTTTCTATAGCCTATGCAACGTTCGAAGTTCCGAGCGGTTGGTTGGGGGATGCGTTTGGGCCTCGACGAACGCTGCTTCGAATTGTGATCGGTTGGTCTATTTTCACGGCTTTAACGGGCTTAGTTGGTTTGAAAATCGGCGCCTTTACCTTTGGTGGACTTGGAATGCTGTGCCTCGTTCGATTCTTGTTTGGAATAGGCGAAGCAGGCGCTTATCCAAATTTGGCTCGTGTCGTTGCGAACTGGTTTCCATTTGAAGAACGCGGGCGAGCGAAAGGATGGATCTGGATGTCTGGCCGATTCATGGGTGGAATAACACCCTTGATTTGGACACTTTTGGTTATTGGGT
Source organism: Pirellula sp. (assembly GCA_031374925.1). Lineage (GTDB taxonomy): Bacteria > Planctomycetota > Planctomycetia > Pirellulales > Pirellulaceae > JBKCUI01. The sequence continues at coordinate 1,304 of JANMHA010000460.1, read as the reverse complement.
CTACCTACACTGCAGCCCTCCTTTCGTGGCGAGGTGCGTTTGTGCTTTTCGGTAGCATTGGCCTGGTGTGGTGCTTTGCATTTGCAAGACGATTCAAGGACCACCCGGCTGAGTCGACTTCGCATCCCGTTCCCCTTGCAACCAAGGAAGTTCATGCGCTGCCATGGAAACTGCTTTTTACCAATCGAAGCACTTGGTTGCTTGGACTGATGTATGCCTGCGCGAGTTTTTCGTGGTATTTCAATATTACCTACTTCCCGTCGTACTTGGAAACGCGACATGGCCTTGAAGCCAACAGTATCTGGGGTTCGATCTTGAAGGGTGGGCCATTGCTTCTCGGTGGATTTGGATGCCTTCTAGGCGGTTATTGGACCGACTTCTTGACACGCAGGTTTCGTAGTCGTCGCTGGGCTCGACGCATTCCTGCGATGATTGGACATGGACTTTGTGGTTGTTGTTATTTAGCCGCGATCTACGCAAATTCACCTTGGACAGCGGCTTTGGCTATTTCGCTAGCGGCGTTCTCCAACGATTTGATGATGGGTGCGGCTTGGGCAACTTGCCAAGATATCGGCCAGCGGCACACCGCGGTGGTGGCTGGTTGGATGAATATGCTCGGGAACTTGGGCGGAGCAATCTCAGGCTGGACGATTGGAACGATTCTTGAAGTGTTCATAGCACGTCGGGCTTTGGCGGATCAAGTGGAGGTGGCGTCGATCGCCAAAGTCGCCAAACAAGCGGCTTTGACGCAGGGCTATGACTTTACTCTGGTTGCGTTTATTGTGGTGTCGTTTGTGGCGGTGCTGGCGTGGTTGCCGATCGATGCGGAACAGCCACTGGAAGGAATGCGGTAAAGCGTGGGCGACGTCGCTCCGCGACTCGCGGTCAGCGATGTTGGTACCTGCTTCGATTGCAATTTGCTGCGATTAAGAAAGTACCGAACGAGTCGAGTTCGAGCACGAGCACGAGTTCGAGTTCGAGTTCGAGTTCGCGGGATTCGACGTGGTTTGGATTCTTGGTATCTTGTGCGATTCTGGATAGGGTGGACATCCGTCGCGGAGCGACGGATCTACATGGGCGACGTCGCTCCGCGACTCGCGGCCAGCGATGTTGGTACCTGCTTCGATTACAATTTGCTGCGATTAAGAAAGTACCGAACGAGTTCGAGTTCGAGCACGAGTTCGAGTTCGAGTTCGAGTTCGAGTTCGCGGGATTCGACGTGGTTTGGATTCTTGGTATCTTGTGCGATTCTGGATAGGGAGGACATCCGTCGCGGAGCGACGGATCTACGTGGGCGACGTCGC
>JANMHA010000446.1:0-1785 GCA_031374925.1 Pirellula sp. | reverse complement strand
GCAAGAAAACCCGGACCGTGCAAAAAATAAAAAGGGCGGCGCTTCAGCCGAGCGCTTCTCCTCTTGCGCCGCATGGCGGGATGTCGTAATCGCCTATCATGGCCACTGAAAAAGTACTCATCCTTGGCATCCAGCGGGTACGCGGGTCCCGCTACTTCCTGCGCGACCAGGCCGTCTACCGCGTGCCGTTCTTCCGCGGCCCTCCGCATGCCGCGCAGGAGGAGTGGGTCGCGGACGCCTCTTTCGAAGCGGCGAAGGGCTACCATTACTTCCTGGACGCCGACGGTGATCTGGCGCGGGTCCGAAAGCGCGTGGCGGGCCGCCGCCAGATCCCAAGACGACCCAGCGCGGTGCTGCCTCGCCGCTGCGCGCCCGAGGACGCCGGCTTCACAGACCTCTTGTCAGGCCTGACCGCGAGCAGCCTCCGCCGCCTGGCGTCCCGCCTGGGCCTCGCCCCGCCGGGTGGTCCGCAACAGCTCAAGGAGGTGCTCATCGAGAGGGGTGGACCCCACGCAGCGGCGATCTTGCGTCTCTGGGTGAACTTGCCGGCCATGAGCGCTCACCCCTCCAGCACCTTCGTGCCCTGGAAGTCGAAGCGGAAGCGGACTTCGGTGAGGCCGGCCTGGCGCATGGCGTGGCGGAGCTTCGCCTTGCCTTCGTCGGCGTAGAACATGAGGAAGCCGCCACCGCCGGCGCCGATGAGCTTGCCGCCGAGCGCGCCGTTGGCCATGGCCGCGTCATACCATTCGTCGATCTGGCCGTTGCTCATGTTGCCGCTGCGTTCCTTCTTCCGCTTCCAGTGCACGTCCATGAGCCGCGCGAACTCGCGGAGGTCGCCCTTTTCCATCGCGGCGGCGCTCTGACGGCCGAGGTCCTTGATGAAATGGAGGTTCTCGAGCATCGACTTGTCGTCCTGCTTCGACTTGTCGTGCTGTTCCTTGAGGATGGACGAGGCGGATCGGCTGTAGCCGGTGAAGAAGAGGAGGAGGTTGTCCTCGAGGTTGTAGAGCGTCTCCTCGGAGAGCTTGAGGGGCCAGGCCTTGACGTTGCCGTCGCGCTGGAACTCGAAGCAGGTGATGCCGCCGTAGGCCGCGATGTATTGGTCCTGCTTGCCGATGGGTTCGCGCAGGCGGTTCAGCTCGATGTAGCAGGCCTGGGCGGCGAGTTCGGCCGGGTGGACGAGGTTCTTCTTGTAGCTATGGAGGGCATTCAGCAGCGAGGTGGTGAAGCTGCCGGAGGAACCGAGCCCGGTGCCGGCCGGGATGTCGGCCATGCTGGTCATTTCCAGATTCGGGCCTTCCACGCCCACGAGGTCGAAGGCTTCGCGGATGATGGGATGCTCGAGTTGCTTGGCGGTGGGGACGCGCTCGAGCTTGGAATACTTCACGATCAGGTCCGGCACGAAGGTCTGGTGCAGGGTCGTGTAGATATACTTGTCGATGGCCGCGGCCACGAGGAAGCCGCCGTGGCGTTCGTAGTAGGAGGGAAGATCGGTGCCGCCGCCGCCGAGGCTGATGCGAAGAGGGGAGCGCGTGATGATCATGGCTGGGCGGAAAGGTGCGAAGGACGGCGGGCGAAAGGCAAGTGCGGGGATGGACCGTCTCCTCATTCTCGTCCTCGCCCTCGTTCTCCTTCTCGGGGCCTTGAGATTTTTTCAAGGCGGAGAACGAGGGCGAGAAGGAGAATGAGGGAAGCACCCGCCGTCTTGCGCCCACCGCCGTCCTCCAGAATAGTCGCGCCGTGCAATTGACGGTCACCCAGCTCACGGAAGCGCTCATCCAATCC
>JANMHA010000442.1:0-1856 GCA_031374925.1 Pirellula sp. | reverse complement strand
AAATTCCGGACATATTTTAACCTTAGATAAACACACCAGTGGCGATGCGATTATTGCAGCATTGCAAGTGCTGCATGCGTTAAAACAAAATGGCAAAACTCTAATGCAGATGCGTGCAGAACTTGTCTTGTACCCGCAAGTGTTAATAAACGTGACAACTCAAACTAAGCTGGATTTAGAACTTCCACAAATTAAAAACGCCGTTAATAAGGCTGAGGCTGAACTCAATGACGCTGGGCGTGTGCTACTACGCGCCTCTGGCACCGAGCCAAAAATCCGCGTGATGGTAGAAGGACAAGATGCAAAACTGGTGCAAAAATTGGCAGAAGAAATTGCAGAAGTGGTGAAGATAGTCGCTAGTTAATAGCGGTTTCATCGCATTTCAATCTGAATCTTTAAAACTTTTATACATGAAGGGGAATTTGCGAAGCGCTCTATCTCTAATATTGGTCCAAAATAGTCATTGAGCTAGTAGATTACCTGTAGCCCAATGTAAGCCGATAATTTGTTGGTAGATGAAATATTGCTTATTCCTTTACCAGTGGAAAAAAGAACACTGTAATCTTCTTTCAGATTGTAAATTCCACCAAGATTGAAACCAGCTGTTCCCCTTTCCCCAGTTGTAGTCGAGGTTTCTCGAAAAACTTCTCCACCCATCTTGAATTTATTTGTCAACTTATACAATATTACACCTCCAAAAAACCAAGAATTTTTACTGTCTTCGCTACGATTTATTCTATAACCAGTTCCACCATACATAGTCCAGTTCTCTTTATTATATTGAGCCCAGACAGGTAAAAACAACTGCATTTTGCCTCGAACCCCACCAAGCCTTTTATCCCCTGTAGGTAACTGTAACATAGGGTATATTCCAACCATATAGTTTGACCCATTAGATTCATTATTTATAAATCTATACTTCACTCCAATCTCAATATTATCAATGCCATAATTACCTTCGGCACCTTCTCTTTCATATGAAAACCGAGGCTGCGCATGCAGTTGCAAGTTCGGGGTAAAACCATAATTTAAATCAATACTTGGAATACTCGCCGAAGCTGCATTGTTCCTCCAAGTTTTACTCAAAGCATAATTGACTTCTAAATCTTTATGCTCAACCGGTTCAGGGTCGTCAGTAACAAACGGCACCCCTGCCAAAACTGTGTTAGATATCATTAAAAGCAATGTAACACTTAACATTTTTAATGTCGGCAAATAATGCAAATTTACACCCCTTGTGAGTTATTAAAGTTCTAATTAAAGTATTTTCGAGGATAGCGAGCTAAAAGGCAACACAATAGCCCGCCTTGAACAGATTGGTTGACGTAGTCCGCTAGACTATTGAAGTCTTACAAGATAGAAATAAATACATCCATTACCAATATGGATATTGGTCTGCAGGCCGATGATTTTTAGTAGTCAAAGATGTAAAAACGTTTAATTTCACTGCGCAGCATCATTGCAGACTTTGAAAAAACTTCCAGACTTGCGCGGGTGCAAAGTCCTCACGAATGTTGTGACCAAAGCCTTTTGATTCGCACCAAACCACGGGCGTTGTATCGCAGCCTTGATAGCGCACGCAGCCGTTACCCTCATCGACCGTATTTGTAGAACAGCCGTTTGCTGCAATTGCCCGTTCACGCACAGCCTTGCCATCTGCTATTGGCACCGCTTCATCATTTAAATCGTGCAATAACCAAGTGGCGACCTTGCCTTTGCAGTTGTTAACAAATAAACCGCTAGCTGTAGCGGCGCTTGCGCGCAACACGTCACTCCTCTGGCAGGCGAGAGTGTTGCTGAAAGTGCCGCCAACACTAAAGCCAACACTAAAAATACGGTGACTATCAATACAATAT
>JANMHA010000411.1:0-3162 GCA_031374925.1 Pirellula sp. | reverse complement strand
CCCCCCCCCCCACCTTCGATCCGCCCCCCCCCCCCCCCCCCCCCCCACCCCCCCCGCCCCCCCCCGCCTCGCCCCCCCGGCGGCGCCCAACGCGGCGGGCCACGACAGTGGGACGCCCAATTTTAGTACGCCAAAACGCATCCGTCGGGGACAAGCCCCGAACGGATGAAACGCGTCCGTCGGGGACAAGCCCGAACGGATGGGCTAAGCCCTAATGCCCGCCTGCGACCCGTGAGACAATTTCATTATCAAAGTAGTTGGTGGACATACCTGCATCGACCACCAACGTCTGAGCGGTGATCCCGGATGAGCGGGGGCTTAACAAGAACAATACCGTGTCTGCAACTTCCTGCGTTGTAACGCCAGTGCCACGCGGTATGGCCTTCTCTGCAAAAAGATAAGCGTCTACATAGCCTGGTATTCCTGCCGATGCGCTAGTCTTCAACAGCCCTGCACCAACGGCATTGAATCGGATTTTGGAAAAACGACTAAACGATTTCGACAAGAAGGCGAGCGAGGAATCGAGCGCTGCTTTGACGGGAGCCATGAATCCATAACTTTCGCTGGCCATCCGCGTTGTGGAGATGCCGATGGTCACCACTGAAGCGGTCGGCGCCAGCAAGTCCTTGACCGCGTTGCTTACTGCTATAAACGAAAAGCAAGAGATATCCATGGCTTGAAGAAACTGCTTGCGGGTCGTCTCGTGAAATGGCTTCATTCCGTCGCTGAAGTCTGCAAACGCGATGGAGTGGACCAATCCATGAATTGGTTCTTTATTGGTCCCCAACTCGATTGCAAGCGAGCTTATTTGCGATTCGTCTTCCACATCGCAAATCCATATTCGACTGTTAGGGAACAACTTACTTACTTCGTCTTTCCGCTTCTGACTTCGCACAACGTACTCAACGGCCGCGCCGTTGGCTTCGAGGGCTTTACCTATGAAGTAAGCAACGCTCTTTCGATTGGCGACACCCATCACAACGAAACGCTTCTCTTCGATCTGCAAATAGGACATGGAATTGGCTGGATGTAAGGAATTTTGGTTAAAACTCGAATGTTGCACGACGAGAATCTCGTAGTGCAATGGAAGAATGGGGTCGCACGGGCGAAAATCTGTCGCCTTTTGCTCCGCAAAAGTGCGTTCACGAGGCACACTTTCGCGGATAGGCTGTGAATTTATTCGCAAGGTGCAGATCTTTGTCGCCTTTTGCTCCGCAAAAGTGTGTTAACGATGCGCACTTTCGCGGAGCGAAAGGCGACAATTTCCGTGTGGCACGCCCAAAGCGATAGCGGTGGGCGTGGGGGTTGTGGCAAATGTTTCTAGCGACTCACCACGCCCTTCGTAAACTCAGGGACGTGCCACACGGTGATGGGTGCCAAAATTTAGCGGCGGCCTTTACCACCGCTCTTTTTACCTTTTGGGCCACCGAAGGATCGGCCGCCGCTTGCTTTCTTGCCAGCCGGACCAGAACGCTTTCCGCCGAAGCCCGATCCGGATCGTGCAGCGCCCTTGCTTGGACGATTGGAACCAGGTCTGCCTGTGGAGACACCGAGTCGATTGGATGGCCCCCCCTTGCGACTTGGTGATCCGCCAGTTCTGCCAGCCGAACTGCCGGATCCCCCTTTTTGCCCGCTATTAGGTCCAGTCGGTCGCCCTGTCCCTTTCTTGCGAGCGAAGCCTGGGGCAGGTTCTCCTCTCGAGCTTTGTCGTGCAGAAGACTTGTTGGGACTTGCACTGCGATCTCCGCGCGCTTGTTGCGGTTTTTTTCGAGGAGTCTGTCGGACTTCAGCTACTTCGTCGTCGCCGGCATCTTCGGAAACGTCGTCATCCGTGTCCTCATCGTCATCGAAGCTCTCGAAGCCCATGCCTGACGAATCGAAATCATCGTCGTCGAACGAAGCATCATCCATCGCGCCCTCGTCATCGTCGCTGTAGCTTAAGACCTTACCGCGTCGCACATTTACGTCTAGCGATGGGCCTGCGTTCTTGACAAGTACCGAGTCTTGGAAGCCTACATCCTCGGTGTCTTGATCTTCTGGTTCGCTGTAAGGATTCTCGGATAAAGGTGGCAAAGTGTCCATCGAGTCGTCTCGTTTGGATTTTTTCTTTACTTTTTGGCTCTTTGTTTTGACAGGCTCTTCGGTGTCCGGCTTAGCAATCACTGCCAATCGATCTTCATCGATATTCGCTCCGACGCCGCTCATCTCAGCTGAGCGATGCCTGTCCTTTTCCTTGCGTTGGATCTTTTTTTCTCGCTTGATTTCTTCTACAGCATTGTACAACTGAGCGACTTCATCCTGAGACAACGGACGATAGCTACCTTCAGGCAATGTTGCCAATCGGAGAGGACCGATAGCTAGTCGTCGCAGGGTAATCACTTTATGACCTAGTCTGGCTAGGACGCGTCGAATTTCGCGATTCTTGCCCTCGCTCAATGTGATTTCGATTTCGGTACAGCCTTTACGAACACGACGTATCTTGGCACCGTCAACTCTTGCAAATCCTTCCGCCAGATAGATACCGCGTTGTAGTCGACGCATGGAGTCCATTTCCACTTGACCAGCAACAACAACGTAGTAGCTCTTGGGAACGCTGTTGCGTGGGTGAGCCAAGCGTTGAGCGAGTTCGCCGTCGTTGGTCAACAGGATCAGCCCCGTACTCGACGAATCCAATCGACCGACAGGAAAGAGTCGATTCTGACCGGGAACCAAATCGATGACGCGAGGCCTGCCCTCTGGGTCGCTGTTTGTGCACAGCACTCCGGCTGGTTTGTGAACCGCAAAGTAGAGTGGGCGATGACGCTTCAGGGGCTCGCCGTCGACAGAGATCTTGGCGGTATCTGCGTCCACTTTGACGCCAACCTGTGTAATGGTCTTGCCATCGATTTCGACACGGCCGTCGGTGATGAGTTCGTCTACCTGGCGGCGGGAACCCAAGCCAGCTGCTGCCAAAAGTTTATTGATACGCTGTTCTCCGGTAAGTATTGACGGAGTTTCAGTACGGGGCCGCTTTGGCTTAGACATGGCAATGCAATCACTCTACGAAAGAACTCAAAAACACTGTCGTGCAACCGCTCAAAGATCGGTTGGCAGCGTCTCACGACGCAGCAACTCTAGCAAAAGCACCCCACTAGGCGAGCTCTGGTTAACGATGGTAAATTC
>JANMHA010000403.1:0-60434 GCA_031374925.1 Pirellula sp. | reverse complement strand
CTTCCTAATCAACCTATCGAGGGGCGCGATTTTCGACTGCGCACTGCCACGCAGGTACACGGTCGACTGTTGAACGATAAAACTCAAGAACCCATTCCGAATGAACGCGTCATTGTTTACCAATACGGAACCGGGTTGCATGCGATGAAAGAGCTCGACCTTCCCAACCCTGAGGATGAACGTTGGTCGGTGCAGCCTATCGTTCAGTACTATGCGACAACCGACGAACTTGGGCAATTCGAGTTCCTCCTCGGCGATGGCGATTTCGACATTCGGCCACCAAAGCAAGAGAAGGCCGAGAAGTTCAAAATCGCTGGTGAACCAGCGATTGGCTTTACCGTTTCGACCAAGATTCAGCGGCAAGTTGAGTTAGTTGGCTTAGTCGTTCGGGAGGAGGATGCGCAACCGGTCGCAAGAGCCAAGATAACGGGTGTTCCACGCTCCTTCTCCAGTATGGATTGGCAAGCAGAAACGGGGAGCGATGGAAAGTTCACGGTGCGACGACAGGATGAGCCGACGTACGTTCATGCGATTAGCCCTGACAAAAGTCTTGCTGCCATAACCAAGGTGGATGAATTGAAACGCGCTTTCCTCATGGAAATGCAGACCGTTGGAGATGCAAAAGGCCGGATAGTAAATCAAGCAAAGCAGCCGGTCGCAGGCCAGCAAATCGATTACGGTGTCAACGTCCCAGATGTCAATAACGAGTCTTGGAGCACCAGGTTTGGCGGTCGAGTTGTAACGGACGACAAGGGCGAGTTCGAGTTGAAGGCACTAGTACCAGGCTGGGAATACAATCTCCACCTCCGGGACACACCGGATGGTCGAATTCCAAGGCTAGGGAAGTTGACTGTCCGGGCGGGTGAGCACAAGGAACTTGGCGAGTTTTCTATTAAAAACAAGCCTTAGCTTTGGACGAACAGCAGGGCCGGCAAAGCCAGCGAAGGATCTTGCATTTGGCTTCACGAAATTCGCTACAATTTAGGTAGATAGGCACCTCGGCAGGAAAAACCGGATCTTACGTCGTTTAACCGCGTGGGCATCGCCCCGCGTTTTCTACTGCTCGCGGCCCGTTGGGCACGCGGTTAAACGAAAGGGGAATTGTCGACACTCGAAAAACGCGGTACCGTAAAGTTGGTTTCGTTTTCGAGTGAGCGTTTCCGATAAACAGGAGGTTTTCGTGATATCTTATTTTTCGATTTTCCCTGAAAAGTACGCCACTGAGATTAGGACGGTGGCGTTTCCGAACCACAGAGATATGCCGGAAGGGACAATTCTGTTCAATGAGTTCTATTGTCCCGATCACAATTGCAATTGTGAACGAGTCCTTATTCGGTGCGACCAAGTGCTGGACCAGAATTCGGCACCCAAACCTTATGCGATGATCAGCTATTCTTGGAACAGCAAGCCCGACGCGTCTTGGCGAAAGATCATGAGCGATGGAAATCCAATTCTGGATCCATTCCATATCAACAAAAAATTCGCCCAAGAATTAATGGAGTTTTGGTATGACATGTATCAAAGAGACGTTGACTATCGCGAGCGTATCTTTCGTCACTACCGCGAACTGCGCAATGCCGTTGGCAAGCAGTTCACAACGGAAGAGGGATCTGGAATGAGCCCAGATATGGGAAAGACTTTGGCCGCGATACTTGAGGCCTCGCTTTCGGGCAATACGAAACTCCTGACGAACCCAGCAGAAATCAAGAAGAACGATCGACTTCGCCACAAGGAATTAGAACGCAAACGTGCCAAACGACGGAAACCAAAATAGCCTCGTCGAAGCGCGCAACGACGGTTCGTGCAATAGTTTTCAATTGCGAGCCGTTGCGTCAGATTCTTCACTCCGCCATAAAACAAGCATCGCGGCGAGCCCCAGCAATGGGGCCAGGCCTACCATCGCAACGCCGAGATCGAACGAGCGTGTCGCATCTACGTATCCTCCAAGAACTCGATGCAACGGCGAAGCAACGATCCATCCAAGAAAGGATAGGATTCCTGTCGCCTTGCCAAGGTTGGCAGCGGAAAGCTCTTGTGTGAAAGAATAATAACAGGGGAATAGCCCCAACGTCCCAGCTCCTACAATGAGCAATACGGCCAGTAAAGCCCATCCTTGCGGCAAGATGGCTGCCAAGCATGTAAAACAGGCTAACAACGAGCAGCCAGAGTAGGTGACCAAACGCGACCGATGCACACTCATTCCTTGGCGAGCTAACCACATCGCCGCAAACCCTGCTCCGATGCAACCCACATCCGTCGCTAAATAATACGCCGAGTTAAAGAGCAACGCCGATGCCTCGCTGTAGCCTCGCCCCTCCTGCAAGAACATGGGCAACCATGCTCGAATGAGCTGCCAGGACGTATTGATCGAAATAACCATGATGGCCAGTGCCCAGAATCGACGGTTTGCAAGCAAGTCAGTCAACCAGAATGTTGCTTCGCTACCTTCTTGATCGGTTGTCTTCTCCCTGACGAGTGATCCTTGAGGGATCGCGAAACACCATGCAATCGCCCAAAAAACACCGACCAATCCAACCATCTGAAACGGTGGTCGCCACGCTTGATCGTTTTGATTCAACATGAAAAAACCTGCAATAAGGATGGGTGTTAGGATCGCGCCGAGTGAGGCGCCACTTTGCAGGATACTATTGCCGAATGGCCGCTCCTGTTTGGATAGAATCGTATACGTTACAACCAACGCACACGGCCAATGGCCAGCTTCAAAGAATCCAAGCAATGCCCTGCAAGTCAACAGCGAACCGTAATTCCAAACGAATCCCGTCGCGAATCCAACGGCGGACCATGCGAGCAATACCGACGGATATAGCCAACGCACCGAGACGCGATCCACAATGAAACCAAAGGCCAAGGACCCAAATGCAAATGCACTCCCAAAGGCCCATTCAATGTTTCCATATTCCGAAGAGCTCAGTTGCAGCTGAGTCTTGATGCGAACCGACATGTTCGCGAGAACTTGGCGATCCATGTAGTTGATCATGGTGGCTAACAACAGCAGGATGCTAACGGTCCATTGCCATCGGCTGAGCGAGGTCGAGGGAATCGCCAAAGGAACACTTTTCCGTTCTATGCACGAGCAGTGCAATGGGTTGAAACAAACGGTCGGACGTCTGAGATTAGTTTAGCGGAAGCTCGTCGTGAACCGCAGGCCCCCACCGCCATTCGGATCGCTTCAGGCTGTCGGAGTTAAGAAGCAGGACATCCGTCGGTGGAGCGACGGATCTACGTAGGCCGGTTCGCTCCGCGACCGGCGGTCAGTGTAGACGAAACCGCACTTGCGGTCTTCATCCAAACGACAACCGATGGGTTTGCTGCCGAGATAAACTCAGTGGCATTCCGACATGCCGTCAACTGCCTGCCGGGAACAGCTTAAACGATCTCTTGAATGGGGTCCACATGCTCAACTCCCACGAGCTTCTGGTTCAGCCCACTATAGAAGTACGAAAGCTTGTTCGGATCCAAACCCAATTGATTGAGCACGGTTGCGTGCAAATTCTTAACGTGCAGTGGTCGCTCGACGGCGGCAGCCCCAAGCTCGTCGGTGGTGCCAACGGTGGTTCCGCCTTTGATACCGCCGCCCGCCATCCACATGGTAAACCCGTAGGAATTGTGATCCCGACCTGTGCTCGCTTGATATTCGGCCACCGGCTGGCGACCAAACTCGCCACCCCAAACAACGAGTGTGCTATCAAGCAACCCACGTTGCTTCAGATCCTTGAGCAAAGCCGCGATGGGCTTATCCGTATTGCCCGCGTGGAGATTGTGGTTCTTTTCAAGGTCGCCGTGAGCATCCCAATTGTCGTCATTATGCGCTCCGCCGGAATACAACTGAATGAACCGAACTCCGCGTTCGACCAATCGCCTCGCCATCAAACAGCGACGACCAAAATCGTCGGTTCGAGCCTCACCGATGCCATAGGACGTCAATGTGGCTTCGTCTTCCTGAGCCAAGTCCACGACTTCCGGGGCCGATTGCTGCATCTTGTACGCAAGTTCATAGCTAGAAATGCGAGCCGCAAGTTCCGAGTTGGCACCGCGTGTGGCAAGATGATCTTGGTTATTCTCCGCGATCGCATCGATCAGATCCCGTTGCAGTTCACGCGAGGTTCCGACAGGTGGCTGCAGATCCAATAGCGGTGCGCCTTTGGCTCTCAAGATCGTTCCTTGATAATTGGCTGGCATGTAGCCACCCGACCAGTTCTTGGCACCGCTGATGGGTCCCCCTTTGGGGTCCAACATCACCACGTATCCGGGTAGGTTCTCGTTGACGGAACCAAGACCGTAGTTGATCCACGAACCCATGGATGGCGAGCCGCTCAAGATTTTGCCCGAGTTCATCATGAGCATAGCGGAGCCATGGATCGGGGAATCTGCAGTCATGGAATGCAGAAAAGCAATATCGTCAACGCATTCTCCCAAATGTGGAAACAAATCGCTGATCCATTTTCCGCATTGCCCATATTGCTTGAACTTCCAACGTGGTTCAACGATTCGTCCTTCGTTGCGATGGCCACCGCGGCCAAATGTTTTTACCGCGATGGTCTTGTTGTCCATACCGATCATATTGGGCTTGTAGTCAAACGTGTCGATTTGACTTGGGCCACCGTACATGAACAGAAAGATGACAGACTTGGCTTTCGCTGGAATGACTTTATGAGCCGAGCCAGAAGCTGCATGTTCGTCGGCTGCCGCACGATTGTTAAAAAAACCGTCTGCAGTCAACAACGAAGTCAATGCGACGCTGCCAAAACCGCAACCCGCCTCCCAAAGGAATTCGCGACGAGTCCGTCCGCAAAAGTTTTGTTTTGCCATAATTTATCTCAATCCAAGTAAATGAATTCGTTGCTGTTCAGGAGAACCAAACAATACTCACGAAACGCCTGTGACTCGCTCAGCCCAAATTTCTCACGCAGCAAACCGATGCGTTTGATCGCCCTCTGTATCTCTTCGTCTTTTGCAGGCCGCGAATAAACCAGTTCGACCGCGGTACGAAGATTGTCTGCTAAGCCTGCTCCCTCTTTCACCGCATAGGCAGCCAATTGGCTGGATTGCTCCTGTAAAAATGCCCCGTTCAGCATATTCATGGCTTGTGCGGCTTGTGTCGTCAGGAATCGGGCTTCGCAGCTCGAGTCCGTTTCTGGGAAGTCAAAGGCCGACAATTCCGGTGGGATCAACGATCGCTTAATGAAGATATAGACACTTCGACGCGATCTATCCGCTGCATCCGAGTTCCCCCAGCCCTTGCCGGGGACGCTTTGGCCAGCCTTCACATCATCGGAGACCGTCGGAAAAAAACTAGGTCCGTGCTGCTCCCAGTTGATCCGGCCGTTAGTCGTGAGGACTGCGTCGCGGATCTCTTCGGCACTCAATCGGCGAACGTTAAAACGTGAAAAGTAATCATTGCCGGGATCGCGTTGAACGCTCTCTGGATCCCCGGTGGAGCTGAGCCGATACGTTTGCGACATGAGCATCATCCGGTGCAGCGGCTTCAAATGCCATTCGAAGCGAACGAGTTGCTGCGCCAGATAATCTAATAATTCCGGATGCGTTGGCGGATCTCCAAGTTGGCCGAAGTTGTTGGACGAGCGAACAATACCTCGGCCGAAGTGCCGTTGCCAAATGCGGTTGGCGATCACTCGACCTGTCAATCGATTGGTAGGTGAAGTCATCCACTTTGCGAGCACCGTTCGGCGTCCAGCAGAACTGCCTTTAGGTTCGCCCAAAACTGGTTTTTCGTCTTGGAACAATTTCGGGAACGCAGGTTCTACTAAGTCCCCAGGTGCTTGCGGCGAACCTCGCATCAATACATGGGTTTGCTCAGGTGTCGCATCGCATTTAGCAAGCCCTAACCGAAAATCGAGCGGCAGGGACTCCATTTCCTTGCGAACATTTTCCGCTAGTTTTTTGAGCGACTCGTACTCATCCCATTGGGCAGGTTCCAATTGCGATTTCAGCCGTTCTCGCGCGACTTTGTCCCGGTCAGGACCCTTAGCTGCTTTCTTGTCTTCGTCCGTCATCTTGGCAATGCCTACTTCTTCGAGTCGGCGGATCGACTCTCGGGCCTCCTTCAGTTGCTTTTTGAGTTCCTCGTTCCGGCGGGCCAAATCAATTTTGGAGACGTCGATTTGATTGTTCGATTTTTCATCGCCGCGTGTGCCGTAGGGAGTGACATCGCGAAGAAAGGCGACCATTTGGTAATAGTCTTTCTGAGGAATCGGATCGATCTTGTGATCGTGGCATCGAGCACAGTTGAGAGTGAGCCCCAAGACGCCTTGACCAATGGTGGTAACCAGATCGTCATAGCCATCGAATTTGGCTTGTAATGGATCAGCAGGTTCATCGTCCCAAATGCCAAGCCGATAGAATCCCGTAGCAGTTAGCGAGTCGCTATTCGGAACGTCTAATTCGTCGCCCGCCAACTGCTCAAGCAAAAATCGATCGTAAGGTTTGTCGCTGTTGAAGGCATCGATGACGTAGTCTCGGTACTTCCATGCGTTTGGCTTTGGTCCGTCTCGTTCGAAACTATTGGTCTCAGCGTAGCGAACCAAGTCGAGCCAGTCGCGAGCCATCCGTTCGCCAAATCTTGGGTCGGCCAGGAGTTGGTCTACTAGCTCCGCGTAAGCGGACTCGGTTGGGTTCTTTGCGAATCGTTCAACGGTCTCTAGTTCCGGTGGCACACCGATGCAGTCAAAGTACAATCGCCGAACAAGTGTTCTGGGTTCTGCTTGCGGGGCTGGTTTGAGAGAGTTTTTGCTCCAGCGCGCGTACACAAACGCATCGATCGGATTGCTGGGGGGGACTGGTACATGAACCGCCGGAGGATGTGGATTGCTTAACGGAACGAATGCCCAGTGCTCTTTGTATTCCGCACCAGACTGGATCCAGTTCTTGAAAAGCTCGACTTGTGGTTTTGATAGACCAGAGCCCTCTGGCGGCATGCGAACGCTTGGATCGTCGGAAGCGATTCGCTTGAGGATCTCGCTTGAGTTCCAGTCGCCAGGCACAATTGGCTTGAGGCCGTTATCGCTTTCGCTAGTCGCGTTCGCAAATTCATGCAACGCGACCCCCGACTCCTGTTTATCTGGTCCATGGCAGGAGAAGCACTGTTTGGCGAGAATGGGGCGAATCTGTCGACTGAAATCGACTTCGACAGCTGTGGTGGAATCCGCGCTCGACGGAGCCATTGTTCCGAGAGCGAAAAGGATGGCGCAAACGCCCAAGTTGGCACGAATGGCTGTCAGAAGTGGGTCGCGATCAAAGGGTGTCGCGTGCATGAATCGTCTCAATTGGGTATGCTCGTGTAGCAGGAGGAATATCGGACTCAATA
Source organism: Pirellula sp. (assembly GCA_031374925.1). Lineage (GTDB taxonomy): Bacteria > Planctomycetota > Planctomycetia > Pirellulales > Pirellulaceae > JBKCUI01. The sequence continues at coordinate 53,089 of JANMHA010000403.1, read as the reverse complement.
TCCTGTCCGGTGGGGGGACGTCCTCATTATACCAGCAAAGCCATTAAAGCTTAACGCAGAAAAGCGCATACCCTCCACAGAGCGCCCTTGATTATCCAGAAACCATGCTAACGCTCTAGGGCAAGCGGCAGATTGAAATCTACCTGCCGAATTTTGGTGTTGACGAGCAAAGCTCCTTTCGAAACTCGGGCGTTTCTTTAACGCACCAATGTTGCGAAATTAACCATGTGCGGATTTTTGCTGCCGCTTCTGGTATTTTCTATTTTCTATTTGCTATCTGCTAGCTGCCATAGGAGTTTAGGCAAGAGTCCAAGAGCATCCATCTATTCATTCGGGGAAACGGGATCGCATCATCCAATCCAAGAACGAGTTCCATGTTCGACGCCCCCAATTCAACCCTTTCCCCGATTCAGTCGCAAATGTCGTGCTCGTGCTCAGTGAAACGGTGCTCGTGCTCGTAATCGAATCGAGGAGACCAAGACAGAATACCTATTTGAGCATGACCGACTTGACGTCTATCGCCTTTCGATCGAATACGTCGCGAATGCCTTTGAAACCTCGCGGTCGTAAGAGGGTCTTCATCGCCATGCTCGCGATCATTGGTTGCGTGCTGCACAATCCATTCCGCTGGACATTGCGGAGGGTAACGGCAAACGCAGCTTAAAAGATCGAATGGGACGGGGCAATGGGTTGGAAAGTACACCGACCGCGAGTCGCGGAGCGACGTCGCCTACGATCGGCCGCTATTTGCTGCTGAAGTAAACCGTGTTGGGTGCTTCGCTTCGGGCAACAACGATATCGGGATACTGGTCGCTGTTCAGATCGCCCAATGCAATTCCATATGCTGCTCCTTTGCCATCACCGAATCGCACCTGCTGAAAATCTGTACCTTGTCCTTGGTTAAAAAAAACGGAACCGGGTGCTGTGGCATAGCCTATGACGATATCACGTTTTCCGTCGCGGTTTAAGTCTCCGATTGCAATCGAGCCCGGCGCAAGGGATTTGTCCCCGATCAGTATGCCGTCACCGAATTCCCCGCGTCCATTGTTTCGATAGACGAACGCACCGCGTCGTTCGTCTCCTACCACTAAATCGACGTACCCATCGTTATTCAAGTCGCCTGCCGCCGCAGCCCGAGAAAAAGTTTTGGCTGGACCGACCGGCTTCGTCTCCGTGAATCTTGCGTTGCCGTCGTTAAAGTAGATGGTGCTTTGTCCGCCGTCACGGTGAGGAATAGCAAGATCAATGAATCCGTCTCCGTTGAAATCGGCGGGTACGATGGTCGTCGCAGACGCGGACGGAATTTTCAAAAAGTCCGTCTCCTTGAAATTTCCTTTGCCGTCGTTCAAGCAAACGTAGCTTGGGCTGTTTCGGTTGGCTGCAATCAAATCTAGAAAGCCGTCGCCATTCAAGTCCGCAACCGAAGCATTGCGCGTGTTCCATTTTGGGCTGCCCCACGTGCCAGCCGTCCGGAATTTTGCTTTCCCGTCATTGAGGTAAATGAGTTTTTTGTCTGGACTGTCGTTGCTGACCACGATATCCAAATCGCCGTCCTTGTCCAAATCGGCCAGAACGGTCGAATAGGTTCGGTCGGGCTCGTCGCCAAGATTCCGTGCCTCCGTAAATTTGCCGCTACCGTCGTTCAGTAAGACGCGATTATGCAGGGGCCAATGCCGGCCTTTTGCCAGGACGATATCTAGGTCACCATCGCCGTCCAAGTCGCCGACGCTGGCGTTGGCGGACGTCTCGGACGAAAGCTCGAGGTTGACGGCTATATTGAATTGGCGAGTTTCCAACGGATCGGAAACTACGCCGTTAGCCGTCTCAAACAAGAGAAGAAAGAGTAGTCTTATTATCATGGTTTCTGCTCGGTGCTTCATTGTCGCCTTTTGCTCCGCAAAAGTGCGTTAGGCAGGCGCACTTTCGCAGAGCGAAAGGCGACATTGCGATCGTCTATTCTGCCTCTGGTCCGACGCTGACAGTAACGCTGGTTCTGTCAGCCAACGCTTCGAATGCGCGCTGGACCTCGTCGTGTGTCACCTGACGATAGTGTTCCGAAGCCTCATGAATCGTCTCGTATTTTCGTCGGATCGTCCATGCATTTCCGATGGAGAACAATCGATTGCTTGGGCGCTCGGAACCTAAAATCATACCCGAACATATCTTGTTCTTGGCAAGTTCCAATTCGAGTGCGGTAATGGGTACATCACGACCTTGACCGAGGACCTCCTGAATGATCTCCCAATTCTCATCATGCTGCTCAGGAGCACACGCGAGAAAGGTGCAGAATAAACCGCACTCTTGAAACTCTTGAGTGAAGGTAGCTGCAGTTTCTGCCATTCCAGTATCAACCAACTCCCAAAAGAGGCGACTGCCTGAATCGTCTCCAAGAATTGTTCCCAAAATGCGGGCAATATAACGAGCATCATCACAGTAACTTGGGCCCGGCGAATATTGCAGTGTGTATTGCTGTGTGGCTGGCGGGTGAACCATGGATAGCTTACTGGAGCAAAAAGTTGGAGTTGTCAACTGTCGCTTGGCTTGCGATGGTTTCCATTGATTCGTCATTGCTTCCGCGGACTTGAGCAATTGATCGAAGTCAACGGCTCCAGAAGCGACCAAAGTCAAATTGTCGGGAGCATAGCGAGCTAGGTGGTAGGCTCGCATCGCTTCTGGCTCAAGCGCGCTGACGGTTTCGCGAGTACCAAGCACACGTCGCGCCAAGGGATGGTCGCGGAAATAGGCTTCCGCAGCCCGTTCCATCGCGCCATAGGGTGGCTGATCGTCATACATGGCGATCTCTTCTAAAATGACTTGTCGTTCAGTTTGGAAGTCTTCGTCTCGCAGTGCAGGTCGCATCATGTCGCTCAGCAGGTCCAGGGCTGCATGCTGAAACTCTGGCAGGACACTCATGTAGTAGACCGTTTGCTCCTCGCTAGTGTACGCGTTGGACTGCGAGCCGAGGTCATCCAATTCCTGATTCACATCTTCCGCGGTACGTCGAGCTGTCCCCTTGAACATCATATGCTCAAGGAAGTGACTGACGCCGGCCATCTCAGGCGATTCGTCGCGTGAACCTGTTTTGACGAAGTAACCGAGGGATAGGCTAAACGCTTCCGGATTAACCTCCGCGATCACTTCCAATCCGTTGGCAAGTTTTTCGCTAAGAAACTGCATCAGAGAACTCCAAAGGATCGGGCCCAATGGTCACCAAGGACCAGCGACGCGGGGGATGATTTCGATAGTGGTTGAGCAAACTCTCGCAGGTCAACGCTTCGATGGTCTGCAACAATTCTTGGCGCGATGGAACGCGTCCTAGATAGGCCCAGTCATGTGCCATTTGTGAACTGCGTGACGAACTGCTCTCTTGTTCCATCACCAACGAGGTCCGTACGCGTGCTTTAAGTCTCTTTAACTCGGCGGGTTCAATACCATTTTCCAGCGATCTAATCGTCTGCACAGTAACATCAAGTGTTTCCTGGGCTCTCGGTGCCGTAGTGCCCGCGTAACAAAGAACGCTACCGCAATCATGCAGCGAATGGGCGGATGCCGAAACGGAGTAGACCAAGCCTCGCTTCTCTCGCACTTCGGCAAACAATCTCGAACTCATCCCGTCGCTCAAAATGCCAACCAATCCGCGACCTTGATAGTACTCAGGATGATTATACGGCACCGCGTCGTACGCTAACGCGATGTGCGTCTGTTGACTGTCGTGTTGCAAATGCGAATTACCAGGAATCGAATGAACGCTCGTCGGACCAATGTAAGCTGGTCCTTTCCAACTACCAAAAAGCCGTTCCGCGGTGACTAGGAATCGATCCCAGTCAAAGTTTCCTGCAAGACTGATAATAGCGTGATCTGGGTTGTAGTGTTTACGATGAAATTCTTTGCAGTCCTCTAGTGTCGTTTCGGTGAGACCAGATTCACTGCCTAGCGAGGAGCGTCCGAAGACTTCACCAAACCGAAGCCTTTTTAGTTCCTTGAAACACTTTTGCGCAGGGTCGTCGTCTATTGATGCCAGCTCTAGTAACCCGGATTGCCGTGCTTCCTCGAGTTCATCCTCTGGAAAGTGCGGTTCCAATACGATGGCGGCCGCAACCTCGAGCGTTGGCTCAAGCACTCTCGACATGGCCGCCATACTCATGGAGGTGTGGAACGTGGTCACGTTGTTGGAGCGATCGACCCCTAAAAAATCCAAACGTTCAACCAAGTCGCGACTGCTGTAAGGGCCGGCCCCTCGTTGGGCCATCTCCAAAGTCATTCCAGCTAGACCTAGCCTACCGCTAGGTTCGTTTCGTGTGCCAGCAGGTAAGAGCAACGTAAAAGCCACCGACTCCAACCATGGCATTGGCTCGCCAAGCACGACCATCCCGTTGGATAAACGATGTTCAAAGACTTTTTGCTGCATTCAAATTCCGAGAGGTGACAAACCGAGTTCGAGGAGTGTTTTTCCAAAGTATATCAATTATTCGAGTTCGTAGCAGGCGATTTCCTCGGCACTTCGGCAGTAGATACGGTTTTTTACCAACACGGGATGATTCCAGGTTTTTCCCTGAATTCCCTGCCATGCATGCAAAAGAGTTGGTTCCTTGGGGCCTACTCGAATCAAGCTCAATTCACCCGATTCGCTCAAAACGAGGACGCAGTTTTGATTCGGCAACGCTATCAACTGGCCACTGCCGAATCGGAATTTCTTCCAATGCATTTCTCCAGTTGCTGAATCCACGCACGTGAGCAACCCTTTGGTCAGTCCTAAGATCATCGAGTCGACCACCACCACGTCATTAAAGTCGGGACGAAGCCTAGCGCTGGACCATTTCTTCGAAGCTTGCCAATTCTCACCCGTATGCTTGATCTCCACCAGGCTTGTTCCATCCCCTTCGCCACTGGCAATCAATAACTGGTCTTTGCCAAATCGAATAGGCTGTAACATAGTATTGCCCATCCCGCCACTCTTGATCCGCCATCGCTCCTTGCCATCGACAATACCGCGCCCGATAGTGTTTGGGCCAACCGAGAGAACGATCTGCTGATCATTGCAGAGTTCGACTAATTGCGGAGAGCTGTACGTTTCGCCACTCCCCTCGGCCGCCCATCGAATGTTTCCGGTATTCGCATCGTAACAAATTGAGTCTTTGGAATTCGGCGTGTTTCCACCGCCTAACAAAAAGCAGTTGTCGGCTTGCAAGCTAGGTGACGTCGAGAATCCCCACATCGCGATCGGTGTGGCACAATCCTCGCTCAAGTTGCGTTTCCAGATTAGATTACCATCTTCGGCATTCAAGCAGGTGACGATTCCTGTTCCGCCAACCGAATAGATTTTGCCCTCGTGAAAAGTTGGCGTGCTTCGAGGACCAGTGCCAGACGCTTGAGTCTTGTCTTCGTACCGAGCATCGTAGGAATAGGACCAGACCTCGGAACCCGTCGCAGCATCGAGGCACACGACTGCTTCCTGCGGACCTCGCTGCTCTTGCGTGAAGAGCAAGCCATCGACGACAATCATACTTGACCAAGCGAATCCTACTGGCTGCTTCCAAACCAACTTTGCAGTGGTCTTGTCGGACAAAGTGAGTCCGAGGTCATTGGCATTACCGTCGCTTTGTGTTCCACGAAACCGAGGCCAATCCCCCTCCTTCAGTTGAACTGAACGCAATTCGAATTTTGGTTTATTGACTTCCTTGCTGCGTCGCAGTTCGGCCCTTGCTTCGGCGTTGGCCTGCCAACGCCATCTGAGCTCCGGTGCGAAGCTGGCCATCATTCCGTCAACGCCAGCCAATAGCCACAACGACAAGGGCGCAAACCAAGAAGCATAGGCAATCCACTTTCGCTTGGGCCATGGTGTGCTACAAGTTCCAATGAGCGTTAACGCTAGGCAAGTTGCAGCGATGGGAGTGCCGAACAATAGAACCATGATCCCTAGAGACTTGTCCTGTATCGAAAAGCCTACTACCAATCCAACGACGCCGAGAATCAGGAATAAGGCACGGTCTGACCAAGGTGCCCTTGATCCAAAAAGAACCCAAATCGCCAACAGCAGCAAATGCAATACGGCTCCGAATGCAAGCGTCATGAAGCGAAAGGAATCCGCCATACCAAGGAGTGTTGGTAGAGTCATGCAGGTCAATCCTGTGACTGCAAGCACGACCATCGGCCAAATCCGAATGGGGCCTGTCATTGGATACTTTTGTTGAGCCGAACCAGCAACTGCATTTTCCATTGTTGTCTCCGTTGGGGATGTTCTTTGCTTAACCCTGGCCCGAAGGTGAAGGCAGTCTGCCAGCAACCGTCGCCTTAGGCTCGGGGGGGACCATTTGAGGTTGCTCTTTACGTCGAGAACGGTCGCAACTTGGAAAGCACTTGTTCATGGATTAAACCATTGCTGCCGACACAATGGCCGGCCCGGATATCAAATTCTCCACCCCACGAAGAAAATCTGCCACCCGCTTCCTCGATCACAGGAGCGACTGCAGCGACGTCCCATGGATTTACAATCGGGTCGATCATGACTTCGGCTCTGCCCGTCGCGACGAGCAGATATCCATAGCCGTCACCCCAAGTCCTAGAAACATAAGCGGCCGCTTCTAGTTCGCGGTAAGCAGTCTCAGCTTTGCGATGGGAAAAGTTATCCACCTGCGATGTGACCAATAAACCATCTTCGAGTCGACTTTGTTTCGAGACAAACGCGCGAACCAATGGAACTCCAGATTGTTGCGTCATAGACTGGCCATACCAAGCGCCCAAGCCCTTAGCTGCGATGATGATTTCGCCCAATGCAGGAATAGTAATCACACCGATCTGAGGCTGCCCAGCCACGGTCATGCCTACCAACGTGGAGTAGAGTGGAACACCGGAAATAAAGCTCTTGGTCCCGTCGATGGGATCGATGATCCACTCAAATTCCGATTTTCCTGGCACGCTGCCAAACTCTTCACCGAGGATCGCGTCCAGTGGAAATGACTCCGTCACCATCGCGCGAACAATCTGTTCCGCTTGCTTGTCGGCTCGTGTTACCGGCGATCGATCGCTTTTTCGCTCAACCTGGAATTCGCTAGTTCGAAATAACTTTAGGGTCTCGCGACTCGCCGCGACTGCTAAAGATAGCGCGAATGCAACTCTGCCATCCATCGCATTAGATAGCGATGGAGGCAAATCAAAATCTGGAAATGTCATTGCTTTGTGGCTGAACGAGGCCCTCGCTCAGGTTAGGTTGGAATTCCACGAGCGAAGGGCCTCGCTCGTCTACGAACCTCGCTCGTCCACAACAAAAAAACACCGCTTTGCGAGCGTACGACACGAACTAACGAGGAAAGACCAAAACAACTTTGAGTGCGACTTCGTCATCGACTTTGCCCTTGCCGTAGTTCATGCCCCACTTGGTACGATCTATTTTGAAATCGGCTGTGAGTTTCAGCGACTTCTCGTCCAAAGCACTCGTGGTGGGTATCTTGATTTCTACGGTTTTGTCCAACATCGTCATCTTGCCAGTAATGGTAGCGCTGTTCTCGCTGACTTCGACCTTGGTCGACTCGAACTTGATGGTTGGATACTTCTTGACGTCGAAGAAGTCTGGGTTCTTGAGGTGACCAGTCAGCATTTCATTGTCTGACCAAAGGCTGTCGGTTGCAATTTCAATGGTTATGGAACTTTTTTCAGGCGATTCAAGGTCCACTTTCACCTCTGACTTGAAGTCCTTGAAACCGCCAGCGTGCTTTCCATCTGGCTTCTTGCCTACAAAGTCGATCTTGGATTTTTCTTTGTCAGACTTCAACGTTTGAGCGAACGTTGGAGCAGCGAAAGAAGCGATCAAAGTCAGAGATAAGAACACTCGTCGAAACATCTTGAAACCCTCAGAAGAATATGGTGATGGCTACGCCAATACTATTGCCGCAACCTACTTTTTGACGGCAAACCGAACGCAAAGTATAGCAAGAGTTCTTCGATTGGGGATGGAATCTGGGATTTGGGCGCCACCCCGGTAAAAATCCATTCGATAGCTTGGACGCTTGAAACAAAGGGAGTGCGAGGCTCCCGCCGAGCTTGGCGTCGCATTGGCTCGGCAGGAGCCTCACCCTCCCGGGCAATGAATTTGTTGAGTAAAGTCGATGCGATGATAGTTACATGGGTGTTTTGGGGGTTCCGGAAACGAAAACAGGCCGAGAACTTAACTCAGCCTGTTTGGAATTAACTATTTCTGATCAAAGCAACGAAGTTACGCACCAGCGGCAGCAGCTGGCTCGACGGTTTCGGATTGATCTCGCACTTCGCCCTTGAAGTCGAGTCGAGTTATCTTGCCGTCGGAATCCTTGATGGCTTCTACCGTAATCGTATTCTTGCCCTCGAAAGTTCCTCGCAGCAGCTCTTCTGCGAGTGGGTCTTCCACCCGTTGCTCAATGGCTCGGCGTAGGGGACGAGCACCATAATCAAGGTCAGAACCTTGCTTGATGATGAACTCCTTGGCTTCGTCGGTCAGTTTCAGTTCCAGGCCTCGTTCGTGCAATCGCTGTAAAACCTTGGTCATTTCGAAGTCGATAACCTTCTTCAGATCCTCCTTGTTCAGGTGTCGGAAGATGATTGTGTCATCGAGACGATTCAAGAACTCAGGCCGGAATACGCGTTGAATGGAATCCATCACGCGAGACTTCATGCTTTCGTAGGATGCGTCGCCGTCCGGTTTCGTGAAACCAAAAGCGGACTCATTTTTGATCGCGTCGGCACCCGCGTTGGTGGTCAAAATCAAGATCGTGTTTCGGAAGTCGACTTGTCTACCGAAACTGTCTGTCAGACGTCCTTCTTCCATAACTTGCAAAAGCATGTTGAAGACGTCGGGGTGGGCTTTTTCGATTTCGTCGAGCAGGACAACCGCGTAGGGTCGACGGCGAATTTTTTCCGTCAATTGCCCCCCCTCTTCGTAGCCAACGTACCCAGGCGGTGCACCGATGAGCCGACTCACGTTGTGCTTCTCCATGTACTCACTCATGTCGATGTGAATGAGTGCCTCGGCATCTCCGAACAACGTCTCCGCTAACGCCTTAGCGAGCAATGTCTTTCCCACACCTGTCGGTCCAGCAAAAACAAAGCAACCGGTTGGACGTTTTGGATCCTTGAGTCCACTTCGGCTACGTCGCACAGCCTTGGCAACGGCGGTTACCGCTTGCTCTTGGCTAACAACTCGCTTGTGAAGCTCGGACTCCATGTTCATCAATCGCAACGAATCCTCGGTCGATAGTCGAGTCAACGGAATGCCGGTCATCTTGGAGACGACTTCGGCCACCACTTCCTCGTCGACGACACCATCGGTTTCGCGGCTCTTTTCACGCCAATCGCGAGTGATCTGTTCTTTCTTGCGACGCAGCTTGTCCGCTTGATCCCGTAGGCTAGCTGCCTTTTCGAAATCTTGGTTGGCAACCGCGTCCTCTTTTTCTTTGTTCAATCGCTCAACTTCATCGTCGATGTCCTTCAGATCAGGTGGCTTGCTCATGGTGCGCAATCGCACCCGAGCGCCGGCCTCATCGATTACGTCGATGGCTTTATCGGGCAAGCAGCGGGCTGTGATGTAGCGTTCGCTCATCTCTACGGCCGCGACGATTGCGTCATCGGTTATTTGAACGCGGTGATGCTCTTCGTAACGATCTTTGAGTCCCTTGAGGATCTGAATGGTTTCGGTTTTGCCGGTCGGTTCAACCATGATCTCTTGGAATCGGCGAGCCAGCGCATTGTCCTTTTCGATGTACTTGCGGTATTCATCCAAAGTAGTCGCGCCAATGCATTGGATTTCACCGCGTGCTAAAGCAGGCTTGAGTACGTTGGCCGCATCGATTGCGCCTTCGGCTCCACCTGCCCCAACGAGCGTGTGCAATTCATCAATAAAAAGAATCGTATTGCGAGCCCGACGAACCTCGTTCATGACGGCTTTGATTCGTTCTTCGAATTGCCCTCGATACTTGGTACCGGCCACCATCATGGCCAGATCGAGAACAACGATGCGTTTATCCGCCAGAATCTCTGGCACTTCACCATTGACGACTCGTTGCGCGAAACCTTCTACGATCGCGGTCTTGCCTACGCCAGCCTCTCCGAGGAGCACAGGATTGTTCTTGGTGCGCCGGCAAAGCACTTGCGTTGCCCGTTCGATTTCTCGTTCGCGGCCGATAACTGGATCGAGCTTGCCTTGGCGGGCCAGTTCGGTAAGGTCACGACCGAAGCTATCCAGGGCTGGAGTCTTGCTCTTGCCACCCTTGGCTGGCTGTCCTGGTTCTGCCCCGCCGGTTCCTTCGCGTCCGCCGCGTTCGCCAACTTCGGCGCTTTCCATACCATGGCCAAGCAGATTAAGAACTTCTTCGCGAACATCTTCGAGCTTCATTCCCAAATTCATGAGAACTTGAGCTGCGACCCCTTCTTGCTCCCGAAGCAATCCCAACAGAATATGTTCGGTGCCGACATAGTTGTGGTTTAGATTGCGAGCTTCTTCCATCGAGTACTCGATGACCTTTTTTGCTCGAGGTGTTTGTGGCAATTTACCTATGGTGACCATTTCAGGCCCGCTTTGAACCAATTTCTCAACTTCGAGCCGAATCTTCCTCAGATCGACGTCTAGGTTCTTAAGGACATTGGCCGCAACACCACTGCCTTCTTTTACCAGGCCCAAGAGAATATGTTCGGTTCCGATGTATTCGTGGTTAAATCGCTGCGCTTCTTGGTTTGCCAACTGCATTACTTTGCGTGCGCGGTCTGTGAATCGTTCGTACATTTGCAAACCTTTCTTTCGTGGTCGGTCGGGTGTTGTGCCAAAGTGGCGGTGCACCAACCAACCTCGGGAATTGAGACCTAGTTCGTGTGGTGGTGATCGTTGTCTTTCCTAATTAGTAACATCGAATCGCGTTAGATCAATGCAAATGATGTTCCAAACTCGACGAGCTGTCATTTTGTCGGTTCCGCTTCAGTCTCCGATAGCTTGGCTCAGCATTGTAATGCCGGTGCAAGGGACGCGGGGATTTTGTCAAAGAAGCCGTTCAACCTGCTTCGAACTTCCAACTCTTTCTCCAATTAGGAAAGCGTCGGCAATTCCAAACAACCCGATCGTACCGCTTTTGTCAGTCGTGTGCAGGGGGTGTTTGGATCTTGATTCGTAAGCATTGTTCTTTTTCAGACCTCAACTCAGCCAACCACGGTATTGCAGCATCCAATTTGTCGATGTTCGAAATCAAATCCAAGGCCTGAGAAATTCGCCTTGTTCGACGCAGTATTGCTATCCAAAGAAGCGACGACTCGACATCCTCGAGGTCTCCCGACAGATTCTCGCGGACGAAGCGTTCGGCTTCAAAATAGTTGGCTTGCAAGTAAAGCTCCTGGGCATTCTCGAGGTTTTTCTGTCGCTCCCCCCCCCCTGAACCAGTGGATCTGGAATTGCTAAAAACAGCCAGGATTGCGGAACGAAAACTGGCAAATAGCAGGGAAAGCCAAATGGTGCCCAGCAAGCCCCTGGCTAGCCAATCAGGACTGAAAAAACCATTAAGCCATTCCGGCCACACGAAAGTCGCTAGCCAAGCAACCACGAAAACCCATCCGAAAAGCAGCGAAACCAATAGGGAATGGAAATCCCCCTTTAGCCATAGTTTCTGAAAACCAGGCCAAAACCTAAGCGCAAAAAAGAATACGGCCCTGGAATCCATTCACTTCATCGCCGGGGGATTAAATCTGTAAAGTCTCTCTAGAAGGATACGGAAAAGCTGCGAATTTGGGCAAGGGCAATTAGGAGCGGTAACTCGTAAAGGGTAACTCGCAAACGGTTAGTCGTAAGCGGTAAGGTAAAAGCGGTAAGCCCTGAGGCATTTTCCGTACACCTTACAGCTTACTGATTACTTCTTTACATTCACTTCCTTATCGACCATTTCCTGCAAGCGACCGTTCAATACATCAATGTCCAAAAGCACTTGATCGTATCGCTCCATTAACGACGTCAAAGTGGCGATCTCCTCAGGAGCAAGTGCAACATTGAGTTCATCCGAAACCGTTTCCTCGGATGAAACATTGACGATTGATAGCATTTCGATGGTTCCGGAAAGTGCAAGTGAACTTTCGGAGTTCTCGTCGCAATTGGTAACGAGAATCGATGCAATTGCCTAAGGCCCAGTTGTAGTGATTAAGCAGTAAATAACTACTCGATAGAGTCTTCCTCAGGAAACGATCCTAACGCGCCTTGATCGGCGTCCAATTCCGATTTGCTCAATTCAATGCTGGTTTCAACCAGGCTCCAATTATTTTAAAACCCGGTAGACACTCAGCCAATCAGCATAAACTTATGGAGCCCTGGAATGAGAAAACTGTCGATGGTCTTGCCTGTGATCCTTGCGATTATCTTGGTCGGATCCGCCTCTTTTGTTTACGCCAAGCCGAAACTGAATGCTCAGCGAGTCACGCGAGAACCGGGATGGTCGGGTCCAAGCGTGTTGCGAGGTGGTGCCAAGGATGTGAATCAAAACATCCCCATACTGGAGCGAAACTACCGACCGATGCATGTTTATGGCAACATGACACGCAGACATCATTATCGGGGAACGGTCATTCCCAGTCACCGCGATCGAGTCGAAATGCTACAAGCGGTTGTAACTAAGCAGCCCGTTGGTCAAAAATACGTAAAAAACCGATACCGATAGAGCACTAACGAAATGCATATGGCGACTTGACGAGGCGGTAATTCCGCCTAAACTTCCATCTCAAGTCCTCGAAAGATGAAATCTGCGGCCGTGGCGAAATTGGCAGACGCGCTAGGTTGAGGGCCTAGAGCCCGCAAGGGTGTGGAGGTTCGAGTCCTCTCGGCCGCATTTTTTCAGGCACTGTGTAGCACTGCACTCCGTGCCGTGATTATTGTCGCCTTTCGCTCCGCGAAAGTGCACCTCGTTAACGCACTTTTGCGGAGCAAAAGGCGACAATTCTCGTCGCGGAGTGCCGTTCTACACTGCTAACAATATTTCTGCTCCCATTCTAATATCTGTGCGTGTATAACGTCGTTCTGGGCAATTCCCCCTGCTTTCTGCTTGGCGTCAAATGCAGCTTCAAAAGCTTGGATTTGCTCCGAAATTGGCCTGCGGATTTCTTCGGTCAATCGGTCGATGAATAAAACACCATCAAGATGGTCGATTTCATGCTGGACGATTCGCCCCAAGAATCCGTCTACTTCTTCCTTTATTTCGTTTCCGCTCAAATCGTAAGCGTTGATTTGCAACGACTTGTTTCGCTTCACATGGGCGTTAATTCCCGGCAGCGACAAGCAGCCCTCTTCTGCCTCGGCGGAACCTTTGGCTTTGTTGATCACTGGATTGATGAAAACCAATTCTGGCCCTTCTTCTCGATCGCCGCTCGGATTGGCAATGAACAAGCGAATTGGCAGATTCACCTGATTTGCCGCAAGGCCTACACCACGAAATTCGTACATGATTTCGAACATCTCTTCAACCAATTGCTTGAGCTGTGCGTCCACTCGAACAATTGGCTTGGATCGATGCCTAAGGGTTGGATGCGGATAACTGATCAGTTGAAGCGAAGTCATACGACCTATCGAGAATGAAGAACGCGTGTTACTTTTAAGGATTCTTGGTATGCGTTGTATTGTGGTCGAGAATGCACCTGTCGTAAACCTATTAATCTCATCGATTTGATTGTTCGAACAGACCTATGCAACGACCCGCCGGAAACAGCCACTTTGTCATTGCGATCGGCATTCTTGTGTGCTGCATGGAGTGCCATATTCGAGCCCAACCAGCAGGGTTTCAAGAATCGGTGTCCGAACCATTTGGCAAAGAGAGCAAAATCTGGATTGCGGAGCCTGGTGACACAGGCCTCAATCGATGGGATCCAAGACAGCTTTTTGAGGACGCAGGCGTCGTACTGGAGTGGGATTCTCAAAGAACTGTGCTCGTCCGTTCATCCGCAAAGAACAGAACCACCATTCCTGGCGATTTCGTTGTTCGAATCGAACCGTCTTGGGCAAACGAATCCGCCGAAAAAATTCATCGTTTTTTCGCAGAACGACAATATCAGGCCGTTGTGACGAGCGGAAAGGAGGCCATTAATAGTGGCTTGCCTCGGTGGCAACAGAGAGTCATCCTGGCTGAAATGATTGAATCTTATTCCGCCATGGGGCGACCGAACCTCGCAGGAATACTTTTCGTGTCGTTGGCAAAGGAGGATTGCCCACAGTTGTTGCTTGCTACGATCCCGCTTCCGTGGGGAGAGAGGTCCTTTGCGGATGCAGATCTAGCCAGAATTCAGTCCCTAAGCGACGGTTGGATTGTTCAGGAGTCGGACCCTGTTCAATTGCTCGGAGCCGCTTGGCTCATAAGTGGTGCGAAGAGGTTGAACGCGATAGAGACCTTGGAGAAATTGGCAAAGAACTCCAAGAGTCCCATCATCGGTGCTTATGCTCGGGCTCAACTTTGGCGTACTGTTCCTCCCGCCGAAATCCTTTCGGACCGATTGCCGCGCTGGCTTGCAGAACGCGACAAGCTACTGGTTCCTATGCAGGCAGGACCGACCATGCTATTGGCCGAACGATTGCAGCAGGCTGGGCTCTCAAACCTAGCCATTCCAGAATGGCTACGCATTGCGACGCTGCACGCCGATCGATACCATTTGGCTACCAAAGCCATATCCAAAGCGTCAGCGGGCCTTCGATCTGCTGGCCGCATCGACGAGGCGGATCGAGTGCAGGCGATGCTTGATCGATACAAAACCGAAAACAAGAGCCCCAGGTAGCGAGCGGATCCGATGGTAGGAAGAAATTCAAAAACTCAGATGGCAGTCATGGTCCAATGCTTCCACCGTTCAGTCGTTGTCGCCGCGATTGCATTTTGCGCGATTGCATTTTGTTTGTGTTTGCCTAACTTACTTACTAGGTCCATCGTGGCTCAAGGGGTCAATGCGGCCGGGGCACAACAGGCCAACGTACCGACCAACGCACCCGCCAAAGCCAAGACGGCTGCGGACGAGTCCTTTTTCGCCGTTGTCTTCAGCGGCGGAGTCATGGGAATCGGCATCATGATCGTTTTGATTCTGTTGTCGATTATTTCGGTGTACTTGGTCGCGGATCAAGCAATGGCTCTGCGCAAAAAGGACTTGGTACCTGCCGACTTGGTTGAAAATGTGCGTCAATTGCTTGCTCAAGGAAAACTCAAGGACGCCGATCAGGCTTGCCGAGAAAAACCATGCCCTCTCTCGTTCGTTTTAGTGAGCGGCATATCCGAAATCGAATACGGCTGGCCTGCAGTAGAAAAAGCACTTGAGGACTCGACGGCAGAACAAGCGGCTCGGCTATACCGCAAGCTAGAATATTTGTCCGTCATCGGCAATATCGCCCCGATGATCGGGCTTTTAGGAACCGTAACGGGCATGATCCTGGCGTTCCGCGAAGTAGCGCTTTCCCAGGGTACGGCTGGTGCGGGAGACCTTGCAGGGGGCATTTACTCCGCACTCGTAACCACCGTCTGCGGCTTGGTGATTGCCATTCCGTCGTTGGCGGCTTTTGCGATTTTCAGAAACAAGATTGATGAGATCATTTCGGATACCGCTTACTCGGCACAGCATGTCTTTAGCTCGGTCCGCCGAAGAATGCCGGGAGGCACGGTAGCTCGCCCCAACATCGTCCCTCCTCCCCGGAGTTAGCCGTTGACCTACGAAACGTAGTCATCCACTTCGAGCAAATTGCTGATTTCTGCAATTCCATCAATACCGCGCAATACTTCTTGAACCATCTGCTTTTGGTAATAGGAGTCCACTTTCCCTCGCAGAATTATTTTTCCTGGGGTGCTTTCCAAGAACACGCGACGGTGCAAAACGTAGGGGTTTTTGCGAATAGCCGTGTCGATTCGGTGCAATAGTGGTCCTGCTGGCATGCCGCTGTACTTTCTGTCAAAAAAACTTATTGAAGTGGCTCGAACCAAGTCCGTAACTCTTGCCGACAATTCGCTGTGTCCACCCCGGCATTACTCAAAGCTCCAGCAATTTCCGTCCAAATCCAAACGGAGTATCGGATTTACCTCCAAGTTCGATCAGGCAAATCGCGCCGAATAATCCGCCATTTGTGCTTGGACAATTCCCACGATTTCGGCCACGCTATTCCTTTACCACTTTGGAGACGGTCCCACACGCGCGAAGGGCAATGAGTTACACTAGCTCTTTAGCTGCGTGACCTACTCATGCCAATATTCTTCTAATGTGCTGAGGTTAATACTTCCTTCCAATGCCTGATTGGTTTCCGGATCTAGTTACGATCCTGATCGCTTTGCTTTTAGTTTTGGTTAACGGTTTCTTCGTCGCCGCGGAATTCTCGCTGGTAAAGGTTCGTTTGGGACGAATCGAACAACTTGTTGCCAATAGAAAACTCTTTTCCCGGACGGCCAAGTGGCTAGCGCAGCGATTGGAACAATCGTTGTCCGCCTGCCAACTTGGCATCACGATGGCTTCTCTGGCCCTTGGAACCATCGGCGAGCCGGCCTTTGCCAAACTCGTGGAACCGTTTTTGCGCGCCCTTCAGATCCAGTCACCCGCCATCGTCCACGCTGTTGCCTTTGCGATCTCATTTACTTTCGTCACAGCGCTCCACTTGGTCATTGGCGAACAAGCTCCCAAAATTTTCGCCATTCGAAAACCGGAAACGATCCTTCTCGCCTGCGCAATCCCATTGCAGATTTTCTTCGTCGCAACCTATCCGTTGATGCAATGCCTCAATGTTTCTACGACATGGCTATTAAGAATGGTGGGAGCCACCGAAGCCAACAAGAGTTCTATCCCTTACACCGAAGAAGAGATTCGAGCCCTGCTTCGCGAGGCCCATGTCCACGGCAGTTTGACCGGTAGTGAACACAGCATCATCAACGCGGTCTTCGAGTTTGCGGACTTGGTCTGTCGACGCATTATGGTTTCAAGAACCGATGTAGACTTTGTAGATATCCATGAAAAAACTAGCGTTACGATGGACATGATTCACCGAACTAAACATACTCGCTATCCTATTTGCGACGGTTCCTTGGATCATGTTTTGGGTGTGCTGCACGTTAAAGATATCTCCGGCGAGACCATTAACGATGGCTTCGACTGGAAGTCCTTGATGAGGCCACCCAAGAAAGTCCCCGAAAACATGCCGATCAGCAAACTCCTGCGTCATTTCCAGGGGACTCACCAACACATGGCTTTCGTTGTCGACGAATACGGGATGATGATCGGCATTGTTACCCTCGAAAACGTACTCGAAGAAATCATCGGCGAGGTCGCGGACGAATTCGACGTCGAAGATCCCGAAATAGTACCAGATGGTCCCGACAGTTTTGTTATCCTGGGTTCAACCGCAGTTCAGGATGTTGAAAATCGACTCGGCATCCAGTTTGAATACGCTGATGTGGATACAATGTCGGGACTGTTACTCAACAAAGCCGAACGCTTGTTGATCGCAGGGGATGTCATCGAATTCCCAAACGCTATTGCCAAAGTTCTTTCCGTTTCGGACGATCGCGCAACGAAAGTCCGATTAACTCTCATTTCACAACAAGATTAGATTCCGAGGAGTATCCGCCATGAAGTGTGTTCAATTAGCTGTCGTCATCGCTATTTCTGTTCTATCGATTGCTCAGACCGCGTTCAGCCAGGACGCCGCCAAAGGCAAAGTCCTATTTGATGGAAAATCTCTGGCTGGCTGGTCTGGCATTGCCTCTCTCTGGCGCGTCGAAGACGGTGCGATCACAGGTGAAAGCACTGCGGATGCACCGCTCAAGAACAACACGTTTTTGGTCTACGAAAAAAAGTTTGGCGACTTTGAATTGACTTGTGAGTTCAAGATTACAGGTGGCAACTCCGGTATCCAATATCGTTCCAAACTGGTCGATCCAGACAAGTTCATCGTCGGTGGATACCAAGCCGACATCGACTCGGAAAAGGATGTTACAAAGAACAGCTATATGGGTATCAATTACGAGGAACGAGGTCGAGGCATTTTGGTGGAACGAGGACAAATCGTTGCGATCGAAGCGGACGGCAAGAAAACACGCGTTGGTTCGACCGGCGACGCTTTGGCACTGCGAAGCAAATTCAATGTCGAAAACTGGAACTCGTATCGCATCGTTGCCAAAGGCAGCATATGTCAACACTACATCAATGGTGTACTGATGTCCGAGCTTCAAGACAATCAAGCTGACAAACGAGCTTCCGAAGGGATTCTGGCTCTCCAGTTGCACGCTGGCCCGCCGATGAAAGTCCAGTTCAAAAATATCGTTGTTACTGAGTAGCCAATGAACCCACACGACGTCCTCGTGCAGAGGATTCGGCAGGCCACGCAAGCCTTGCTCGGCCAACAGCACTTAACGCACCAGATTTCGGAGTGGTGCGACCAATACCAATTGCAGTGCGATTCCATCGTCTCCTCAAGAGGGATTTCACTGACGAGCATTGCGATTGTGGGTGCCAAAGGACAAGGGAAGACTTGGATCGCCAGGCAGATGATTCTAGAGCGGCGAGTCGCACAGGGGCTTCCAAGCGGAGTCCTCTCTAGCGAAGCCACGACCCATGTGCATTGGATTGGACCGATCGTTCCAGAGGCGCTCGACGCAAATCGCGAACTGTACCATCCCTGTCGATCTGAAGCCATGTTGGACTTGGGCCGTCCATACATGCTGCTGGACACGCCAGGCATTACCGACGACGACTTGCAAGCCGCCAAGACTGCCAAAGAAGCAATGGCTCTCTCGCCAGTCAAACTCCTGGTGGTTCGGCGAGATCAATTACGAGGTGCCATTCTAAGTCAATTGGCTAACTTCACCGAAGGTGCGATCTGCATCCCCGTCATAACCTGCGTGCCGCTCAACGACCCCTCCGTTTCCACGACAAACCGATTGAGTGAATCGCTGCAACGCGATTTGGACACTTTTTGCGAATCCATGAAATCCAGTGCCCCGAAGACCAAATTTCTTGAGTCGATCATCGTTCCCGATTTTGAAGCGGATGGCGATGAGACCAAGATCGGACTGGCCGTTGCTCGCGATTTGCAATCGCGATTGCAGAAGGAATCGCTGGACGACATCGCCGCGACGCGCGCAAACCGACTTTCAGCTGCGACCGACCGATTGCGACATCGCATCGGCCAAATGCTGGATTCACAATTGCCTCAGCTCTCCGCCGCCGTTAGAAGACTTCATTCCGAAGCCGATGCTTTGCCATCGCAAACGATCGAAACCGTGCTGGGCTCGCGCGTGGTGTTGCAATCCGCGGTACGAGGTAGACTCCGGGCACAGATGATTGCCGACACCGGTATGATTTGGTTTCCCTTTCGAACCGTTCTGACCGTTCTCGGGCTGACTCACGGGGCGTGGGATCGATTGTTGCTGTCGTTGTCCGGAAGCGTACCCTCCATATTTGGTACGTTCGCGGCTTGGGCACGCAATGTCCAGCAGTCTCGAAAAATCAATTGGGAGATGCATGAAGGGATTCGTGATCTGCTCAACCGACAGATCCAAGATAGGCTTGAACCGGTCCAAGCCCAGTTTCATCGCGCCGTAACTCGGATGCGTGGTTCCGACCAAGAAAACAAATCCACATCCGCTTCGCCGCAAATCCGTTTGTCGGGTGTTGAAGAATTGCAGTCACGTGCAAGAAGTGTATATGAATGGTCCGTCGACAGGCACCAAATGCCATGGATGACGTTGCAGTTCTTCGCGTTGATTGGGACGTGTATTTTCTGGCTGCTCATGGCCGGTCCGATTGTTTCGATTTATCGGCAATACCTCGGAGCGAGCTACGAAACGCTTTCAGGCGCACAATCAAGCGTCGAGCATTTCCCTCATCCTAGTCCGGCGTTACTATTGACAAGTGTACTGCTGTCGCTGATCCCAATGCTGATCTACGCCATGATTGTCCTCAGTTGGAGCCAGCGACGAACGAAAATCCATCGAATCGCGGACAGCACCTACGCGGAGGAAGTCAAATTGGTGGATGAGTTAAAACTCAGCGGAGTCATTTCGCTTCACTACGATGATCCATTGTTGGAACACGCCGAGTTTTTGATCCATTGCACGCAATAAGGATTTCATTTGGAAATGGCATTCGTGCAAACGGCTGCAATATTGCATCTACCGAATCGAAACCGAAACCGCAGCCGCGGGTCCTGCCCTAGCACCATAGTGGGTTTCGGTCCGCTCGGAGCTTGTCTCCGACGCGTTGGAGTCCGCTCGGCGCTTGTCTCCGACGCATTGGAGTCCGCTCGGTGCTTGTCTCCGACGCGTTGGAGTCCGCTCGGAGCTTGTCTCCGACGGACGCCGTTTTGGCGTCCTACGAGAGCGGTTCGAGCCGTAAATCACACCCCGTTCTCGCCTCGCCCGCCAACGGCGGTCGAGGCGAGAACGGGGTGTGTCAGATGGCGTGTTGCTAGTAGGACGCCAAAACATAGTTGAGGGGAGACAAGCTCCCGCTCAACCCAAGAAATTGTTGCCGAAAATCCGTCACCGCGCAGGGTTTGCCTCACGGGATTGGCGACCCAGGACTATTGTCGACAATACTTGCTGTCAATGGCGGTTGGCAAAGTATGCGGCCTCCTTCAAAATGCGGTACAAAATCGCATTGAGCAAGTTTGATTTTTCCAAGTTTTTGGTGTTCACGGTTCTCAGAATGGATTTCGAATGGCTAAGCGGGCTGCCAAAAATCAACCGATGTTGATCGGTTTTGATTCCATGTTTCCGGAGGTGACGCCACCGGCTGAATCCATCCCACCCGTCGCCGCGCCGCAAAAAGAAACCATGCTAAACGCAAATGCGCCGGTTAGTGACCTGTCTTCGCAGAGCGTGCGGACCAAGCCTCCATTCCCTACCGAAGGGGATCTGGTCATCCTTGTCGACTCCCATTCGCTCATCTACCAAGTTTTCCATGCACTACCTGCCATGACTAGCCCGCAAGGGGTCGAGGTGGGTGCCGCCCATGGTTTTCTTCGAGACATCGCCAATCTTTTAGAACAATGGAAGCCCGATTTTATCGTCTGCACATTTGATGTCTCCGACAAAACTTTTCGCAATGATTTGTATGATCAATACAAAGCCAACCGCGAATCGATGCCAGACGCCTTGCGCGAGCAGATGCCGATCATCCATCGATGCCTGGATACGCTTGCCATTCCCAAAGTTTCTGCCCCTGGTTTCGAAGCGGACGACATCCTTGCCACGCTGGCCTACCAAGCCGAACAGCAGGGGGCTCGCGTCTTATTGGTCACCAGTGACAAGGACTGCCGGCAGCTTATTTCGGATCGCGTGCAAATGCTCAATGTTCGCAAAAATGAAGTGTTCGGCGAACCGGAATTGCGAACCGTCTGGGGGATTCGACCCGATCAAGTCGTCGACTTCCAAGCCCTTGTCGGCGACACTGCGGATAATGTCCCCGGCGTACCTCAGATTGGTCCGAAGGCAGCCCAACAGTTGCTCGAGCAGTTCAATACGCTCGACGAAATCTACGACAACATCGATCAAGTGACCGGCGAAAAACGCAAGGAAAACTTGAGGAACCATCGGGACCTGGCAATATTGAGCCGCGACCTGGTTCGGCTAAGTCGAGAATGCCCGATCGATTTGCCATGGTCCAAAATGCGACCTGGTACTTTTGATCGCAACCAAGCCATGGACTTGTTTCGTGAACTCGGATTCCGAAAACTCTCCGAGGCCTTCGTGTCTCTGCTTGGCACGATTGAACCGGCCGTTGCGTTCCAACTTCCGACCGACGGTTATCGTTTGATTGACCAGCCAGAACAGTTGCAGCAACTGGTTCATGAACTAGCTACTGTTGAGACGATCGCCATCGACACCGAGACTACCTCGACACGTCCACGCGATGCCGAATTGGTTGGGATAAGCCTATCGTGGGCCGAAGGGAAAGCGGCCTACATCCCCGTTCGCGGGCCTGAAGGTTCGACGCGATTGGAGCTTGAGTTTGTCCAAGGGTTACTTGCTCCGCTGCTGGCAGATACCAGTAAGATCTTTGTCGGACAAAACATCAAATACGATGCGATCGTTTTGCGATCGCACGACATGCCGATAGCCGTCATCGGATTTGACACCATGGTCGCGGACTATCTCCTAGACGCAGGTGGACGCAATCATGATCTGGATGACATCGCCAAACGTTGGCTTGGACAAACAAAAATCACGACCGAATCCCTCATAGGTTCAGGCAAGACGCAAATCACGATGGACCAAGTTCCCATCGCTGTCATTGCCGCGTATGCCTGCGAAGACGTCGACGTTCCTTTCCGATTGATTTCCCCGATGAAGGAGCGATTGCTTGATGAAAAGTTGATCGATGTGATGCAGAATCTTGAGATCCCTCTCATGAGCGTGCTGGCCGATCTGGAATACGAAGGGATTCGAATTGATTGCGCAAGGCTTAAGCAATTGGGAAGCGAATTTCAATTGAAAGCAGATGCGCTTCGCAATGAAATCATGGAGTTGGCTGGGGAGGAATTCAATCCGGATAGCCCCAAGCAACTGGCAACCATTCTGTTCGAAAAATTCGGGCTGCGAGTGGTCAAGAAGACCAAGACAGGACCAAGTACGGATGCCGAAGTTTTGGAAGAACTCGCTTCGGAACATCCGCTGCCAGCCAAGATTGTCGAATATCGGCAATTGACCAAGCTCATTAACACCTACGTCGAATCATTGCCTCGTTTGATCAGCTCTCGAACCAGTCGTCTTCATACGTCGTTTCGTCAAGACATTGCTGCCACAGGTCGGCTAAGCAGCGTGGAGCCAAATCTTCAGAACATTCCAGTCCGGACACCCGAGGGTCGATCGATTCGATCCGCCTTCATGCCTAGAGAGGCGGGCTGGTCGCTGATGACAGCTGATTACTCACAGATTGAACTGCGTGTCTTGGCCCATTTTTGCGGTGACGTCTCGCTACATCGGGCGTTTCAAGACGATCTCGATATCCATACAAGTGTGGCTGCCCAAGT
Organism: Pirellula sp.; assembly: GCA_031374925.1. GTDB lineage: Bacteria > Planctomycetota > Planctomycetia > Pirellulales > Pirellulaceae > JBKCUI01. Next base: position 30,120 of record JANMHA010000403.1, on the reverse strand, counting down.
GAACGGCGTTGATCCGAGCCAGGTCAATAGTGATATGCGTCGCAGCGCCAAGGCCGTAAGCTTCGGCATCATCTACGGTCAGAGTCCCTTTGGGCTCGCCAAGGCGCTTGGTATTTCAAGAACCGAAGCCAGTACGTTTATTGATGCGTATTTTGCGAAGTACCCAGGCGTCAAGGATTTTATCGCGTCGACACTCATGGACTGCCGTCGAAACGGATTTGTAGCGACGATGTCAGGTCGCAAGCGATTCCTGCGAGGCATTCGAGACTACGCCGCCCTGCCTGACCAAAAAAAGAAGCAGTTGCTTGAACCGGAACGCATGGCCATCAACACTGTCATACAAGGCTCCGCCGCCGACATGATCAAGTTGGCCATGATCGCATTGCAAAAAGAAATGAAGTCGCTGGATTGGCCAGCCCGCATGCTGCTGCAGATTCATGACGAGTTGATCTTGGAAGTGCGAGATGACTATGTGAATCAGCTTGCGACGGTCGTTCGGGAAGTCATGACGACCGTGATGCCGTTGAGCATACCGCTCAAAGTGGATGTGAAACATGGCTTCAGTTGGGCAGCCTGCGAGTTATTATGACGCATGCAAAACAAGTATCTTGGCCATTGGTTATCGGCGTGGTCGGAGGGATTGCTAGCGGCAAGAGTCAAGTCACTCGACTGTTGGGCGAGATGAATGCCACCATCATTTCTGCGGATGAAATTGCGCATCGCGTTTTGAGGGAACCCAAGGTGATCGATGCATTGGTGAACATTTTCACTAGTGACATCTTATGCAAAAAAAGCCTTGATTTTGATGGTTCACGAGTCATTGATCGCAAAAAAGTGGGTTCACGTGTTTTTGGCGATTCAGCGGACAACCCGACGATGCGCAAAAAGCTCGAAGCAATTGTACACCCACGCATTCGGGAGATCGCCAAGTCCGAATTGGAAACATTGAAGCGAGAAGCAAAAGCCCAAATGATCATCCTCGACGCACCACTCTTGATCGAGGGTGGATGGCTGCCCTATTGCGATAGATTGATCTTCGTCGATTCGCCGGATGCGTTTCGAAAACAGCGGGCGATGGAACGAGGCTGGACAGCTCAGGAATGGAGCGATCGAGAATCCGCTCAATTGAGTTTGTCCGAGAAAAGATTGCACGCCACGGACGTATTGGTCAACGATGGAACCCTTGAACAGCTCCAGCAACGGGTTTCGGAATTTGTAGCACGCTGGTCTCCAGCTTGAACTCTTCGCTTTTCACGAAAATGCCAGCAGCTTTCTAACACAAGGCTTCTCGAAGCCATATACTGGATGCTGTCCCCCCCTTCTGTTCCATTCCCACTTAAAGGTTTTTCATCATGCGAACGTTAATCGGTTCTGCATTCGTTGCCGTTGCTACTTGTTTCTTGATGGTTCCCAGTACGGCTGTTGCCGAGGTTCCCAAGGTTGGTGATACAGCACCGGATTTTGAAATGCAGGGGAGCGACGGCAAGACCTACAAGACGAAGGACTTTGTCGGCAAGAAAGCGGTCATCATCGCTTGGTTTCCACGTGCCTTTACGGGCGGCTGCACGAAGGAATGCAAGTCGATGAAAGAGTCAGGGGACTTGCTCAAGAAATACGATGTCGCCTACTTTACCGCCAGTACCGATCCGGTTGACAAGAATGCCGATTTTGCAAAGAGTCTCGAGCTCGACTACCCGATCCTTTGCGATCCGAAAGGGGAAAATGCAAAGAAGTTCGGTATTCTAAGCACCGACGGCTCGAAAGCTGGAAGAACCACTTTCATCATCGGCAAAGATGGAAAAATTCTCGCTGTCGATTCTAAAGTCAACACGGAGAATCACGGGAAAGATCTGGCCGAGCAACTAGAAAAACTCGGCGTGGCTAAAAAGAGTGAAAAGTAATATGCGAAACTGAGCTAATATACAAAACTGAGCTGGGCTAATTTTGTAGCTGTGCAAGGCCCACGCTCAGATCTGGAGCTAGCGAGGCCCGCGTAGTTTTTAGGCGATCGACGGCCTGGCTCGTCTACAGCGGACAGGCGGCTTCGCTCGGTTTACACCTTCGTGAACCGAGACCGATAGACTGGTAATCCGTTTCGCCGAGTTCGGCGTTCGAAATGAGTCAGGTAGTCCATATCGTGCGAGGCCGGTGGTTCGCTAACGAAAAACGGCCCTTTGAGCTTCGTAACCTGATCCATCAGTTCGAGCGTCGATTCGTAGTAGTCCAGGACATCGGTCCAGAAATGAAGGGATCCGGACGGCTTGAGGGTCCGTTCTATGTTGTAAAGAGTTTTTTCATTGAGAACACGTCGCTTTTTGTGTCGTGATTTCCACCATGGGTCTGGGAAGTACACATGGATGGCATCCAGTGAGGATTCCGCTACGTCCAGATCCAAAACGGCCACCGCATCACACGCAAAGAATTTTGCATTCCGAATGCCCGTTTTTTCAACGCGGGCTTGGCATTCTAGAGCATACTTCGCGGCCAGCTCCAATCCTACAAAGCGACGGTCGGGAGTTCGTTTGGCAGCATTAGTTAGGAAAAGCCCCTTTCCGGAACCAATTTCGAGTTCCAACGGCATATCGGTCGTTATCCAGCTTGAAAAAACAGCTTGATCTTCTTCACGAAAGTAGCGACTTCGCATGACTTGCTGAGTCGGTTCCAATTCGTCGTCCGTTTCTTCGGAGGTATCAACTGAGTTGGCTTCGCTATAGGGTACGTTGGCCGTTAAGGGTGGGTTTTCAGGCAAAGAAAGCGGAGTCGAAGTGCTTTTCACGTCAAGTGTTGGGTTTTTAGGCTGGGACAGGAGTGGGTCGTGTTGCATACCAAGTTCATTGGGTTATAACCGATTGGTTGTGTGATTTTCGAATTCCCAGGATAAGCGAATTCCGCAGCACCGATAGGCTATTGGGGGAGTGAACTGGTTGAATTCCCCTAGCGAGCATTGGTCCCACCCTAAACCTTAATAGTTCCTTTTTCCCAAAGGTCCCACGATGACTGTCGACCCTACCCAACTGTCCGAACAAACCCCTGCAAAGGCACTTAGCGAGTCGAGCAGACGGACATTTCTGAAAGCAACTGCAGCAACTTCCGCGATCGCAGGCACGACCAGCTTTCTTAACCGAAGTGTACATGCGGCTGGTAGCGACATTATCAAAGTCGGGTTAGTGGGCTGCGGTGGTCGTGGAATGGGTGCCGCCAAAGATAATATGTCTGCCGACGCCGGTTGCCGTTTGACTGCCATTGCCGAAGTGTTTTACGATAGAATGGAAGCGGGAAGAGATCAGCTAAAAAAGTCGCTCGGCAGCCAATACGAGGTGCCCGAGGAGCAATGTTTCTCAGGCTGGGAGGCGCTCGATAAGATACTGCAGACGGATGTCAACGTCGTTTTGCTGGCTACCCCACCGGGCTTTCGACCATCGCAAATGGAAGCGGCTGTCAAAGCTGGCAAGCATGTGTTTTGCGAGAAACCAGTTGCGGTTGACCCGTCAGGTGTTCGACGAGTCATGGCTGCATCAGCGCTGGCGGAATCGAAGGGGCTTTGTGTCGTGTCTGGGTTGTGTTGGCGATATGACTATGGGGTGAAAGCGACCATTGAAAAGATACAGTCTGGTGCGATTGGCGACATCATTTCGATCCAAGAGAATTACTTGACCGGAACGCTTTGGATTCGAACTCCCAAACCCGAATGGACCCCCATGCACAACCAAGTATTGAATTGGTTGTACTACACTTGGTTGAGCGGCGACCACTACGTCGAGCAGTTCATTCACTCGCTGGACAAGGCCATGTGGCTTCATAACGATGTCCCGCCAGTGCTTTGCTACGGTATGGGTGGACGCCAAGTGCGGACACAACCCGAGTACGGTGAGATCTACGATCATTTCTCCGTAGTGTACGAATGGGCCGATGGAACACGGTGCTTTGCTTCCACCCGACAAATGGATGGCTGCTTCAGTCAGACCGAGGACTTTATCTACGGAACCAAAGGGACGGCACGCGTCCTGGCCAACGAAATCAAGGGTGAAACGAATTGGAAATTCGAAGGCAAGAAGCCGAGCATGTACCAACTCGAGCACGTCGCCCTGATGAAAGCCATTCGGGAAGGCAAGCCGATCAATAATGGCGACTACATGTGCAAAAGCACGCTCATGGCCATTATGGGTCGCGAAGCAGCTTATTCAGGCCAAATCATCAAATGGGACGATGTATTGGCAAGCGAATTGAAGCTCGGGCCGGATAGACCGGATTGGGGTCCAGCTCCTGAAGTCGAAGTCCGAATGCCTGGGAAATATAAGTTTATTGACGCATGAGGTTTGATACCGAGTCCACCATCTGCGCCATCGCGACTGGCGCGGAGGGTGCATTCCGCGGTGCGATCCGAGTCACCGGCCCCGACTCGGTTGCCCTGGTTGCAAAGATTTGCTCTCAGTGCTCAAGCCCGCAATGGAACGTATCGCGCGCGACGCGATCTCCGCAAACGATCGATCTACCAACACTTGGTTCGATCGATGTCGATGTTTTTGTCTGGCCAGATGGCAGGAGCTACACTGGGCAGCCATCCGTCGAATTGCATTGCTTGGGAAACATCATCATTCTGCAATCAATTCAGGCTCGTCTGATTGAAAATGGTGCGGTCCTCGCTCAGCCAGGCGAGTTTACTTTAAGGGCTTTTTTGGGTGGACGACTCGATCTCACGCAATGCGAGGCCGTGTTGGGAGTCATTCATGCCGCCAACGATCGAAGTCTCGACGTAGCCCTATCCCAATTAGCCGGTGGACTTTCAGAACCGCTTGCTCGATTGCGAACGTCTCTTGTCCATTTGCTTGCCGACATTGAGGCGGGACTAGATTTTGTCGAGGAGGACATCTCATTCATCAGCCAGTCTCAGATCGTGTCCCGGCTAGATGATGCCATCGGAGTGGTGAGTGTGTTGCTCGCTCAGATGGAATCCCGCGCTGCCCAAACGGTTCAATTGCAGGTTGCCATCGTGGGACCGCCGAATTCAGGCAAGAGCTCGCTGATCAACGCTATTGCAAAACGACAAATCTCAATCGTCAGTCCTGAACCCGGTACGACACGTGATTACGTTCGATTGCGATTGGACTTGGACGACGCTGTGGTTGATATTTTAGATACTGCGGGGCTTGAGGATGTTGTGGGAGAAACGCCGCGAGCCTTGGCACAGGGTTTTACCAATCAGCAAATCGAAAACGCGGACCTGGTCTTATACTGTTTGTCTGTCGAGGATTCGCAATCTCTGGAATGGCAAGTGGATCAGTGCCAAGCCCCTACTTGGCTAGTTCATACAAAGTGCGATCTCGAATCATGTGGTCGCAACCTGAGACGAATCTATGATCGCGAGTTTTCGATCAGCACTCTACGCATTTCAAGTGTAGACCGAATTACGAATGCACTGCGAAAGTGGGCAGTCGAAAAAATGGAGACAGTCAATCAAGTCGTGCCTCAAACCGCGGCTCGATGCCAAGCTTCGCTTGTCAACGCAGTGGAAGCTTTACGGCATGCCAAGGAGGCTGCCCAATACCAGCGGGGAGACGAAGTGATAGCCAGCGAGATTCGGTTATCGCTTGAGGAAATAGGTTTGGTTGCCGGCACCGTTTATACCGATGACATTCTTGACGCGCTCTTCAGCCGTTTTTGTATCGGCAAGTAAAGCGTCGGATTGTCAAGTAAAGCGTCGGACTGTCGCCTTTCGCTCCGCGAAAGTGCGCCTCGTAAACACACTTTTGCGGAGCAAAAGGCGACATTCACAGCCAAAGAGCGAAGGCGACAACAACCAAATCGCTAAGGGTTCAGAAACAAATAGTGCCCATCAACCTCTTTTTGACTCGCCGCGTTCGATAGCTTCTCTTTCACGAACTCCCGCATACCATCTTCGAAAACGTATTTGCACCGCTCGAGTCCTTCGACAGTATACAAGCTCTTAAAAAAGTCCTTCCGGCTATTGATCGACGACAAACCCTGGTTCGATTCTATGTCCAGTTTGTCGTACTGCGATTGCACAAGTTGCTCAAGAGATTTTACTTCGGCGGCGATTGCCTCGAAAATATTCTTCCGAATATCCTGTTCGGATGGAGCGCCGGTCTGCTCCCATTTTCCAATCCATTGTCGGCGCTGTTGGAGTGCTCGCTTAATGATTTTTACCAGCCGAGGGTCGGTACTGATGGCAACGTGATCGAATTCGTGCCTGAGCAACTTCGATTCCCAAGGCGAAGCAGGGGCAAAGTCGGATGGTATGCAAATGGTGTGATCCAGCTTGACTTTGGGCTGGTCTATCCAAGCGCTGATCTTTGCCTGCCAAACATGCGACTCCTTGTCCACCCCAAGCAACTGGTGGCGGAACTTGAAATCATAGTCAATCACGAACTGAAAGAGGGTTAAAGCGGTCTTACCAGACTTTCGAATGCGATCATCATCCACGACAATTTTGACATTGCCACGATCAATTAATCGAACGAACTCACCGGGCGCGTCGGCAAGCCACGGATGCGATTTGCCAGATTGAGCGAATCCTTCATCTACGGCTGCAGTAACCCAGAAACAAATCGCGAATAGAAAGCAGAATTGGAATTGGTTTGAATTGCCAAAAACGTGCATGTGTTTAACCCGCTCAGCGGCGCGATCCCTTTACCCTTGAACAATCGTTAACGTACTGGCTCCCACCAAGTATCCAGTTTCTTCCGTAACGCAAGAACGAGGGCACTATCCGAATCCGCAAGACTGCGTTCTTCCATCGGATCGGTATCCAACTGGTATAGCTCATTCCTTTCTTTCGGTTCGACGCTTGGATTTGGCACAATCAATTTTGAGTTGCCATCAATGATCCAACGCCAACGCAAGCTCTTTTCCGGTGCATCCAGATCGTTAGAGTTGTGGGAAAAGCACTCGCCAAAAAGAGTCTTACGAGCTTTGACTGCCGCTTCGTCCAGCAAGTTGATTCCAAGCAGCGTCTTATCAGCTGGCAATCCCAACGCCATTCGCAACGTCGGCATCAGGTCAATCGACTGAGCCAAGTCGTCGGACATTCTGGGAGAAATTTTTTTCGGCCAATGGATCATGATTGGCGTCCGCAATCCGCCGTCATACTGTGACTGCTTGGACTTGGGTGCATAACGAGTATTGTCAGGGCTCTGTATCCATCCGTTGTCGGCAAGGTACACGACGATCGTATTATCAAATTGGCCACGCTCCTTGAGACTATCCATTAATTGCCCGACAGATTCATCAAACCATTCGACCATCGCCCAGTATTTCGCAATATGTATGGAATCCGTTTGGCCTTTGTACTTATCGAGCAATCTTTCGGGTGGCGTGTGCGGATCATGAGGCAAAAGTGGGGCGTACCAAACCATGAAGGGACTTTGGGAGGCGACACACTTGTCCAGAAACGTTGTAATCGGTTCCATCGTTTTGCGTCCGATCACCAGCCCATCGTCGCCGTGCCGTCCCCCCTTGGTCATCCCATCGGTGAATCCGCCACGCGAGAAATGGCCTTGCCACCACTTGCCTGTTTGCAAGGATTGATAGCCATTTTCCTTTAAGAGTCGTGGCAAGGTAACACATGACTCCAGGTGCTTGTTCATTCGTTCTCGCCCCTCTTGGAACAGTGGTGAGCGATTGAACTCCGCGTTGGTCATGCCAGCCGGAACGGGTGGATCGTTGGACGTGATCTTATGCTGGTGTGGATACATGCCAGTGATGATGCTGGCTAAGCTCGGGCAACATAAACTTGAGGTCACGTAACCGCGCCGAAACGTCAGACTGTTTTGAGCCAACCGGTCGATGTTTGGGGTTTGAATGATCTTGTGACCCATAAAACCATAGTCGGTCCAAGCGTGGTCGTCGGAGATGATCATGACGACATTCGGCCGATCTTCGGCCTGTATTGGGAGTATTCCGAGACTCAACACGCAAACGAAAAGAAGTCTGGCAATGGTTTTCAAAATGGATTCTCTAACGAAGGTAAACGGCGAAGTCGATAGGCAGCCACCATCGTAATCCATTGGGAGAGGGACAAGCAACTCGTTAAGATGCCTTTGCATGGTTCTAGTCCTTGAGTCCGGCTTGACGCAGGATGCTGTTAAGTGTTCCTGGTGCGGGCGACAGAGCCCTGGTCGCCGCTGGTCGCCGGGAGGGCGGCGTACCTGTGATTATCACCGTGAAACGGTTTGACAACAAAGCCCAGGGTCGCCGCGAAGGCGGCGCACCCTGGGTCCAACGTCAAAAGGTGCGCGGGACCCCGTTGGGCAACGCTGTGAAGCATTTTTACCAACAATTCGCTTAGGTTGAGCGGGAGCTTGCCTCCCCTCAACCTTGTTTTGGCGTCCTACGTAACGGCCCGCGAAGTGCGGTAATTTAAGGTCTGAGCAGCACTTTTAGTACGCCAAAACGGCGTCCGTCGGAGGCAAGCTCCGATCGGACGAAAATGCTTCACAACGTTGCCCGTTGGGGTTGGTGGCATCGCGTTCGTTGGGAACCCAGGGTGCGCCGCTTGCGCGTCGACCCTGGGCTTTGTTGTCGAACGCCTTCGGCGTAAGAAAAGGTCTTGTTTTTTGTTCAGTCCCTTTGTTGTAGCCGACGCTGCTAGCGTCGGTTCGGATGCTGGCAGCATCCACCACGTGTCACTTGCGTTTGCTGACAGCGCTTGGTTGAACGTAGGGACGTTTTCGTTGGTATTGCCGAGCTCTCAGTTGAAGTTCACTGCGCAAGGCAGCGTCCGTGGTCGATCGCAGAGCTTCTGCAATCGTGCTTTGAGCGGAAACATAGTCCCCCGAGGCAGCTTGTGCTGCCGCCAGCACGTCGAGTACGTGGACGGAGGATGGAGAAGACGCCAGCTGGACCGCTCGCTGGGCCGTTTCCAATGCAGAATCGCCATTCCTGTAGAATTCATCTGGGCAAGTAGCCATCATCCAGGCTGCGTTTTGCAAAGTTCGAACATTTTGACCATCCAGTTTCATCGCGAATTGGTAGGCTGTGGCCGCTTCTTTCCACTTTCCTAGCGCTTGGCAAGTGTCAGCGTACTCCGTAGCCGCTTCGGAAGAATTTGGAGAAAGTTCGATGGCTTTTGCATAGTCGGAAAGTGCGTCCTCGCTCTTCCCCATGGCATACAACGTATGCGCCCTGGCACTGAACGCGGCCGAATCTTGCGGTTTTAGTTCGATTACCTTGTTCTGATCTTCGATCGCCAATTCGAATTCGTTGGATCGAAAATAGATTTCACCGCGATTGAAATAGGCGTCGGCGAATTCTGGGTTCAGGCCGATGACCTTTTCGAAACTCTCCAAAGCTGCTTTGTTGTTTCCCTGCAACGCTCGGATAATGCCAATATTGTGGTGAGCCCGCCAACGTGACGGGTCCAGTTGAATCGCGGTTTCAAAGTCCTTTTTCGCAAGTGCGTCCAGTTCTGCGGCTTGGGAAAGCTGCTGCTCCTGGACCTTCATAGCCGCTTGATCACTGCGGGCTTCCCCCCGTCTGTTGGCTGCCCAACTCATCAAAACTCGAGCATATTGCCGGTCTTCCTTGATACGTGTCGAATCACCGGCTACATTGCGACAGAAGTCAAGAATGGCGGAATAGTCCGCAACGCTTGATGCAGATTCGGTCTTGCCGTAAATCATCTGTAGATCTGATGAGACGACAGATCGCTCATTTTCGACCGCTTGACTTCGTACCTGCTGAGAGAATCCGTTGTCGGGCAGGACTGCTATTGCGAGAATAACCACCACTGGACCGCTCCATTTGAAGCTGTTTTTGGTAGGTGACATCGTTGAGTTTTCCATTGAATTAAGGTGCTGACTCGTTCCAACTGCCCGCATTGTCGTTAGTTGCAAATCAGATCGCAATAGAGATATCAGGCTAGTTTCTCTCGGCGATTGTGGTTTAATCAACGAAAATTGCTTTGCCGCACTATCTCACCGTGGAATTCGAATGAACGTCAGCGACTCAGTTGTCCGCAATCTGCACCAACACTTGGTTCAAATCGCAGAAATGAAAACCCAAATCGAACGGGGGCCTCGCCAAGTTAAAGCAGCCATTTTGCAAGTCGAAACCGCAAAAGAAGCTCTCCAAAAATGCAAGGAGTGCATCAAACACAAGAAAATGGACGCCGACCGAAAGCAGCTGCAATTACGCGAGCGAGAAGCAAAAGTACACGACTGGGAAGGGAAAATGAACGCGGCCAAAAATAACCGCGAATTCCAGGCTATCAAGGAACAGATCGCTGCCGATACGCAGGCAAACAGCGTCCTCTCGGACGAAATCCTCGAAATTCTCGAAGAAATCGATAGCTTGCAAATCGATTTGAAGGAGTTCGACGAGAAGCTCAAGTTGATGGAAGCTGAAAAAGTCAAAACAGAATCCACTGTCGCTCAAAAACTCAACGTCCTGAATCAAGAGCTTGAACGGGTCGAGGGGAATCTGGCAGTCCTCGAAAAGCAGCTTACTCCCGAATTCCTTGTCCAATACAAACGTCTAGTCTCCAACCGGTCCGAGGATTCAATGGCACCCTTGGATGATGTTTCCTGTGGCGGATGCTACACAGGCTTGCCACCCAGGATCCTCGATAGTCTACGAAAAGAACAGGCAATTTCCTGCCCGAGCTGCGGGAGACTGTTGTATCGGCCAGAGCGGTAATAATCAGTGCATGAGCTCACTTGTCTTTAGGATTTCCCCTGCTTGCAATCGTCGATAGTCCCCTTTCAACAAAAAGACTCCACCATCACCAAACACACGGGACCCATCTTTGTTGACGAAAACGCCTGTCGATTCGTCGATCCCAAGCCCCGTTCGATTCGGGAAAGCTTCAATGGCTTTCCGCAAACGTCCATGTCGATTCTTTTGAGTGAAGTGCTGGTCGATGATCAAGTCGGGCAGTAACTGGAACCCTGTCGCAAACTGCGGCTCGATTGCCCCACTAGCGATCATGTTGGTGGACGCAATCGCCGCTCCGGCACTCGTTCCGCCCACAATTCCGCCACGCTCTAACAATGCATGCAATTCCTTCTCGATGGGTGTTCCTGCATAACGGTCCGATAGCCGTTGCTGTTCCCCTCCACTCACCCATACTGCGGAGGCTTTGCGCAAGGTCTCGACCAGAGATAAATCTGACGCGCCCTGACGGTCTGCAACATGGATCACCTCGACACTCTTCCAACGAAAACCGGACCAGTAGTCTATCCACGTCGAGTAGTCGCCACCATCCGAACGAGGCGACGCTGTCGGGATCAAAACCAATATTCCCTCGGTCCCTTTGCCCAGTTTGTAAAACTCCTCTCGAATCGGAAGCGGTATTACTCCACCACCACACAAGAGAAGCGTTCCGAGAAACATCTCCGGTTGTTGCTGCTTCACGATCGATTCGACCGGCACCTGTGCTGTCGTTGCCTCCTGCAAGTCGAGACCGAACAACATCAAAGAACATGTGCTCAAAAATGCAATTCGCGGCATTAGCTGGACCCGTTGTGGTATCAGGCAGGATGGTTCGGACTGACTCTTCGGACAAATCATTATAATTAGCCCGCTGTGGACGAGCGAGGCCCTTCTTTCAACTAAAAACTAAGCGTTTAGCACGCTCCCAGCGAAACGCGATAGCCACACGATTTGGCTGTTGCATGCTACAATAGGCATCGCAATTATGGCTTCATTCCATCGTTCTAAACGATCGTTGAACTCCTCCCACAGTGGCGCGCAGCATGACGCGGAGTGCAACAAACAATGATATCGACACGCCAGCATGATTCAGTACGTGGAATTGCAATGCAAAAGCAACTTCTCGTTTTTGGAGGGTGCTTCGCACGCGCATGAGCTTGTAGAGCAAGCGGCGCAACTCGGGTATCTTGGACTGGCAATCACTGATCGCAATACTCTCTCCGGAATCGTTCGCGCTCACACGGCCTCTCGGGACCTTTCCTTTCCGTTTTTCGTTGGAAGTGAACTGCATCCGCAAGATGGACCACCTGTAGTGCTATGGCCCCAAAACCGACAAGGTTATGCCCATCTTTGCAAGCTATTATCCGTTGGACGATTGCGCGCCAACAAAGGAGATTGCCGTTTGTCCTGGCATGACGTGGTCGACGGCAGCAAAGATTGCATTGCTGGCTTTGTCCCCCGTCTTCCGGATGCGCCGAGAGCAACCACTCCCGAACGCGTTTCCACCGATCCCCTCTCACCGCTGCAAGTCCAACCGATTCCGATCGTTCCCTGGTGCAAGGCAGCGGCTAGTTTCGATACCAACGATTTACAAATGTGGAGTCTCTGGCTCAATCAATTTCGCGAGGTCTTTCATGACCGCGGTTATCTGGTTGCGAGTCTCCACCGAGGAGTAGACGATCACGTATCCCTTGAACGTTGGAAGAAAGTTAGTAGTGAATCTAGAGTTCCGTTACTGGCGACAGGCGACTGCCTCTATCACGTACCGGAGCGGATGTTGCTTCAGGATTGTTTGGCTGCCATTGCATCTGGGACGACCATCGACGCCATCGCGGCCTCGCGTCCCATGAACGCCAGTTATGCCATGCAATCCCTAGCCGACATCCAACGCAATTTTCGGGATTGCCCTGAAGCTATTTCGGCGACCATTGAGATCGCGGAGCGTATCGACTTTTCGTTGCAGTCGCTCCGCTATGAATATCCGCTGGAGGCTTCGCCAACCGGTGTAGAACCCATTGACTACCTCAAGCAACTGACTTGGGCAGGAGCCAAAGAGAGATACCCGCGCGGCGTCCCGAACTCCGTAATCGCCATGCTCAAGCACGAGTTCTCGATCATCCAGGACTTGCACTATGAGCCCTATTTTTTGACCGTGTGGGACTTGGTCCGATTCGCCCGGTCGCGGAACATTCTGTGCCAAGGTCGCGGTTCGGCCGCCAACAGCGCTGTTTGCTTCTGCTTAGGGGTAACCAGTGTGGATCCCAGCCAATACGATCTTCTCTTCGAACGCTTCATCAGTCGCGAACGCAATGAAGCGCCCGATATCGACGTCGATTTCGAACATCAACGTCGCGAAGAAGTCATCCAATACGTATACGAGAAGTACGGACGGCATCGAGCAGGCATGACCGCGGCGGTCACTACGTATCGATTGCGTTCCGCCGTTCGCGACTGTGGTAAAGCTATTGGACTGTCCCAAGATCGTATCGACTCCCTGGCCAAGATCGTCGAGGGACGCGGAGGCGAAGAGTCCTTTGAATCGAAGTGTTTGGCTGCGGGCATCGATCCGAAATCCCCGATCGGTGCTCGCTATCATTATTTGGTGCAATCGTTGTTGGGGTTCCCAAGGCATCTATCACAGCACACGGGCGGGATGGTGATGACGCAAGGGGCTCTACATGAGTTATGTCCCATCGAAAATGCGGCCATGCCGGGCCGTACCATCATTCAGTGGGACAAAAACGACTTGGACGAACTGGGTATTCTCAAAGTAGATTGCCTCGCGCTGGGAATGCTATCGGCTATCCATCGCAGTCTCGACTTGATTGAGGATCATTATCAACGTCCGCTGACGCTTGCCACGATACCGGCGGCTGACAAAGCCGTTTATGACATGATATGCGAAGCGGACACCGTCGGCGTTTTTCAAATTGAGAGCCGAGCCCAGATGAGCATGCTGCCGAGGCTGCGACCAAAATGCTTCTATGACCTCGTGATTGAAGTCGCGATTGTTCGGCCCGGTCCTATTCAAGGCCAAATGGTGCATCCTTATCTGAAAGCACGCCAGTCCGGAATTCAGCCTGAGTATCCGAACGAGGCGATTGCGCAAGTGCTTCGTAAGACGATGGGAGTCCCACTGTTTCAGGAGCAAGCGATGCGACTGGCGGTCGTCGCGGCAGGATTTACCCCTGGCGAAGCGGACCAATTGCGGCGTGCCATGGCTGCTTGGCGACGTCCTGGCGTGATCGACAAATTCAAGCGGAAGTTGATAGAGGGTATGCAAGTCAACGGGTTGGATGAAGTGTTTGCAGAACGCGTTTTTAATCAACTGCGAGGTTTTGGCGAATATGGATTTCCAGAGTCGCATGCGGCTAGTTTTGCGTTGTTGGTTTACGCTTCCTGTTGGATCAAACATCATTATCCGGAGGTGTTTTGCTGCGCCATGCTCAACAGCCAACCACTTGGTTTCTACGCACCGGCGCAACTTATTCAAGATGCGCGACGGCACGATGTCGAGGTGCTTGGCCCAGATGTCAACGCAAGCCGTTGGGACTGCACGCTCGGTAACGAGGATCCAGCTTTGGTGCATGAGCCGTCGAATTCAAGGTTGCCGATTCGATTGGGCTTAAGAATGATTCGTGGGCTGCATGAACAAGATGCGCAACGGATCGTGGAGGCCAAAATGATCGCGTCCAAGTTCGTGGACCAAACGGATTTGGTTCGAAGGGCTGGGTTGACTCAATCGACCCTTTCGACGTTGGCGGACGCTGGCGCTCTGGAGTCGCTATCGGGTGATCGCCGCGCCGCCTATTGGCAATCGTTAGCACAGGAGCGCCAGCAGATTGCGATGCCGCTCTTTGATGCAAGCGACATGGATCATGACGAAGATATTCCCCGGAGTTTAACCCGAATGACGCCGCTGGAAGAGGTGTATACCGACTACGAGACCACAGGGATTTCGCTCAAAGGGCATCCCATCGGTTTCTACCGAGGAAAACTGTCGCAATTGAGAGTGACGCCCGCAAACGAATTGGCCAATGTTTCGAACGGACGATTTATTCGGGTTGCAGGCTTGATCCTTTTGCGACAAAGGCCCGGCACCGCCAAGGGTATTACCTTTGTTACTATGGAGGATGAAACGGGTTCCATCAATTTGGTGATTCGTCCAGAGACTTGGAAACAGTATTATCTATTGTGCAAGCAGTCTAACGCTTGGTTAGTGCACGGAATTTTGGAAAATCGGCAGGGGGTAATCCACGTATTGGTTGGGCGCGTAGAGGATCTGCAAACGGTGATCAGGCCATTGGATATTCAATCGCGTGACTTTCGGTAGCCGTAGGTCAGTCGCTCCGCCGACTGACGTCCTTGCTGATGGAAGTACTAGGCAATGTTTGTCATTCATTCCATCCGGGAGCTCGAGCGTATTTGTGTTGGGGATACGACTAGGTTAGAGAGTACACTGACCGCGAGTCGCGGAGCGACATCGCCCACGGGTCGCTCCGCCGATTAATCATTTCAAACCAACCGAGAATAAAGAAATGGAGAAACCTGACCTGCAACCCACGATTCAGCCAACAGGGCTAAAAAGCCCGACAGTGATCAGTTTGCAATTGGCAGGCCTACTGGTATTCGCATGTCTATGGTTACCACTTTGCCGCGGTTGCAGTGGAACCACCAGAATCCCAATCGAAACTTTCAAAGAGGGTTCGCTAACCGATGTCGGTGACTGGCTTTTCAATTTCATGTTGCTTGGATCGTACTGCAATGGTTTGATCGTGGCCGTTCTCATCAGCGTGACCGCTTGGTTTGCTAGTGAACGGCTTTGGAAAGTCTTCTTTCTTGCGCAGTTTGGTCTCACTCTTTCCATTGGTGTCGCATTGGTCGCCTATTCCATATGGCGATGCACTGACCTCAAAAATTTGTTGGAAACCGCCCTTAGTGCACCTCCGGCTCTGTTCGGTTTCTCGATTTGGGTTGGACTAGCGATTCAACGCAGAGCGTTGCAATCTGCATGGGCTAGGCTTCAGCATGCGTGGACTATTGCAGCCTTGTTCTTTGTGCATCTGCTCATGCTGTTCCAAGGATCCGCTTTGTTTGGCTATTGGCTCACGTTGATTGGCTTAGTCGGTATGGTGGTTGCGGTAGAGCTTGCTCGCCTTCGCATGCAACATGATCTTTGGGACCCTTCGCAACGAGTCTTACGCCCGCAGTTTTCGATTCGAAGTATCCTCATCTGGACTGCGTTCTTTCCAATCGTGTTCAGTTACTACAGAGCCATCGAACCGTTCTGCAATTGGATATTCCAATGAGCGTTCCTTGCTAATGCCTGTCGGGCGTTTGTCCGATACAATAGCAACGGCTCAAAACACGAATCCACAGAAGAAATCTGTTCACCAATGAAAATGCACCTCTGCAACTTAAAACGAATCGTGTGGCTTGGATTGGCTATCGTCGGAGGGGCGTCAATGTCATTTGCGGATGGCGATTGGCCTCAATGGCGTGGACCAAACCGAGATGGCCATGCTGCTCCACAAACGCTACTCAAGAAATGGCCTGAGAGTGGTCCCGAATTATCTTGGAGTTTCGGCAATGCAGGCATCGGTTACTCCAGTGTCTCGGTCGAGGACAATCGCCTTTACACGCTGGGCAAGCGTGAAGAAGAGAATTTGCTGATCTGCCTCGACGCCAAGAGTGGGAAAGAGAATTGGACAGCAAGCATGGGGCGAGGAGCTAACCCCAAGGACTATTCGACGGGTTGGGGCGATGGTCCACGCAGTTCCCCGACAATAGACGGGAATTTTGTATACGCCTTAACCGACTTAGGCGAATTGGGGTGTTTTCAAAAAACAGATGGTAAAGAGGTTTGGTCCGCGAATCTAGTTTCCGATTTTGGTGGCGGCGTTCCGAAGTGGGGATACAGCGAGTCGGTTCTCATCGATGGCGATCGATTGATCGTGACACCTGGAGGCGAAAATTTTCTCATCGGTTTGGACAAGAGGACCGGTAAAAAAAACTGGGAGTCGGATTATTCCGCTGGAGCCCAATACGTTTCTGTGATCAAGCACACGTTCGGTGGCGTTCCAGTCTATTTGACGGCTTGCGAACAAGGCCTAGTTGGAATTCACTGCGATTCCGGTAAGTTGCTGTTCAAGAACGGCGCTACAGGAAATGGTACCGCAGTTATTCCTACACCGATCGTTTCTGGTGATATCGTTTACCATTCTTCGGGCTACAAAGCCGGAAACGTGGCTGTCAAAATCTTGGTCAAGGGCGGTCAATTGACTGCCGAACAGGTTTACCGTGAATCCAAGGAGAGCATGGAAAATCATCACGGCGGGTTTATACTCCATGACAGCGCGATCATTGGATTTGCCCACGCTTTGCGAGGCGTTTGGATGGCACAGGACTTGTCGACTGGCAAAGTGCTTTGGTCCAAGAAACTTGGCAAAACGCGATCAGGTTCGATCGCTTTCGCAGATGGACTCGCGTACTGCTACGACGATCAAGAGGGTATTTGCTACCTTGCCAAAGTAACGCGTACAGCCTTCGAGGAGCTTGGCCAAGTGAAGCTTCCCGAACAGACCAATTCGGATAGAAAACAAGGCGCGATTTGGACACACCCAGTCATTGCAGGGCAGAAACTCTATATCCGCGACCAAGAGAAAATCTTCGCATTCGACATCGCCACGAGCCACGAGCCACTAGCCACTAGCAACTAGCAACTAGCCACTAGCCACTAGCCACTAGCAACTAGCAACTAGCAACTAGCAACTGCCCCATTCCGCATCACGGCGGAGACCGCCGTGATGCTTTTTGTTGCCACCAATCGTACATATCGAACAAAGATTCGCGAAGATTTTGGCCATGTTTTGCCCGAGAACGGGCCCAGTCATCGGATTGCAGTAATTCACGCATCTGGTCGAGAGACCCCGACTGTTGCAGGAGTTTCTCGACCACCCAGCGGGATGAGGACTCGTTGACCGAAGTCTCCCAAATCGTTTCGAATCCTCGAATGGGTTGGTGCGCGGTCGCCAGAATACAAACGGAACGGAATCTGGCAGTCCATTCGACCATGACGCGTGACCAGACCTTCAATTGCTCATAGCCGTCGAGAATAGCAATCGATCCGCGAGTCCACTTTCGAACAGCCTTGTGCAATGATCGTGAGGCGGAGCGGTCGGTCGAAAAACGCAGTTGATGGATTTGGTATTGAGGCTTTATGCATCCAATCTCGGACACTAGACTAGCAACCAACGTGGACTTGCCGGAGCCATGCGGCCCGATGATGCTGCCTCGTTTGGACGGTAGGCTTACTATGCGTTCGGCCAGTCTGGTTACATTGCCACCCTCGAAGCATTCGTAGGAAATGGCTCCAGGTTGGATGTATCGCGTTGAGAAGGGATTAGGCTGCATACGGGTTGGAGGGCTGATCGTCAGGTTGGAACCTTTCCAATAACAAACTTTATCCAACCACTAGCCTAGCAGGTCGCATGCAAAGTCGGCAACTCCGTCGACGTTACCTAGCATTCAAACGACAATCCGCCGTTGTTTTCGTATTCAAAATCGATGCCTAAGCGAGATTGCAATTTGGAAAATTCTCGAGCGAGGATATCCGTACTGCTGTGGACATGCTCGGCTTCGGTAATGAATCGAATCTGTGGATCGGGATAAACATCATGTTTGATCAGCACACGTTCAAAGGATTCTAGCGGCGATCCATAACAGATCAACATCTTGTGTTCATCGAATTGAATCTCCTGTTGCTTTCTAGGGTTGAGAACCGCTACGCCCGTGCAGCCATCGTTGAGGAGCATTTCCTCGAAATCGTATAAAACGCTTTTCAGCACTGGGACGTCAATGTGTTCGCGATACAAGTCTTCGTGTTCGTCTGAAGCACCATTGTGGCTCGTTTCCAAGACCAAGTCTACTTCGTTACCTAGGCAATCAATCAGGTCGATGAACAGGTCAAAAAGTCTTTCCTTGGACGCGGCTGCCATGATGACAGGCACCTGCGTGTTCGTTTTCGGGTCCGTGTAGGAATCGTGGCGAAATCCTTGGCGAGGTACTACTTGCAGGTCGTAGGAGGGTCGGATTGCATCCGTCAAATCGAACGTTCCGTATCGGAACACGCCCATGTGCGCCTCTAGATCATCGCCATCCAGCGAACGAAAGCTCGACGTCGGATTGGATCGTTGGCTAGACTCGGGCGCAGTAGCCGATTTACTCGATTGGAATTTTGGAGCGTTGCCCATAGGAATAGCTATAGCAGTTCTAGGGTAGAAGGGATCGGATGACTTGAAAACGAAAAGGTTCGTTCCCGCAAGTACCCTTGAGGAACAACCAAGATTAGGTCACCTCGACAACGAGCCCCACCATTTCGAAATATTTACCTCCGTTTTCTTGGCGGTACAATTGATACAACCTGAATAGTCTCTGATCCGCGGTTCGAGGTTTTCGCGAAATGGATTACTATGGGACATAGTGACCGGTAACTACTCAACCAAAACATCTCATGACCAATCGCTCAATCCTGGCCGTTTTTGCTTTCCTTTTGCCCTTCTTGGGGAGTTTTGCTGGCTGCAACACTAAAAGTCCGGCAGATCAATTAGCAGCGACAGACAAAGTGCTACGGGAAGTGGGAGCCCAACCCTCCCAACCGACCGCCGAAACGGTGCTCGATTCGGAGGGTAAGGAAGCGTTGGCCACTTCGATCGTTAAGCAATCGCCAAATAATCTGTCTGAAAAACCAGAAGGCGAAGATGAGCCGTCCCGGGTCCTGAAGGCGGCACCAAAGCCATTTCTTACGATCGATGACCCAAGCCGCAGGTGGATCGCGCCCGAAGAATTGCCGCTCGAAACGTGGGAGGTCCAGTACCTCGGAAACGCTCCAGTCGGTTTCTTGCACCGAAAAACTGCCGTTTCGCAAACACTAGGCTCAAGTTATTTTCGCCACGATACTGAGAGCCGCATGCGGGTCTCCTTAAAAGAGAAACCGCTAGAACAACGCATCCGCGTCACGACCATCGAAAGAGATAACGGTGAACTAGTTTCTATCGAAGGGGCCCTTGAAATAGGTCTCAAGAAACAATCTTTCAAAGGAAATGTAAGCCAAGAAATAATGAAACTCACGGGTGAGGAAAACGGTCAATCTTTTTCCATCTCAATCGAATGGCGCAAGGAATACCGAGGGCCGTTCGCAGTCGAACAGTCCATGCTAAGAAATCCCTTGAAACCCAGAGAATCCAGGAAGCTCAAGTACCTCGATCCGATTCTCAGAAAAATCATCGATGGCAGACTGGAAGCAAGCGACTACATCATGACTCCTACCCTGCTCGGCGGTTCCAAGGAACTACTAGAAGTTCGCAACATGGGAATGACATTGGAAAATGAATCGCAATCGCTTTTGTGGGTAGACTCCAAAGGTGAGGCTTTCAAATCGTATGTGCAAGTCAATGACATACTGTCCTTTCGGACGGAGCCTATCGTTGCGCAGACATTTGCATCGAACTTGGATTTAAGAGCTATCGAACCTACATTGATTCCTCTTGGTGGAAATGTGGAGCGATTGACAGAACCTTCCGAAGAGCTTGCTTCGATGAGTTATAGGGTCCATCATCGCTCCGGGGATGCATTTCGCGTGTTCACGGATCGCATTGGCCAGCGTGTTCACGCATTGGATCCAAGAACAGTTGAGGTTACGTTTTTCCAGAACGGCGGTTCATTCGATCCGCTTTTGGATAACGAACTCGCTTTAAAAGTAGATGCCGGCACTCTAGCGTCCTCTGAGTTTGTGCCGTCCGATATGCCGCTAGTTGTGAAAATTGCAAAGGGCTTGATGGCGGCCGACAACACGATTTCCCCAGACGATGCCTCCAATACGGACAAAGCAAATGCATGTCGAAGAGAAATTCATCGGAGAATCCTGCTCCGAGAATTTGACAAACAAATTGGAACGATTGCCAATTCGCTCAAGACCAAGCAGGCAAATTGTATCGAGCATGCACTTTTCTTCGCGTCCCTTTGCCGCTCCCTTTCTATCCCAAGTCGAATCGCGATGGGAGTAAAATTCAATCGATCCACCGAGAATCCCGCTATGCAGTTCCATGCATGGATCGAGATCCGCGACGGCGATCGATGGGTACCGATGGATTCTACCGACGAAGTGTATCCAACCTCGATCGATCGATTCAAAATCCGAGAATCCAACTTCAACAACGCCAATCCGTATCTTGACGTTCTGGTTGTCTATCGGCTACTTCCCGAACTTGAGATTCAAGTCTTGCCTCGGTAACATCAGATCACCAATCCACCCTGCATGGTCCACAAAAGACGCTTAGGAATTGCTGCTGCAATCGTTGTCATCGGCTTCTTGCTGCGCTTGGTCATTGCACTCGTTTGGCAAAACTCTATCACAGACGAATCGCGATTCCGCTTTGGCGATAGCGAATCCTATTGGATGATGGGAACGAAGATTGCCCAGGGTTTACCTTATCAATACGGTAGTCCGGATTCGAAGATCTTCCGGGCTCCACTCTATCCGCTTTTTCTTTCTCCATGCACCTGGATCGATGGGACGAGCGAGCGGCCTTCTTGGAATGCCGTTGTTGCGGCACGGATTGCTGGTTGCTCGATGGGAGCCCTTTGCATGGCTATTGTCATTTTCCTTGGAAATAAACTGTTTCGTACGCAGGACCAGAATCAAGGGGTCACGATTGGCATTTGGGCCGGTTTGCTGGCCGGTCTGTATCCGGGCGCTATCGGAATGAGTGTCTTCGTTCTCAGTGAGGCGATATTCTGTCCCCTCATGTTGCTCAGTTTGGGGTGTGTGTCGTTTGCGATTCAAGCCAAAAAAGAGCAACGTTGGGAATTTGCATGGTGTTGGATGCTCACTTCAGGTGCCTTGAGCGGAGCGGCCTGTTTGGCTCGCCCGAGTTGGAGCCTCTGGCCAACCGTGCTGTTTGTCTACTTAATCCTCCTGATGTTTCAAACGGCTTCGGGAACACTTTCCAAAAAACCGTGGCGATGGTTTTTGGGTTGCGTTTTATTCTGTGTTGGGATTGGTTTGGTCATGAGTCCGTGGTGGGTGCGAAACTTCTTAGAAACCGGCAAGTTCGTTCCGACGACGCTGCAAGTGGGAGCCAGCCTCTACGACGGTTGGCATGCAGGTGCGTCGGGAAGTAGCGATGAAGGAATGGGTTTTGTGAATGCTTTCATTGTGGAGCAAAAAAACGAGGACCAGCGCGAGCTATTAGCCGGAAATCGGCTGGTGAGCACCTTGGAATGGCGATTGGATCGGCGATTGAAGAATGCTGCTATTGCGTGGGCACTAGAAAACTCGTCTGACGCTGTAAGGCTCGGATTGGTAAAGTTCGTCAAGACGTGGTCACCGCTTCCCGTTGCACGAGAACTGGGCAGCGACGCCGTGAGGTGGTTCGAAGCGATTGGCTACACAGCAATTATGGGTTTGGCTGCGATCGGGATGTGGCAATGCCGATCGCAACTTGGCGCATGGTTGTTCGCAATGCCGTGTGTCTATTTCGCTCTGCTGCACATGTTTTTTATTGGGTCAGTGCGATATCGACAGCCGGCGGTCCTGGTCATCTGCGTACTTGGAGGCGTAGGATGTGCCACCATCGCGAGATGGGTTTTCTCCAAAGAGATAAAGTAAGACCGCGTGGCGGCTAATGGATACGGAACGAAGCTCGATGGATCGATAGCCTCAAACGATGTCAAGGCCGATAACAGCCTCCCATGAAACGAATGCCAACAGCTCCGCGGAATCCATTCGCCGGAGTCGTGATCGCGTATGGGAACATCGCTTGGTATGGATTCTCCTATTTGCGATTTTGGGGCTGTGGTGTTATTTCTCTTTGATAGGACGGGTGGACAGCAAGCTCACGAGCGAGATCGTCAAGCAGCTTCGTAAAGAGTTCCCTTCGCATTTTGTTTCCATAGAACGAGCTCACTTTCAGCCAGGCAAGTCGATCACGATAGAAGGGGTTCGGATTGCCAAGCCCACCGATCAAGGACTGCGTGATGTGATTCGCTGTGGGCGAATTGTGTGCATGGGACCGATTGAGATGATCGGATTGGTTCAGGGGCAGTTCCCTGTTCAAAAAGTGGAGGTCGATGACGTCGAATTGTGTGTGTGGCCACTCAGTGACGGTCGATTTAGCCTTCAAGAAATATCGAATTCTAAGCCGATTGACCCAAGCTTTCCATCGATCGATATTCGATCCGGGCTTGTACGTTTGGGTGGCGAAACCGGTAGAGTTGAACAAGAGATCATTTTTCACGATTTGCGTGCGCATTCGGAGCTTGCTCCACGCATGCTTGACGGGCGAATCATGCCGCTCACCGCCATGCTGAACGCAAGCGTTTCTAGCAGTTACTTTAACACTGCAACGATTCGAGCTGCGATCGGCGAGGACAAATCGTCTTGGCGAGTGGAAGGAAACGTAACGAAGCTTGCCTACTCGCAACGCTTGGCAGGACAACTGCCGTTGAAGTTTCAACAATACTTGGTGCAAGCGGCTGGATTTAGCGGGGAATTGAACGCTGTCTTTGCGGCTCGCTCCGAACATGGGAAGTTCACTTATGAAGCCAAGGCCACCATCTCGGATGGTCGACTAATGCATCCCCAAGTGCCGTACCCTCTGGAATCGCTTTCCGGTGAGGCTTTTTGCAGGAATGGACTCATGCAGCTTCGAAATGTGCGAGCCGCTAGCGGCCAAACGTCCGTGGCTTTCGACTGCGACATGCAAGGTTTTGCGGTAGGATCGCCAATTACGGCAGCGATTACGGTTAGGGACTTGTCGCTAGATCAGCGGCTATACGCCGCCTTGCCCGCCACTATTCAAGAGGCCTGGCAGAAACTTGGCGTGAGTGGCTTAGTGGACGCGCAAGCTACTTTGGCGTTCGACGGTCAGCGTTGGATACCACAAGTAACAGTTCGCGCCAAGAATGCTGGGGTCGAACCGGATTTTTTCCCTTACCCTATCCGCAATATTTCCGGTGACTTTGTTTATCAAAATGATTCCATTGTGGCGAAAACGCTTTTCGGTATCGCTGGCGGGCAAAGGATCAATGGGGCTCTGACACTATCTCGCGCACAACCTCGATGGCTTATGGATCTAAAACTTGCTGCTGACGGTCCCATCGCGATCGACGAAACACTTCTCAAAGCGCTTTCGCCTCGCGGTACACCGGAAAGCAGCTTAAAGAAATTCGTTTTGTCCTTGCATCCAACGGGCACAGTCCATCTACGGCAAGGCCACTTCTTAAGGTTAGCAAATCAGCCCGATAGTATTTCTCGATCCCTGGAGCTTACGTTCTCGGAGTGCGCCATTAAGTATGATGGATTTCGATATCCAGTGGAAGACATTCATGGGGCAGTGACCCTGGACAACGAACGATTACTCCTCAAAGACTTTGTTGGACGCAACGACAGCGCGCGGATACAGGGAGAGGGGATCTGCCAAAGTCGGAACTCCAATATGGAATCACTAGAACTGTTCTTCAAGTGCTATAACGTGAGTTTGGATGAAGAGCTTCAACATGCATTACCGAAAAGCGTTCGTGGTTTATGGGATCAATTGCAACCAAGCGGAGTGCTCGATGAAGTTGAAATGAATGTTTCTCGCGTCCATTCGATGGATCCGATCGATTTACGAGTTGAAATCAAAGAGAAACGCGATTCCGAGTCGCGCGCTGGAGGAGCCGTTTCTATCCGCCCAACTTCCTTGCCCTATCAAATCAACGACGTCGCTTGCAATATTATTTATCAACCCGGCCATATCGATATCAAATCTTTGTCGGGAAAGCATGAAGCGAGCCGACTCCAGACCGAGGGACAATGCAGTTTGCATTCCGATGGAACCTGGGATGGTCAATTAACTTGGTTGCCATTGACTCGGTTGCATGTAGACCAAGGGCTCTTGTCGTGCTTACCATCCTATTTAAAAGATCCGCTAGTCAAACTCGATTTCCGCGGACCGGTCAGCATCACTGGAACCACCCGAGTTTCATCTCCGCCTACTCCTGCCGACTCCATTGTTCGCAATTGGGATCTGGACCTTGAAATTGAAGACGGACGACTTGGCGGTGGCGGAATTGCCTCCGGCATACGAGGCTCACTCGCATTGGCTGGATACAACACGTCAGCAGGCCCTATGGCTTTCGGCACATTGGATATTGACGCGTTGGCAGTCAAGGAAATTGCGGTAACAGGCTTGAAAGGCCCATTTGCATTCAATCGTCAAGAAGTTCTTTTCGGTCGGGATGCGTCGGCATGGCAGCAGAAGAATGATTTGCGTCCACCTAGCCGACGAAAGATGGATGGCTCCGTTGTCACCGCGGTTCATCAACTTCCGGTCCAGAGAAGGAATGACAACTCGGTTGCTCAGGCCTCGTACCGTGGCCCGATACGGGAGGCGTTATCCAATCGAATCGATTCGCTGGGCCGAATTTCTCCGGATCCACCCGCCAATCCCAATGCGATTCGAACGCTGGAAGACGTCGTGCCATTGGATGTCGTCGAGTCGGATATTCGTGCTCGTACTCTGAGCGGAACCATGTACGTTAGTGGCGTCGAACCTCTGGATGGACAGCAGCGATCAAAATATCGACTGCGGCTTGTTGAGGCAGACCTTCAAGGATTTCTGTTGGACCTTGGCGAGACCAACACTCAAGCCAAGGGCCGACTATCCGTTCAGTGCGACTTGAAAGGGGCATTGACCAACACAGCTTCGTTGGAAGGACAAGGCCGAGCTTGGCTTCGCGAAGCAAATTTGTACGAACTGCCGGCCATCATAAAACTTTTTGGAGCGCTTAGGGTCAGTCCTGGCCAAGGTGCCTTTGACTCGGCAGACGTCCAGTTCGGCATTGACGGAGACAGGCTGCCCGTACATGAGTTGGTGCTCGATGGCGATATTGTCTCGTTGCGAGGCTCAGGCTGGGTGAACCTGCGCCGCGAGTTGCATCTAGATCTGTTTGCAAACGTTGGACGCCGCAGTTTGGTTGGCTCCTTCTTTCAAGCCGCAACGCTTTGGCAAATCGAAGTCAACGGCTCCACGACCGATCCACAGATTCGTCGCTTGCCACTAATGAACTCATTGGAAAAACGTCGCCACGAAAATACTTTCGAACCGTAATAAGGCGAGCGGCTTTGCCGATTCGTGTGCGCATGGATCCGCGACGAAATATAGCTATCAATAAGATTACAGCCATCAATAAAAAAAGCTGGCCTATGCTTGATGTCCAGTTCTATTGTAGAAAGGAGCGTTGGAAGCGACGATCAACCGATGCAAACAAGTTCGAGGCGATTGAGCCAGGAAATATTCACAGGATGACTGAAAATGCAAATCATGCCAAGCGGTGGTGCATGGACGAATCCCGCTGCCTTCAATCAACAAGCACTTAGTGATTCGAAGCATAGCGGTGCAGTCAAGACTGCCGTTTCCGCTACCGAACCGGTAAACCCGCTTGAGCAGACCGGCAAAGCTTCGGATCGCGACGCCGACGAGCGATACGATGGTCCACAAAAACCCGCCAGCCCCTCCAGTTCGGCCGAAAACAATGCGGTCATCGAAACGGAGTCCATGCTCTCCCTGCCAGCCAATGATGACCTTGGCGAAACTTCGCTGGACTTGCTTGGTTGAAGTCAAGCACTTAGGGAACCGGGGCTAGCGCCCAAACGGCTAATTACAAGGAAATACGACACTACGTCAGTGCCGGGTGCGTGGCTTCATACTCAGTGATCTTGTCTGCATTCTCTAACGTCAAGCTAATATCATCCAAACCATGGAGTAAGCAATGTCGGCGAAACGGTTCCACCACAAAGGAAGCGACGAATCCCTGTCCATCGGTAACGAGACACTGCTCTAGATCGACGGTGAGCGTGTATTGAGCTTGTGCAGCATGACGTTGGAAGAGCTCCTCGATTTGCTGTTCCGTAAGCTGGATGGGAAGGGTGCCGTTTTTGAAGCAGTTGTTGTAAAAAATATCAGCAAACGACGGAGCAATGATCGAACGCAATCCATAATCGGCGATCGCCCAGACAGCATGTTCCCGCGACGATCCGCTTCCGAAGTTGCGTCGGGCGATCATAATCGAGGCCCCACGATTGCGAGCTAGATTCAACTCAAAACTTGGATTGGGTGTGCCGTCTTCGTTAAAACGCCAATCGAAGAATAGGTACTGACCAAAACCACTTCGTTCAATTCGCTTTAGAAATTGCTTCGGAATAATTTGATCGGTATCGACATTGGCGCGGTCCATCGCAGCCACGATGCCGGTTACTTTGGTAAATGGTTGCATAAATCGGTTTTGCTGTGTTATGAGAAGTTAGGTTTGAGTTGGGAGCGAGAAAACGACGGTTAAACGCGATAGTCCCATTGTCGAATGTCGACAAAGTGTCCGGAGACTGCGGCTGCAGCGGCCATGGCTGGCGATACAAGATGCGTGCGGCCACCTTTGCCCTGACGCCCTTCGAAATTGCGATTGGACGTGGAAGCACAACGTTCGCCTGGTTCTAACCGATCGGGGTTCATGGCCAAGCACATGCTGCAGCCTGCCTCACGCCAATCGAAACCAGCTTCCTTGAAGACTTTATCCAGCCCTTCCGATTCGGCTTGCCGTTTGACTTGTCCGCTACCAGGTACGATCATCGCGTATACCTTGTCGCTGACTTTGTAACCCTTTACTACGTTGGCTGCGGCTCGCAAATCTTCGATTCTGGCATTTGTGCAAGAACCGATAAAGACCCGATCGATGGTTACACTGGTTAGCGGAACCCCCGCCTTAAGTCCCATGTACTCCAAGGAACCTGCGGCTGACTTGCGTTCGGTTTCGTCGCTGAAGTCGTTCGGGTTTGGAACCGGCGAGTTGATCGACGTAACTTGCCCCGGGTTGGTTCCCCAAGTGACTTGGGGTTCGATATCTTGGCCGCGGTAGACACTTACTCGATCGTAGATCGCGTTGGGGTCGGACGGCAGATTTCGCCACAAAGCTTCTGCCGTTGCAAAATCCTTTGGTGCGAAGGGACGTCCTCTTAAGTAGTCGAATGTAATCTGATCAGGGGCAATCATGCCGGCTCGAGCCCCTGCTTCAATCGACATGTTGCAAACGGTCATACGTTCCTCCATGCTCAATCTACGGATAACTTCGCCGGTGTATTCGAGGACATAGCCCGTACCGCCAGATGTTGTGAGTTTGCCAATCAGGTACAGAATCAAATCTTTCGCCGTGACGCCGGGTGCCAACTGACCATCGACGCGAAGTTCGTAGGTCTTAGGCAAGTACTGCAGAAGCGTCTGCGTGGCGAGAACGTGCTCAACCTCGCTGGTCCCAATACCGAATGCCAACGCCCCAAAGGCACCGTGTGTTGCCGTGTGCGAATCGCCGCACACAATGGTCATGCCTGGTTGGGTGTAACCTAGCTCAGGACCGATAATATGAACAATTCCCTGGTGAATGTCATTTAGATCGTAGAGTCGCACTCCGGCCTCTTTGCAGTTTTCTCGAAGCTTGTCCACTTGCTGCCGAGCGATCGGATCGGCGATGGGGAGCATCCGGTCACTGGTTGGGACGTTATGGTCGGGGGTCGCAATGGTGAGTTCGGGTCGGCGAACCGTTCGACCTGCAAGGCGGAGTCCCTCAAAGGCTTGCGCGCTGGTAACCTCGTGGACCAAATGAAGGTCGACGTACAGCATCGTTTGCTTGCCGGATTCGCTAAGTACAGTGTGATTGTCCCAGATTTTTTGGAACATCGTGCGAGGCGTTTGGGTGGCCGAAGACATAAAATTGGTTTGAAATGGGTGTTGGGAAGTGAGAAGATTCAGATAGTATGTGCGGGAACCGAAGTGGCGGGGGTGTTAAGGTTAAGTCCCCCCGGCTATCCTTTGATTCATGACCGTTATTTTTCCTTAATTGCCCATTTCAGGATAGGCGAAACGATGTCCAATAAAGATTCTTTGCACGATCGCGGGAATGCTCTCGAAAACCAGTTTTTTGCAGATCTCGACGCTAAACTATTAGAAGAACTGAAAACTCGCCAGGAGCACGAACACGCAGTCGCTGAGTTTTCTCGTATCAGCGGAATCAAGGACACGAAGATTCTAGAGGCGGTTCACAAACTTGGTGTGACGCCTCAATCGTTTTCCGCCATGCGCGTATTCCCTTTGGTGGCAGTGGCTTGGGGCGACGGGACACTCGAGGAAGCCGAACGGGCGACGATCAACATGCTAGCTTCCACCCATATTCCGATGCATAGCCCGGCCAGCCAAATGCTTGATAAATGGCTTCAGTCTAAACCAACTTCCGAAATGTTCGATGCCTGGGAATCGTATGCAAAAGCCTTAGTGGCGGCTTTGCCTGCTCACGATGCGATTGAACTCAAGAAAGCCCTCGTCAAGGAAATCCAAACGGTGGCTACCTCCAGCGGCGGATTGCTCGGCTGGGCAGCGGTCTCTCAAGGAGAACACAAAGTCATGCAACGAATCGAAGCGGCTTTGACGATCGAGTAGCTATGTCTCGACTGTGATTTTATGATTGTGGCAGAGCGAGGCCCTCCGCTCGGCGAGTTCCCAAAAGACATGAGCGAGGGCCTCGCTCAGCCACATCCTGTAAACTGTTCAACTTCTACTTCTCAGTCTATTACTCACGGAGTCCACGATGAAATACGGCATGAACCTCCTGCTTTGGTCCGGTGAACTCAACGATGGTTTGTTGCCAACCCTCGAGAAACTCAAGGAGATGGGATACGATGGGGTAGAGATCCCCATTTTTAATCTTGGTCTCGACTACCCAGCGTGGGGTAAACGTCTCGACGCAATGGGATTTGAGCGAACAGGGGTGACGGTTCGCACGCCCGAGGACAATCCGATCAGCCCAGACGCCTCCATTCGCAAGAAAGGGGTCGAGGAGAACAAGCGCATGTTGGATTGCGCTGCGGCCGCCGGCGTTCAAACAGTCGTCGGCCCATACCATTCCGCCCTCGGTTTTTTCACTGGTGCCGGTCGAACCGACGACGAATGGAAATGGGGCATCGAAAGCATGCGAGCGACCGCCGAATATGCTGGAAAAGTTGGTGTGATGCTCGGGGTGGAACCACTCAATCGATTCGAGGTCTACTTCCTCAATGCGCAAGCCGACGCCGCCGAGTTTTGCCGACAAGTCGATCACCCTATGTGCCGAATGATGTACGACACCTTTCACAGCAACATCGAAGAGAAGAGCATTCCAGCTGCCTTCCACGCGATCAAAGACATGCTGTCGCATATTCATATCAGCGAGAATGACAGGAGCACTCCGGGGCATGGGAACGTTCGTTGGAAAGAGAACTTCGATGCGATTCGGGATATAGGCTATGACGGATGGCTGGTGATCGAAGCTTTCGGCCTCGCGCTTCCTGAACTCGCTGCCGCGACTCGCATCTGGCGAAAGATGTTCGAC
>JANMHA010000381.1:0-18416 GCA_031374925.1 Pirellula sp. | reverse complement strand
TGGGGATGACCTTCCACTTCCTGGTGCCTTCGGGAAAAACACCAGTTTCGAGGCATCCCCTTTTTTTACGACCCCAACTTCATGGACTATAGCCAACTTGCCTCCGACGGACGCCGTTTCCGTCCGATCGGAGCTTGCCTCCGACGGACGCCGTTTTGGCGTACTAAAAGTGGGTCTAAGACCTTAAATTACCGCACTCCGCTCCCGCCTCGACCGAGAAAAGCGGTCGAGGCGCGAGAGGAGTGCGGAGGGTAGCGGGCAGTTACGTAGGACGCCAAAACAAGGTTGAGGGGAGGCTAGCTCCCGCTCAACCTAGGTGAATTGTTGGTTAAAATGCTTCACGGCGTTGCCAAGGGAGGGTGACTTACTGGCCAATAAACTGGAATGTTCGTTCTAACATTCGCCTAAGGCGAGCGGCAGGGTGAAAACTACCAGTCATTACCCGAAACGTGAGTGAGGGACCTGCGGAACTGCCCCTCGCTTACACTTCGGGTTGGGATAATGCAGGCTGCCGATCGCCTAAAGGACCCCAAACGTTTTGAATGCCTCGGTTGCGGACATGCCGGCCGTGATAGCGGTTCGAACTTTGTTTTCTGCATGGACCTTTTCCCAAGCGGCCAAGACAACTTGATGCTCTACAGCTTGTGGAACCACGACAAAACCGTCCTGGTCCGCGGCGACCAAGTCACCCGGCGCGATATTCACGCCATCTAACTCGACCGATACATCGAGATCGACAATTCGCTGTCGGTTTCTACTGTCGTATGGATTGGTTCCACGAGCAAATACAGGAAACCGCATCGCGCGCATTTGTAGAATGTCTCGGACGGCCCCGTCGACAATCACACCGGCACAGCCACGGTTTAAGGCGGCGGTTGAAAGAAGTTCTCCCCAAATGCCCGATCGCATAGAGCCCCCAGCTGCGCATACAATTACATCATCTAGTTGGCAGGAATCGACTGCAATCAACTCCAAGGCATACGGATTAGGATCGTCATGGGCCATATCAACCCAAAGCGTTGTCTTAGCACGGCCAATCAAAAGACGACTATCGACCGTCAGCGAGACGATGGGCAATCGTGGAGATTGGTGCCTTAGTCCAATCGTATCCAACGCATCGCAAAGGAGCGGCACCGAAAGTTGCTCGCGGATCTTCGCGAGCGAAATCGGCAATGAGGCGAATCGTGGATTTGAATTTCGAGTGCTATCCTGGCTCATATGGTTGCAAACTTACCGACAGAGGGATCACGAAATGCAAATACACTTACTAGATGGACAAGTTATCGCCATGTAGAATAGTATTCCATCTCACGGAACGCAAGTCAGTTGTCTCCTTTGAAAATGTTGGATAGCCCTACGCCATGACGACAATAAGCGAAAGGTCAACGAGCGCAGAGCCGGACGAGGGGAGGCGATTTAGAATTGTGATCGCCGGATTATTTCATGAAACGCATACCTTTCTGGACGGTTTCACCACATGGGAAGCATTCGATGTGAGGGAAGGTGCGGAACTATTCCAAGCGCGCGGAGATGCTTCACCGCTCGGTGGAATTTTGGAGTTTGCACAGCAGCAAAACTGGGATGTCATCCCCACCATCATGGCCACAGCGGTCCCAAGTGCTACAGTGCACGACGAAGTTCTAAACAAGTATTGGCAACGCTGGTTAGATCACGCGAGCGCTCCAATCGCTGCTGGTGTCGATGCCATCTTCTTAGTGTTGCATGGAGCGTTTGTATCCGAGAGTTTTCGCGATGTGGAGGGAGAGTTGCTACGCCGAATACGTGAGATGCCAGGAGCAGCCACTCTACCTATATTTGGTGTCTACGATCTTCATGCGAATTACTCGCAAGCCATGGCAACTTTGTCGGACTGCTTGATCGCGTATCGCGAAAATCCGCATTGGGACGCACGCGACTCGACGGTGCGAGCTGGCTCTCTTCTGCAGCGCTCGCTTCTGGAATGGGTGCGGCCTCACCAGTTTATGGCGCAAGCGCCGATTATTTGGCCACCTACCGGAACCGCTTCGGCACGAGCTCCAATGCACTGTCTATTGCAATTGGCCAGGCGTCTCGAACTGGAGCACCCTGAGTTTTGGGCCGTGAATGTGAATGCAGGCTTCGCGTTCGCGGACTCTCCCGATACGGGCGTCAGCTTCTCCATCTCCACAACGGGTAACGCAGCGACCGCACGTACCGCTTTGCGTTCCCTGGTGGATTTGGCCATTCAACACGCGGAAGAAGGGAACGTCTTGGAAACGCCGTTGGATGACGTCCTCATCGAACTGAGAAATCTTGCTCAACTCGGCAAGCTATCGGGGTTGACCGTTCTGGCTGAGCCATCGGACAATATTGGTGCCGGCGCTCGGGGTGACGGCACGGGTTTGCTTCGAGGGTTATTGAAGTTCGAAATCGACAATGCTGCCGTTTCTCTTTGTGACCCGATTTCGGTTCAACTTATGGAAGGAATGTCCATTGGCGATTCGAAGACGCTCAAGCTCGGTCATGGTAGCCCATGGAATAGTGAACCGCTGGATCTGGAATGTGAATTCCTCCGACTCTGTGAAGGCTCATTTGAGTTGGAGGACAAACAGAGTCATCTTGCGAGCTTGTGCGGCGATCGATTTGATATGGGTAAGTGTGCTGTTGTGCGGCATGCTGGCGTAACCATCTTGTTAACAAGTCAACGCACACCGCCGATGGACTTAGGGCAATGGAGGCATGTTGGCATCGATCCAGAGAAGCTATCCGTAATTGGTGTGAAAGCGGCTGTAGCGCATCGTCGGGCATATGATCCAATCACGACACGTCACGAGTGGGTCGAGACACAAGGACCCTGCCAATCGCGACTAACGGGTTTTCCTTATCAACATATCCGACGACCCATTTATCCATTGGACGCTGTGGAAAAAACTGGTAGCTAACCAGTTGTCGTCTCACCGGCGTGAGGCCGAGAGAAACGGATCGATGGTCGGTGAGTTTATTTACCGCTCGCCCTGCGTGATCCCGGCTTGCCCGTAGGTACTTAGATTAGCAAACTGAGGCAAGTGGCACCGGCCTCTGCCTTAGCGAATTCACTTAGATCTACGGCCGTAATTGGGTATCCAAGTCGGTCCAACTGTTCGATCGTCTCGCAATGCTCAGCATTCGCCAAAATGCGTTCCGGTAGTCGAACTACGTTAGCGCCCCATCGATCCGCGGTGATGATCTTTCTTTTTTTCGGAAGCGATTCAGAGTCGAGCCATTTCGGGTTCAACAGCAAAGTTTCATCATCCAACGCCGTGCAGGCAGTTTTTAGATGCAAGCAGCCAATCACAGGAACCGGATGAACCTCGTATCCAAATCGGCTCACGATCTTCGAGACTGCTTCTATTGCAATCGTATTGGTCCGTGTGGAGATTCCAATGATCAAATCTCGGCCAATTCGCAGTACGTCGCCACCTTCCAGCATAGCTCCAGCGGGCAGTTCAGCGACCGTTCTGAATTCACTGAGAATTTCTCGCCAGGCCTTCAATTCGGGTAGACGTGATCTGACCCCCATGGAGCCCAGGACGATCAGTTCCTCAAGCACAACGGCCACGTCTTCTACAAAGACCGCATCCGGCAAAGTTTGGTTGAAGTCAAATAACCGAACGGAGCAACCTCCCGCTTGAAGCGCATCACGGTAGCATGCGTGCTGACGTACTGCTAATTCCATATCGATCGGTTGGCGATCAACGTGAGTTAACTCGCACTGCGCAAGATTTGGCGAGGGGACATGGGTAAGTGCGATCATACTCGATCAACGCCTCCAATCGCAATCGGGTTACTCTTGTGGATCGTTACTGGACTTTTTCAGAATAAACTTAAGTGCTGCGACCGAAATACTCTTTCCGACCAATAGGTCTTCTGGGAATTTAGCAAAGGGCCTAAAACTGTCGCGAATCTCCGATGCGTGTCTCGCATTGAGAGCCCATCCGGCCAGATACTGAAGCCTTAGATTCCGATCGGTATTTACCACGGCGTCTGCAAGCCAAGGTTGCATATCCTTGTTGCGGCCTGCATAGCAACGAATCAATTCGATCATCGATCCCATTCGCACCTCTTTAAGCGATTCGACAACTCGGGCGTGATCGGATCGCGCCATTCGAGTTTCAATCGCATCCATATCAATCGGAAGCGTTTTGTCTTGAGCCAACATCACCATGTCATAGCCAACTCCAGCGTCGTCGTTGCACCACAAGGATCCGTGAGGGAAGGAAGCAAAAAAAGTCGTAACCTCGCTCTTAACCGCTGGAAGACTTGATTCGTAAAGAGGGACCCACTGGGTGATAACACCGCCGGGCTTCAGATGCAATTTACATAAATCAAAGTACTCTTTGGTATAAAGCGCCGCCGCTCCCTTAACCCAGGGGTGGATCGGATCGGAGGTAATCACATCAAATGTTTCATTCGTCACCAACATGAAATGCCTCGCGTCATCGAGGATGACTTCCACTCTCGGATCCTTGATGACATTATGACTCTCTTTTGAAAAATATTCGCTCGCGGCTCGCGGAATCAGCGGTTCGATTTCGCATATGACGATTCGTTCGATCGATGGATGCACGACAAACGTCCCGGCCGTCACCGCCGCCCCACAACCTACAATTAGAACGCTTTTTGGCTCTTTGCAGATCAGGGCTGGCAGGTGACCTAGCATTCTCTGGAGCCGCATATCTTGCGGTTCGCTGGATGCCACAACTTTTCCGCTAACATGAAAGTTGCGAACTCCGTTCTCAAATTCGGAAATGGCGATCGAAGCACTTAAGCCATCTGCGGTATAGAGATAATTTGGCTCGACAATCCAAGTCACCAAATAGCGTCCATAAGCCGCCAAACCTAACGGAGGGGCAGGGAGATACGCCACCGTGAACAAACTTGCGATCACCCCGGTGGTGATAGTAATTGGTTGCGCGGAGAATTCTTTTAGCGACTTCCAATGAAAAACGAGCAGCAAGATGGTTGCTATGAGCGGGGCTCCGATTAGAAACTGTTGAGCATGTAGGATCCCAAATCTTGGGACTGCAATCCAGGTGAATAGCAACGCACCGAATATCGCACCGAGCGTGTTGGCGGCGTATACACTTGCTACTAACTTCGCTGGATCTTGACCGCGAGAGGCGTAGGCAAGGGCCAACGGGAAACTTGTCCCCCAACACAAGGCAGCCGGAAACACGGCCCACAGGACTCGAACGATGTCTAGTTGAAAGCCGAACCAAGGGCTCAAGGATAGAGATGGATCGATTGGCCAATACGGCAATGACCTCGCCATCATCCAAGCTGCCCAAGCGGCACTTAATGAGGCTCCGAGTTGACACCAGGCGAATGCAATACCCGGCTGGCGGTGGTGGCGCGCCCAAGCTGCACCAAGTCCGCTGCCAATTCCAAGTCCGATAAGAAACACGGCCAGAATAAGGGAAAACGTATAAACGGATGCTCCAAGCAACAGGGACAACTCGCGAGTCCAAACAACCTCGGCTCCAAGTGCCGAAAAACCGGACAGCCCAATGGACACGTGGGAAATCGACCAGCCGTAACTCGGCGATTCCGTGGGCGATAGTTCGGTATCGCTTCTCAGTTGGTTCGGCAACATCCAACTCATTACCCAACCTGCGATGGCAACGAAGAAGTTGATCGCAACCGCAACCGAGGTGGCGATCACGATATCGTAAAGTCTCAACAGATAGAATGCCGCAAATATACAACCGATAACGGCGCCGACAATATTGGCGCTATAAAACATGCCGATTCGAGCGGTACCTTGTCGGTTGTTTTCAAACCACCTCGCGATCGCAGGCAGCGTGGCTCCCATGAGCAACGTCGGAGGGAGGAGACATGCTCCTGCTACAATCGCTCGCAAAAGGACACTTGTTTTGCCCAGCCCAACCCGTTCGACATAAAGATGCTCAATAAATGGCATCGCGTACAACAATGCGATTGCGAGCACGCCAATCATGAACTCGAGCGTTGCGTACACAGCCAACGGATGCCACCGCGAGGGAACTAATTTGGGAAAGAGCAAACTACCGAAACACATTCCGCCCATGAAAATGGTTAAAAGAACAGCCAAGGAAATAGCCGATGCCCCGACGACTAATTGCAACGATTGAAACCATACGATTTCGTAAATCAATGCCGAGCAGCCGCTACCAACAAACAATGGTAAGAGCCACAGATGTTCGGTACCAGAATTGCGAAGTTCCTTGGAATTGGCCATAAGCGGCTTTCGATGATTGATTCGAGGAAGTGGGTTATGCATAAGCTTACTCGCTCTCGTAACGGAAATGCGTGCCGCGTCGCAGTAAACCTCTTGTTTTACGATCATCGAATCGATGAAATCAGCAATTTGGAACGCCGCGATTCTTTCCGGATTTAGAGTGGAGGGTCAGAACGTTTGGCATGGCGGACGTCGTGAGTTGGTCGACAAATTGGTGTACAATCATCCCATGATCGATAACAAATCCACTACGGATGCGCCTTGCGGCCTATCGGACACGGAAGTCGCAAGTCAAATTGAGAATTTCGGCTACAACGAGCTTCCTGCATCGAAGTCCAAGAGTC
Source organism: Pirellula sp. (assembly GCA_031374925.1). GTDB lineage: Bacteria > Planctomycetota > Planctomycetia > Pirellulales > Pirellulaceae > JBKCUI01. The sequence continues at coordinate 11,837 of JANMHA010000381.1, read as the reverse complement.
TTTGGGTTACTGCCTGGAGCGTCGTCCGCGAGCCCATGTTCCTGCTCCTCCTGGCCTGCGGAACTTTCTACTTACTTCTTGGAGATGTCCAAGAAGCCTTGATGCTGTTGGGGTTTGTATTCGTTGTCTTGGGAATCACCCTTTACCAAGAGCGAAAAACGGAGCGAGCGCTCGAAGCCCTTCGGGATCTCTCTAGTCCCCGCGCTCTAGTGATTCGAGGCGGTGAACGCAAGCGGATAGCTGGTCGCGAAGTGGTTCCTGACGACCTAATTGTCTTGGCGGAAGGCGATCGAGTTCCAGCCGATTCCGTGGTACTTGGCTGTGATAACCTTTCGGCAGATGAGTCCTTGCTCACCGGGGAATCGGCGCCGGTTCGAAAGGTCGTGTGGGACAGCACCCAATCGATGGCACGACCGGGCGGCGACGATTTGCCCTTTGTTTATTCGGGTACGCTGATTGTACAGGGCCAAGGGATTGCTAGAGTAATATCCACCGGTATTCACACGGAAATGGGCAGCATCGGCAAGGCTTTGCAAGCCGTCAAAGTGGAAGGCACCAAACTTCAAAAAGAAGTCGGGGTGTTAGTTCGCCGAGTTGCGATTCTTGGATTGCTTTTGTGCGTCTTTGTTGTCGTGCTCTACGGATCAACTCGCGGCAGTTGGATGGAAGGATTCCTGGCTGGCATCACCTTGGCGATGGCGATGTTGCCGGAGGAGTTCCCGGTCGTACTCTCCATCTTCATGGCTCTAGGTGCGTGGCGATTGTCGAAGATCAACGTATTGGCTCGGCATGTTCCGGTGATCGAGACGCTCGGCTCGGCAACAGTTCTTTGCGTCGATAAAACGGGAACCCTGACCCTAAATCGCATGTCGATTCGCAAGTTGGCGGTAGACGGTGCTGTTCACGATATCGAAGAACATGCAAAACCGCCGAATCCTTCGTTGCCGGAAGAATTTCACGAAATTGTCGAGTTCGGGATTTTGGCAAGCCAACGCGATCCGTTTGATCCCATGGAAAAGGCATTCCATGAGCTTGGAAATACGCGCCTCGCAAGGACAGAACACTTGCACTCCGATTGGTCTCTCGAAAAAGGGTATTCACTTTCTCCTAGCCTTCTAGCCATGTCACATGTTTGGAAGTCACCGACCGGCAAGGATTATGTTCTGGCGACTAAGGGCGCTCCTGAGGCTATTGCAGACCTGTGTCATTTAAGCCCAGAGCGAACCCGGGAAATCGGAGATCAAGTTGCCGCGATGGCATTGGATGGCCTGCGTGTATTAGGCGTCGCGAAAGGTCGTTTCGGCAAGCAAGCGTTGCCAGGTGATCAACATGACTTCACTTTTGAATTCCTTGGGCTGGTTGGACTGGCCGACCCGGTGCGTCCAACTGTACCGTCTGCGGTCGAGGAGTGTTATGCAGCTGGGATACGGGTTGTCATGATCACGGGTGATCACCCAACTACGGCCAAAAGTATCGCTCGCCAAGCTGGGATCAGACCAGTTGATGAGTACATTACCGGTCCAGAATTGGAAAAACTGGATGAAACAGCATTGCAACATCGTGTGCGGACCATCAACATCTTTGCGCGTATGATTCCAGAACAAAAGCTGCGGCTGGTTAATGCATTGAAGGCAAACGGAGAAATCGTCGCCATGACAGGGGATGGCGTGAACGATGCCCCGGCATTGAAAGCTGCCCACATTGGCATCGCAATGGGGGGACGAGGGACCGACGTGGCTCGCGAAGCCGCTTCCCTGGTGCTGTTGGATGATGATTTCGCATCGATTGTTCTTTCCGTGCGAATGGGTCGACGGATCTACGACCATCTCCAAAAGGCGATGACCTACATTGTCGCGGTCCATGTGCCGATCGCTGGTATGTCGATTGTCCCAGTACTCCTAGGCGGCCCGATTGCACTTATGCCAGTCCACATATTGTTTCTGGAACTGGTGATTGATCCAGCTTGCTCAGTTGTTTTTGAAGCCGAACCAGAGGACGAAGATGTCATGCAGCGTCCACCCCGGAATCCAACAAGTCCGATGTTTGGCATTCGACTACTTGGATTGGGTTTGTTGCAAGGAGCTAGCGCGTTGCTAATCGTGTTGTCTATCTATTTATCTGCATTATGGGGTTGGCTCAACGCCGCAGATGCCACCGCCCTTAGTTTCACGACTCTCATTGTCGCCAATGTTGGGCTTATTTTTGCAAATCGATCCTGGACGCGTACCATTTGGTCGACCCTGCGATCGCCGAACGCAGCCCTATGGTGGGTCATTGGTGGAGCCACTCTTTTCCTCGGTCTTGCGCTGTACGTTCCAGTTCTGCAGAGCGTATTTCATTTTTCGACGCTGCATCTAGATGACCTTGCGCTCTGCATAGCCGGCGGCTTTTTGAGCGTGATTTGGTTCGAAGGATTGAAATGGATCAAGCTGAAATGGTGACCAAAGCCAAATGCGATGTCAATTTGCTTACCATTCCACATGGACAGTTTCTGTCCATCCGGTGGTGAGTTTTTATTCCTTGACTCCATGGCAGTTCGTCGACTCGCGTACGAAACGGAGAATTGCTCTGAAAAACGCCTGAGCGGGTATATGGCATGGTTAATGCGTTAAGGCTATCGATTGATTCATTCACCTGCATTCCAGGCAAATCCGAGATGTCCAAAAAATCGCTTCAGCCTACCAAGTCGCCTCTCCTTGCATCTGTTGCAAAGGCGATTCCAACCCTTTTTGTGCTTTTGGTCATGGGAGCAGGCTGGCTCATCGTTCATCGAATCAATGAAACTGGGCAGTCCACGCAAGAGCTTACCAAAGACCCTAAAGATCCGGATATTCTCGAAACCTTGACTCTTCCGAGTGGCAAACTGGAAGCCGGCCGTTTTCAGACTGTTCCTGCACAATCACAGCCAGTGCAGCATGTCCATACCGTGCCGGGCCGAATTCGTTATGACGAAGCGAAACATGTGGATGTCAAGGCGCCCATGGACGGAATTCTGGCTGAGGTTCTTGTTACTCCAGGTCAACAGGTTGAGTCCGGACAGCTTTTGGCGGTGATTCGAAGTGCCGAAATTGGACAGGCGCGAGCGGAGATTTTGAAAAGGCAAAAACAGCATGAAATTGCAGCCCAAATTCTTCAACGTGAAACGACTTTGGCAAAGAACTTGGAGTTGCTAACGTCGATGTTGGATGGGGGAAAGTCGATGGCTTCGATCGAAGCTTCATTCAATAATCTCGACCTTGGAAGCTATCGACAGGACATTCTTTCAACCCACTCCAAGATGCGTTTGTCCGCGGAATTACTCGCAAGAATCGAACCCCTAGCGGATTCGGGCTCGGTCGCAGGAAGAGTACTTCGCGAACGTGAGTCAGAACGCGAAGTATCCGAGTCCGCGTTTCGTACCGCTCGCGACCAGGCAACGTTTGCAGCAAATCAATCCAAGCTGAAAGCCGAGGCCGAACTTGCGGAAGCCGATCGCCAATGCAACCTTGCTTGGCAGTCGGTTGAGAATCTTCTTGGCTACAAGGAAGATCGTCAAAAGGTGAATCTTAGCTCTGAGGAGGCGCTTTCTCGTCTTGAGGTCCGGGCCCCCATGGCAGGCTCCGTCGAGTCTCGCGGTTTTGCGAGCAACGAGCGGGTGTCGCGCGGTAGTTCTCTGATTGTTTTAGCCAACACCGATTCGCTCTACGTTTCAGCAAGTATTCGTGAGAGTGATTGGCCTGCCGTTGCGTTGCAACCAGGAACGATTCTCACGGTGATGGTGCCTGCACTGAACGACCGTGTGTTTGAGGCTAGCATTCGCTATGTCGGCCGAGAAGTGCAAACCGATACTAACTCGATACCTTTGGTTGCGACGATACAGAATGGTGAAGGGCTTCTACGCCCCGGTATGTTCGTTCGGGTCACCGTCCCAATAGGCCCGCCCCGTCAGGCGTTGTCGATCAAGCCAGAGTCAGTCATCCAGCATGAAAATCAACAATTCGTTTTCGTCGACTTGAGTGGCGGAAACTTCAAACGTGTGGACGTTTCTACCGGACAAGCGTCGGAAGATTGGGTGGAGATAACTCAAGGATTGTCACTAGGTCAGCTCGTCGTAACCAACGGTGCATTTCTTCTTAAGTCCGAGTTGCTTTTGAAGGGTGAGTCCGAATGACGACCGTGGAGTAATACTGAATTCCACCTCTTAGCCCAGCGGCTAAACATTAGCTAGGCTAGGCCATATCTTATCCACCTTGAGCTTCCATCGTCCTACATCATGCTCACAAAAATCATCGAAATATCGCTTGTCCATCGCGGGCTGGTCATCATCCTGACGATTCTAATGGCGGGTGCAGGGCTCTACTCAGCTGTGAAATTGCCGATCGATGCTGTCCCGGACATGACCAATGTCCAAGTGCAAGTGGTTACCGTCGCAGGCTCACTGTCTCCCATCGAGGTCGAACGCTACGTAACTTATCCTGTCGAGGCGGCCATGGGTGGCTTGCCCAAAGTCGAAGAACTGAGAAGCGTTTCTAAGTTTGGTATTTCGGTCGTCACGATTGTGTTTAGGGAAGGGACCGATATCTATCGAGCTCGCCAGCTTGTTGCCGAACGTTTACCAGACGCATCCAGCAAAATCCCTCCGGGATACGGTTCACCTGGAGTAGGACCACTGACCACTGCTCTCGGGGAAATATTGCAATTTGAAGTTCGTAGCGAGAGTCACACGCCCATGGAGCTCCGGACTATGCTCGAGTGGGAGATTTCGCCAAAGCTTCGACAGGTACGTGGTGTTACCGAAATAAATACGCACGGCGGTTTTTACAAAACCTTTGAGGTACAGCCAGATCCTGATCGCATGACCAGCTACGGTATCTCGATGGAATTGCTGTTTCGAAGCTTGCAAAACAACAACTCGACATCGGGCGGAGGCTACGTTATTCATCATGGGGAGCAACGTTTTATCCGTGGTGTTTCCTTGCTGAAAAATGATAAGGACATTGAAGCAGTCGTGGTTCGCCGCGAAGCAGACGGAACGGCCATCTTAGTGCGCGATATTGCATCGGTGTGCATTGCACCTATGACGCGTCAAGGAGCTGTGACTCGCGACGGTCGCGGCGAGATCGTCACAGGTTTGGTGATGATGCTCATCGGTGAGAACTCGCGTGAAGTCGTTACGGCGGCGAAAGCGAGACTGAAAGAGATCGAAGTCACACTGCCCAAAGGAGTTCGGTTGGAAGTAACCTATGATCGGGCTGCGTTGATCGGTCGTACGCTCAAAACGGTTCTTACGAATTTGACAGAGGGTGGCATGTTGGTTGTCCTTGTCCTGCTTCTCATGCTGGGAAATCTTCGAGCCGGGATTATTGTGGCGCTAGCGATTCCTCTCTCCATGTTGTTTGCGACCAACGTGATGCTTTTCACAGGCGTGACGGCGAGCCTAATGAGTTTGGGCGCGATCGACTTCGGACTGATCGTCGATAGTTCCGTCATCATGGTCGAGAACTGCATTCGCAAGCTGTCCCATGAGAATGGCGATTCAAAACATGAGGACATCATTCTCGATGCAGCAGTCGAAGTGAGGAAGCCGACAATGTTTGGAGAATTGATTATCGCTGTTGTATTCTTGCCAATCTTGTTGCTGGAGGGTACGGAAGGCAAACTATTTCGACCGATGGCGTTGACTGTGTTGTTCGCGTTGGGTGGTTCGTTGATTTTGTCACTGACATTTATGCCCGCGATGGCCTCTATATTTCTGCCAAGAAAGATGGATGAGAAAGATGTGTTCCTGGTTCGCATGGTCAAATGGTTCTACGTTCCCATTGTCACGCGTGCGATCAAACATCCGTTTGTGACCGTGGCTACCGCTTTGACGGTTTTTGTGGTCAGCTTGCCTATGACTCGTTATCTCGGTGCCGAATTCATGCCTCGGTTGGAGGAGGGGGACTTGCTGATTGAAGCAGTCAGACTCCCTAGTGCCACTCTGGAAGGCTCCGTTGAAATGTCGACTCAGATTGAAAAACTGCTCAAGGGATTTCCGGAAGTGAGAACCGTTTTTAGCAAAACAGGCCGGCCTGAAATTGCCAACGACGTGATGGGGGTTCACCAAACCGATGTTTGGGTTCTACTGAATCCAGTTCACAGCTGGCCAAATTCAAAAACCCGAGACAAGTTGATCGAAGAGATGTCGGCGATTTTGACATCGAATGTTCCCGGTGTCGCATTCGGATTTACTCAGCCAATCGAAATGCGTGTCGATGAACTGGTGGCAGGCGTGAAAGCCGACGTTGCCGTTTTGCTTTATGGAGATGATTTGGAGTTGCTTGGAGCGAAAGGAAAGGAGATTGAAGCGATCCTGCGAACCATCCGTGGGGCAGTGGATGTTAAAGCCGACTTCCAAGCCAACCTATCGACGCTGACCATCGAGACAAAGCCAGAAGCACTTGCGCAATACGGAATCGATGCTCAAACCATACTCGATGTTGTGTCTTCCTTAGGAGGCCATCAAGTCGGGCAGGTTTTCGAGGGTAGAGCTAGATATCCGATCATGGTTCGAGTGCCAAAAATGTGGCGTGAGAAACTTTCCTTGCTGGAACAGGTTCCGGTAACCGAATCCGGCGGTCAAACAGTGCCTCTAAAGGAGCTTGCGGAAATTCGTTTAGAAGAAACGCCTCCTACGATAGAGCATGAGGGCAATCGACGCCGCACTTTTGTCTCCGCAAACGTACGTGGCCGGGATGTTGCATCGTTTGTAACGGAAGCACAAAAAACAGTCTCTGAAAGGGTCAAGCTGGCTGCTGGCTATGAGATCCGTTGGGGTGGTGATTTTGAAAACCTGCAATCGGCAAGCCTGCGACTTGCCATCATTACGCCAGTCGTCCTGGTCATCATCATGTTGCTATTGCATACGAGTCTCGGTTCGTTGCGTTTAGCATTCCTGATTTTTTTGGCAGTGCCCATGGCGGCGTCGGGCGGCGTGATCGCGTTGTATTTACGCGAGATGCCATTTAGTATTTCAGCCGGTGTTGGATTCATCGCGCTGTTTGGCGTTGCTGTTTTGAATGGCTTGGTGTGGGTTAGCGCCGCCGAAAGCCTTCGCAATACAGGCATGGCCCTTGAGGCGGTTTGCCACGAGACCGCGCTTATTCGATTGCGGCCAGTCTTAATGACGGCATTGGTGGCGAGTTTGGGCTTTATGCCGATGGCATTATCAACCGGTGACGGGGCCGAGATGCAACGTCCACTTGCAACGGTCGTTATCGGTGGACTGATCACTTCGACTTTGCTGACATCGCTCGTTATTCCGTGTATTTATCCATGGTTTGCTCGTGGTCTTCATCCCGTATCGGAATTGTCAAGCGGCGTTGCCGAATAGGAAATCCATTGCACGACAAATCGGACCGAAAACCGGATCCACAATTGTGGAAGTCGCAAGAAACACTTATTGCGGCATTTACGGCGACATCGTTCAGACCGGATCGGTTGGCTGCGGGCGGTTGTGCTGGGTGGGAAATTCTAGGCTAGTAGCCTATGTGACGGGAAAATCGACTGGCGTCTATACCGAGCAACTTTAGTTTGCTCCGCAGTGTGACACGAGAGATACCTAGAATTCCAGATGCCTTGAGTTGGTTACCTCCGGTGTACTCGAGCACCTGACAGATGAGTTGACGTTCCGCCATTGCGATTGCTTCGGCGTACAAATTAACACTGCCTGCATCTAAGCGCTCGGCGATGAATCCCTTGGTAAGATACTCACTGTCATCCTTACCGAGGAGACAGGGTGTCTCTTCAATAGCCAAGGGCGGAACGAACTCAGGCAACAATATATTCCCGCGTGCCGTGAGCAGTGACTGCTTCATCACACTTTCTAGTTCGCGAACGTTGCCTGGCCAATGATACTGCTCCAACAGCTTGAGCGTTTCCGGTGCAAGTGTGCGAATGTCCTTGCCGAATTCGTTGCTGTACTTCCGCAGAAAGTACTCCGCAAGAATTCGAAGATCGTTTTCACGTTCGCGAAGGGGTGGAAGATGAATCGAAACGACGCTCAGACGGTAATAAAGATCCAAGCGGAACAAGCCTTCGGAGACAAGTTTCTTTAGATCATGATTCGTGGCCGCGATGATCCTTACATTGACCTTGATTGTCGAATTGCTGCCAACGCGTTCAAAGGACTGGTCCTGGAGTACGCGAAGCAATTTCGCCTGAGTCATCGGAGACATATCGCCAACTTCATCGAGAAATAGGGTCCCGCCATCCGCTTGTTCGAGTTTTCCAATTCGCTGTCTATGAGCGTCGGTAAACGCACCTTTTTCATGGCCAAAAATCTCACTCTCCAGTAAAGAGTCTGGTATGGCTGCGCAGTTAATTGCTTGAAAGGGGCCCTTCGATCTCGTGCTGTGATGGTATATGGCTTGCGCCACGACCTCCTTTCCGGTGCCGCTTTCGCCCAATAGCAAAACGGTCAAGTTCTGAGACGCGACTCGGCCGATCGCCTTATAAACTTCTTTCATCGCTCGACATCGTCCCACAATGGCATCAGCAACCGTGTCCTCCTCGTCGGCCAAAATCGGTTGGACGCGCACCATTCGGCTTAGACTAAAGGCCTTTTCTAACAGCAGACGGATTTCCTCTAATTCAAGAGGTTTGAACAAGTAGTCATAGGCACCCAATTTCGTGGCTTCGATTGCTGTCTCAACGGTCCCGTGCCCAGTGATAAAAATAAAGGGAACCCTCGGGTCAATCACTCTTAGTCGCTTAAAGCATTCCAGGCCCGAAATGTCGGGCAAACTAAGATCGATAACGACCACATCTGGTTTGAGATCGTAAAATATTTTCTCCCCCTCAAGCCCAGTCTTTGCTGTTAAGACAGTAGTGGATTCGTTTGCAAAAGCCCGTTCGAACGCGCGCAGAATTGAGACTTCGTCATCGATGACTAAGAGACTTTGCATGCTTCTTCCGTGGAATTCGAAGTTAAGGGTCTTGGATTGTCAGCAGATGCGATTGGAATTGTAAGTTGAAACTTAGCTCCACGGACGAGCTGATTGGAGCCTCTGAGGCTGCCCCGGTGCGCTTCAGCAATTCGCCGACAGATACCGAGCCCCAATCCGACACCATTTGGTTTCGTAGTCGAAAATGGAGTAAACAACTTTGAAAGCATACTATTATCAATACCTGTCCCTGTATCTCGCACAGTGATCTCAACCATCGACGCGTTTGTTTCAACATCCATGTCTAAGTTTCCGCCCCCGGGCATGGCATCGAGTGCGTTTAGTGCTAGATTCAGAAGCAATTGCTGGATTTGAGATGAGTCTCCCAAGAGCGTAACTGGGACGCTAGGTGCGTTGATACAAAGCAGTACTTTTTGTGATTCGCAACGCCCAGCAATCAATTGGGCAGTGCGACGCAACACCTCTTGAATAGCGAATTCCGTAAACTCGCTTTTTTCCGGCCGAGCGTAGTCGAGCAAACTGTTTACGGATCGCTCCATCCTTCTGATTTCTTGCTCCACCAATTCCAAGTCATCGGTTGGAAGTCCAGCCTTGGCAAAGGAAGCAAGGTTTACTTGAATCAGCATCTTGATCGACGTTAGCGGATTGCGAATCTCATGTGCAACGCCGGTAGCGAGTTGAGCTAACGTTGCCATCTGCTGAGTCCGCAATGCTTCCGTCGCACGCACCCTCTCTATTCTCTCCTGCTCGGCACGCTCAGACCAAGTGAGATCGCGAAGAATCGCAATACGGACATTTTGCGACGCGGATGGGTATTCGCTTACAGAAATCTGTACAGGAAAAAACTCGCCACTCGCGCGAACCGCGGTCAGCCGAAACCCCCTGGGGATGCCATCGAACTGGCTGGGCAATTCCGGGATCATCGATTGAATTGGTTTGCCGATCAACTGCTCTGCTGCAACTCCGAATAAATCCAAGGTTGACCGATTGCAAGAAAGTACTGCTCCCTCGCGATCAAAAGTTAGTATGCTTTCGCTCGCATTTGCAACTATGGTTTCGCTGCGCTGGTGCTCTTGAATCGCAATCCTGCGGAGCGGACCAATGATGACCCACCATAATACAGGGGCGCAAACCATCGTGAGTAGAAACGCATCCAGAATCGCCCGTGTCGCTTCACCCATGACGATTGGGGTAATCATAGGCAGCACCAACATCACCGCGACCTCTGCCGTGAACACAAGCAATAACACAAGTGCTAGTATCCGCAAGGGTGAACGAAGAATGGTTGATAAGGCGGATACTCTGCGGGTCATACCAAAAAACGGAACGAGTTGCATGAACTTGCCAACCGTCGGATCCGACGGCACTAAGACTGGCTCGTTAGGCTCCGCAAGTGGCTGGATTGCTTTGGCTGCGTTTGAACAGCAACCGTAGTGTAACACAGGATCCGACATCGGGGGCTTAGACTCCTTACCTTCGGGGCAGCAAATCTTCCACCCGATAGCAAGTTGGGTTGTTATTCCTGAACGAGCGTGAATAAATTTTGTCCAGGCCTCAATCTAGTTCAACGTAGGCGGGCCAGTTTATACTGCCAAGCTAGAGAGCTTCCTTAAAGCGCGATCCACTTTCAGGACTCTTGTGAGCCGTTTTTTTGAAAGAGAACATGATCCATACAAGAACAAGAAATGCCTTTACCCTTGTTGAATTGCTGGTCGTTGTCGCCATTATTGGGATACTGGTAGGACTTCTGCTTCCAGCTGTCCAAGCCGCAAGGGAAGCGGCGAGACGAATCGCGTGCAGCAACAATCTAAAGCAGATCGGGCTGGCCATGCTAAACTATGAAGCCGCAACGAAACGGATTCCACCCAGTGCGATTGTCAATACAAATTCGACAGCCAATACGACTTGGAGCATTCACGGCCGCCTTTTTCCGTACCTAGAACAAAACGTTTTGGCAAGTCAAATCGACCTTGCCAAAGGCTGGGAGAGTTATCCTATATTAGACCGCTTTGCGGTACCGGTCTATCGATGCCCCTCCGATCCAAAAGGCGGAGACTTTCGCGAACATTCGTCGGGCGTTTTTCTCTTTCCGACAACCTATGGATTCAATGTTGGATCCTGGTTCATTTTTGACCCCGTGACAAACCGAGGTGGCGATGGAGTTACTCACCCCAATTCACGTCTCGGATTCCACTCTGTTACCGATGGAATGAGCACAACACTATGGTGCTCCGAAGTTCACGCATGGCAAGCATACACCCGCAATGGCGGGCCGCCAACGACAATCATGCCGGAAACTGTTTCCGCGGTTGCATCTATTGCAGATTCTGGCCTCAAGGACAGGTTGAATACGGACAAAACAGGAACGGGGCATACCGAATGGACCAACGGCCATAGCCACCACAGTTGTTTTACAACGACTCTCACCCCCAATACGAAGGTTCCTTTTGTATACAATGGTTTGCTATACAATATCGACTACAATTCAAGGCAAGAAGGATCAAGTACAACCCGTGCAAGTTACGGAGTTTTGACAGCACGCAGTTGGCATGGAAACGTGGTCAACTCATGCAGGATGGACGGTTCGATACACAGCGTCGGCAACAGCATCGACAAACTAATCTGGCAAGCTCTTGGTAGCCGCGCTGGCGGTGAAGTGGCTGAACTAGAACGTTGAAACGATCCATGATGGCAGCGACGGCAACACGAGCAGTCACAATCGTCCGGCGGGACCTTTGCTTACGCCGAAGGCGTTAAACAGCAAAGCCTAGGGTCGCCGCGCACACGGCGCACCCTGGGTTCGCCTGTGAAGCATTTTCGTCCGATCGGAACTTGCCTCCGACGGACGCCGTTTTGGCGTACTAAAAGTGTAGCTCCGACCTTAAAGTACCGCCCGCCTCGACCGCCGTAGGC